>PBIX01000115.1 GCA_002720975.1 Planctomycetota bacterium | reverse complement strand
GTGCCTAAGTACTCGATGATGCGCAGGTCCCCCTGGGTCGAACTCGAGGTGAGACCGGGGACCCGCACGCCCCCCCCGCTGACGCACCCGGCGGCCAACACCACAGCAGCCGCGGAAGCATCCGGCTCAACAACCAGTGCATGTGCGGGCGCACGCAGCCTGCCGGTAACCGAGAACAGACCATCGACTTCATCGACCTGGACGCCGAAATCAGCGAGCACCGACTCGGTCATGCGTATGTAGGGCTCACTCGGCATGCTGCCCCTCACCGTCAAACGCCCTCCACCACGCGCGGCCAAAGCAAAAAGAAGGGCGCTGATCTCCTGACTTGAAGCGGGATCTCGGAGGGTCAACTGTCCGGGGCAGGCAACGGGGTCAATGTCCAACGGCCAGGAAGAATCGGGCGCGGCCTGGAGCACGGAAGGCGGCCCGAGCATCGCACCGGCCCCCACGAGTGACTCGATAAGAGCACGGCTACAACGGAGAGCCAAGCTGCCCTCTACCGCAAGATGCACCGGCCCTCTGGATGGGCCGCCAAGGGCCAGGCATGCGGTCAGGAGGCGCGCGGCGGTCCCCGACTCCCCAGCGGACAGGGTGGTTCGTTCCCCGTGAGCCTCACTGGAGGCCCAGCCCCCCCCCTCATAGACGCCGTCCTGCCCCCACTCATCCCCTGCGAGGCACCGCAAGGCCCCCAATAGGGCCTCCACATCGCCACATTCCGGCACGCACTCCACCTGGGTTCGGCCCTGCGCCAGGAAGGCCGCCAGAAGGTGCCGCTGGGCCAGGGATTTGGATCCGGGAACCCCCATCGTCCCTTCAACGCTTTGGCCCGGCAGGATCGTCACCCCGGGGCGGTTCGACTCGCTTGTGGTGGTCTCCATTGCTCCGGATTGTAGTCACTCGGCAACCCTGACATACTCCTCGACTCAATCATCCTGACAGCCCCCAATCGACCCATGTGCAACGACACCATCTACCTCGGGCGCGACAACGCCCCTCCCGGCCTCCAGCAGATCGCCAGCGGCAAGGTACGCGACATCTACGAGATCGATTCCGACCGACTCCTCTTTGTCACCACCGACCGCATTTCTGCCTTTGACGTGGTGATGGATGACGGGATCCCCCACAAGGGACGCGTCCTTACCTCCATTGCACAGCACTGGTTTGGGCGCACCCCTGACATCCTCCCGAATCACCTTCTCGGCACCGACCTATCTGAAGTCGACGGTCTCGACAGCGAGTGGCGCGAGCGCCTCGATGGGCGCTGCATGATCGTCAAACGCTGCGAACCGGATCCCATCGAGTGGGTCGTGCGTGGACACATCGCGGGTTCCGGCTGGAAGGAGTACCAACAATCGGGGACGGTGTGCGGCATCCCACTGCCCGAAGGCCTGGGGCTCGCTCAGGAGTTGCCGGAGCCCATCCTGACCCCGACCACCAAGTTCGAGGCTCACGACCGTCCGCTTTCGCCTGCCGAGGCTGCTGATCTTGTCGGAAAGGAGCGCTACGAGGAAGGTGAGGCCTACGTCATGGCCCTCTTCGAGCGGGGCACCAGGGAATTGGCGAAGCTAGGAATACGCCTGGCCGACACGAAATTCGAGCTCGGAACCTGGAATGGCAAGACGCTTCTCATCGACGAAGCCCTGACACCAGACTCCTCGCGCTTCTGGGCAGAGGACCTCTATAGGGTCGGCATCAGCCCACCGAGCTACGACAAGCAGATTCTGCGCGACTACCTGGAGACGCTTGATTGGAACAAGGAGTACCCGGCGCCCGAGCTGGACGCCGCAGTCCTGTCCAAGGTCGGCATGAGCTACCTTGAGATCTGTCAGTTGATCACCGGCTCTTCCCCTGTGGAGGTCACATCGTGAAAGTTGCACTGCTCATGGGGTCCGACTCGGACCTGAAGAGACTGGAGCCCTGCCTGGCCGTTCTGGCCAAGCTCGAGATCCCCTGCCTGGCCCGGGTGCTCTCTGCCCACCGCACCCCCGAGGCCCTGGCTTCGTTCGTTCAGGAGGAGGCCCCTGCGCAGTCCGTGCGCGTCTTCATCTGCGCCGCCGGCGGTGCGGCACACCTGGCTGGTGTCGTGGCTGCCCACACGAACCTTCCCGCCCTGGGCATTCCCATGGACAATCCCCCCCTCGGTGGACTCGATGCCCTGCTGGCCACCGTCCAGATGCCCGGGGGTGTTCCCGTCGCGACCCTGGGGGCTGGCTCGGGGGGCCCGGTCAACGCTGCCCTCCACGCCGCGCGCATCCTCGCCCTGGGCGATGACGCACTGGCCGAGAGGGTCGAGTCCTACCGTCAAGAGCAAGCCGCCGCCGTGGTCGCCAAGGACTCCAAGCTTCAAGCGCGCCTCAAGGAGGCCGCTGGAGAGGCCCAGGGAGTTTGACGCACAACGCTCACGTTCAGACCCTGCACTGGGTCGCGGGCCGCCCGGGCCATGTCTCCATGGTGGAGCAGACCCTCCTTCCGGAGCAGCACGAACAGCTGCTCGTAAAAACGGTCCCCCAGATGGTGGACGCCATCTACCGCTTGGCGGTACGTGGCGCTCCAGCCATCGGTGTCGCCGCCGCATTCGGAGTGCTCCTGGGCATTCAAGACCAAGGCGGCCTGGAGCGCAGTGCCTTTATCGAACATGTCCATGGCGTCTGCGATGAGTTGGCCACGGCTCGCCCCACGGCGGTCAACCTCTTCTGGGCGCTGAATCGCATGCGAGCCCGAATGGAGAGGGATGAGGCAGCAGGCGCGGACGTAGAGGCCCTGATCGGCGGCCTCTTCGAGGAGGCGCACGGGATCTATGATTCCGACCGGGCCACCTGCCGCCGTATGGGCGAGATTGGAGCAGAGCTCATCTCCGATGGGCACTCCCTTCTGACCCACTGCAACGCGGGGGCCCTCGCTACAGCCGGCATGGGTACCGCGCTGGCCCCCATGTACGTGGCTGCCGAGCAGGGCAAGACCATCCACGTATTTGCCGACGAAACCCGGCCTCTCCTGCAAGGTGCCCGCATCACAGCCTGGGAGTTGATGCAGGCCGACATCAACGTCACCCTGATCACCGACAGCATGGCTGCCCGCGTCATGCAGGAGGGCAAGGTGGACGCGGTCTTCGTGGGCTCCGATCGCATCGCCGCCAATGGAGACGTCTGCAACAAGATCGGAACTTATGGTGTAGCCCTTTGCGCAAAGGCACACGACATCCCGTTCTACGTCGTGGCCCCCCTCTCCACCATTGACCCCACCCTCGCGGATGGTTCCCTCATCCCTATCGAAGAGCGCCCTGCGGCGGAGATCACCGAGGGCTTCGGCCGTCGTACGGCGCCCGAGGGCGTGGCTACGTACAGCCCTGCTTTTGATGTCACCCCAGCCCGGCTGGTAACGGGCCTCATTACCGAGGTGGGCCTGATTGAAACGCCCAACACCGAGTTGATCCGGGACGCCCTGGCGCGCGGCCACCAGGACGCCACCTGACCCCAGCAAGCCGCGGGTCCCGCCATTCTCAGATCGGGACCGAAATGTGCCTAAAGTGCCAGAATTGGGGCCGTTGGTCGCTTTGTGGTAGTCTAGCGGTGTCCATCCTCCTTCAGAAACCCAGGCCTAAAGCCAAGACCCCGACTCAACAGTAATCCCATGAAGAGCCTCTACCTCTCTACCGCCCTGCTCGGCCTGTGCGCGGTTGGCCACACCCAAGGCAACCTGCTGCAAACGCAAACCAATATGGCGTTCGGCCTCCAGAGCAGCAATATCATCACCCTCAACGGCCCCTTCGTCCCTGGCCAGACGCTGGTGACTGACCTCGATCTGGCTGGAATGCCTGTCACGATGGAGATGTCCCCATTCTCTATTCGCAGCGCGGGCTTCGGCCTCATCGTCGCCGATGCGGCGGGACAGCGGGAAGTCGACCCCGGGGACTTCCGGACCATGCGCGGCGCCATCCTGGAAGACCCTGGCAGTGTGGTCGCCGGCTCCCTGATGGACGATGGCCTGTATGCACGCATCAGCCTCACCAGTGGCGACGACTACTGGCTCGAGCCCCTGGTCGCCCGGGTACCGGGTGCGTCCTCGAACCAGTACGTGCTCTACCACAATGATGACACAATCAGTCGTCCTGGCACCTGTGGTGCGGATCGCCTGGCGGACAACGACCCAAAGGTCGTGCCACCCCCGGGCGGCAACACCTACACGATGGGGATGCACTACACGGCCGACCTCGGTATCGACAGTGACTATAAGTTCTTCCAATCGTACGGAAACAAGTCGAAGGTGAAGAACCGTATCGAGCTCGTCATCAACACGATGGACGTGCAGTACGAACGTGATGTCGATATCACCCACCGGATCAAGAAGATTATCGTCCGCACCTCGCAGGGCCCCTACACGTCCACAGACCCAGGCGGCCTCCTGAACCAGTTCCGCACCGAGTGGAACAATAACCAGGGCAATATCAAGCGCGATGTGGCCCACCTGTTCACCGGCAAGAACCTGGACGGCAACGTCATTGGGATCGCATGGCTTGGTGTCATCTGCAGCAACAACTCGGGCTATGGCCTGGTCCAATCGAACTGCTGTGGGTCCCTTAGTTGCTCGGCAGACCTCTCCGCCCACGAGCTGGGCCACAATTGGAACGCAGGTCACTGCAGTTGCAGTAGCTACACCATGAACTCCGGCCTGACCTGCTCGAACCGCTTCCACGCCAGCAGTACGATTCCCGCGATGATCTCCTATCGGAATTCCCGAGGGTGCATCGACAATCCACTCACGGGCGATGTTCTGTTCGAGGATGACTTCGAAAGCGGTTCCTATAAGAGCGGCTGGAACTGCTCCACCAGTTCGCGCTGTAAGGTGCAACAAAAGGCCGCCTACAACAGCGCCTGGGGCGTCGCTCTCAAGAAGATCGTCACCTTCGACCGTTCAGTGAGTACCACCGGGTACGGCGGCGTCACCATCGTCTGCGCCCAGCGTAGCCAGAACTACGAATCCCACGAGTTCCTCACGCTCGAGTGGTATGACGGTTCCGCGTGGAATACAGCGGACCAGTGGCAGCAGAAGGGCTGGGCCGAGCGCTTTACCTCCCTGCCCGCTGCTGCTGGCAACAACTCATCCTTCGCCGTGCGTTTGTCATGCAACGCCAAGGGCAAGCAAGAGCGCAGCAAGGTCGACAACGTTGTCGTAGTGGGTAACTGATCCGCCCACTCCGGCGGTCAGTACCTGTTAATCGTTCAGCCCCCTGGTCTCAATTTGGGGTCAGGGGAGCATGCATCCACCCCCTGCCGGGCTCAGTACGGGGCCACAGCAGAGTAATCGGGGGGAACCCTGGTTCTCCCCGCAGCGTCAGAACTAACCTATCCGGTGTCCCCATTCCTCGGAGCCACAAGCTCTATACCCCCAAGAAACACCCATGCGATTTTCATCCCTCACACGGTCAATGTCCATCTCAACGGCGTTGTGCCTGACCACCCTCGCCGGTGCTCAGGACAACCTCGTTCACGTCCAGGCCAACATGGCCCTAGGCCTTGAGGACAGCCAGCTCATCCGCATCAATCAGCCTATGTCCGTTGGGGCCAACATCCTGCTCCAGGTAGATCTGGGTGGACTTCCGATGACCCTCGATCTGGCGCCCCAGTCCGTGCGGACATCCGGCTTCAAGGTCGTTTTGATCGGCGAAGACGGGGTCGAGCGCGCTATCGAATCAGGCCCTGTACGTACCCTTTGGGGCTCCATCCTTGAAGATCCCGGCAGCGTTGTCAGCGCGAGCCTGCTCGAAGATGGACTCTACGCCCGTATCAGCCTCTCTAGTGGAGACGACTACTGGCTTCAGCCCATCGCCTCCAAGGTGCGCAATGCCGCCCCCGGAGACTACGTACTCTATCACAACGATGACACGATTGACGTTGTGCGCCGTTGCGGATCCGACCTCCTCAAGGACCAGATCCCCGCGCCCGAGACTACTGGTGGAGGCACCACCTATGGCCCCGGCAACTTCTGGATCTGCGAGATCGGGTGCGACTCCGATGCGAACTACTACAACGACTATGGCAGTGCCGCAGCCGTGCAGGCCCGCATCGAGTCCGTCATCAACGGCCTCAACGTCCAGTACCTCCGAGACGTTGATATTCGCCACGACATCAGTCACCTGATTATCCGCACGAGTAACGGCCCCTACACCTCAACGGACCCGAGCGCCCTGCTCAACCAGTTCCGGAGTGAGTGGAACTCCAACCAGTCCGGCGTTCAACGTGATGTGGCCCACCTCTTCACAGGGAAGAACCTGCAGGGCGGTGTCATCGGCGTCGCCTGGCTCGGCGTTATCTGCAACAAGAGCTACGGATATGGGCTCGTGGAGTCCGATTGCTGCGGGTCATTCTCCTGCACCACCGACCTCTCCGCCCATGAGCTCGGCCACAACTGGAACGCAGGCCACTGCAGCTGTAGTGGCTGGACGATGAACCCCTACATCACCTGCGGCAACAGGTTCATATCCAGCTCCTCCATTCCAGCAATCGAGAACCACCGTGACAGCCGCAGCTGCCTCGACCAGGGCTCGAATGGCACCATCCTGGCCGATGACGACTTCGAGAGTGGCACTCTGGGCTCCCAGTGGAACTGCTCTACCGCCTCGCGCTGCGTTATCAAGAAGAAGGCCCAGAACAAGAACAGTTCTGGCAAATGGGGCCTTCAACTGAAGAAGGCCGTTGATATTGACCTGGCCGTCAGCACGGTGGGATACGCCACCATTGACATCTACGTCTCTGAACGCAGCCAAAACTATGAGTCTACTGAGTTCATCAACCTGGATTGGTTTGATGGCGCTTCGTGGAATACGGCGAACCAGTGGCAGCAGAAAGGTTGGAGGGACCGCATGGTCACCCTTCCCGCTGGCGCTGGCAACAACGCCGCCTTCCAGCTGCGCTTCAGCTGTAACGCCAAAGGCAAGCAGGAAAGGTCCAAGGTGGACGACGTCTTGGTTGTCGGCAACTGACAGTAACAAGCGCCACACCCCCGGTGCTCACCTGGGGCTGGCGCGGCAATCCTCTGAGGCCCCGGGGCGCGCGTGCGCTCCGGGGCCTCCCTTCATTTGGGTCAACCCCTCTTCCATGCCATCGAGCGCTGCATCCATGTGAGACACTTGATCAAAGAGGCTCCAGATTCGGGGGATACGAAGCCGAAGAGGGGAATGACCACCGGCCTTCAACCCGAGAGATATCCCCCATGGCTCCCCAGCAACCCACAGACTCCTCCCAGCCGACAGCCGCTACCAAGGCCCCCAAGCCCACGAAGGCTGACCAGATGACCCCGGAACTGTTGGAGTTCATTCAAGCCGTCGACGAGTACAAGCGCATCCATGGCCGCCCATTCCCTTCATGGGGCGAGGTACTCACCATCCTGACCGAGCTCGGCTATGCCAAGTGGGATGGGGAAGAGCCGATTCACTAGCGCGTAGACAGCCCGCTACAGGACTCCACCAGACCAGCGGTCTAGTAGATGGGCAGTCGCCTGCACGTCTCTGCAACTTCCTCACGCAGGCGCCCAGCGACGGCTTCATCTTCAGGGTGCTCAAGGCGCTCAGCGATGGCGCCCGCCAACCAGACCATCTCGGTCTCCCCAAGCCCTCGGGTTGTGACCGCCGCCGTCCCCAACCTTATGCCGGATGCCTCCATGGGCGGACGCTGGTCAAAGGGGATCAGGTTCTTGTTGCAGGTGATATCCACCGAGTGGAGCGCGTTCTCAGCCTCAGCCCCGGATAGCCCGGCCGCGTTGACATCCACCAAGAGCAGATGATTGTCCGTGCCGCCTGAGACCAGCCGCAGGCCGTGCGCCATAAGCGCCTCGGCAAGGGTGTGCGCATTGGCCACCACGCCCCGTTGATAGTCCACAAATCCGGGCGAGGCGGCTTCCCGGAGCGCAATCGCCTTCGCAGCAATGACGTGCATCAAGGGTCCACCCTGCCCACCAGGGAAGATGGTGCTGTTGAGCTTCTTGAGCCAGTCGAGGCTGTCCGTCAGGATCATCCCACCGCGCGGTCCTCTGAGAGTCTTGTGCGTGGTGAGGGTCACCACATCCGCATGGGGCACAGGTGATGGGTGTACCCCCGCGGCGACCAACCCAGCGATGTGGGCCATATCCACGAGCAAGCTGGCTCCCACCTCCTTGGCAATGGCAGCGAACCCTGCGAAATCGATCGTACGCGGGTACGCCGATGCTCCAGCGAGAATGACCTTGGGCTGGAATTCCCGAGCCATGGCAGCCACCTGTTCAAGATCGATCCGCTCCGTCTCCCGGTTCACCCCGTAGCCCTCAAAGTCGTAGAAGACACCTGAGAAGTTCTTGGGGTGCCCATGGGACAGATGACCCCCATGGTCCAGATCCATGGCCAGGACCCGCTCACCGGGGGCCAGCATGGCCATCAGGGCTCCCATGTTGGCCTGCGTTCCACTGTGGGGCTGAACGTTCGCATAGCCCACACTGAACACCTGCTTGGCTCGCGTCCGGGCCAGATTCTCGACGTCGTCAACGTGCTCGCACCCGCCGTAGTACCGGCGCCCAGGATAACCCTCGGCGTACTTGTTCGTGAGTGCCGTCCCCATGGCCGCTATGACCTCAGGGGAAGCATGGTTCTCAGAGGCGATCAACTCGAGTTGGTCCTCCTGGCGAGCGCACTCCGCGTCTATAGCGGCCCAGACGTCGGCATCCGTGCGCTGCCCGACCAACGCGGAGAATCCGGCGCTCACTGGGTCACCTCTTCGCGATTGGCTGCCAACTCAACAGCTCGGGCCAGGCCGGCCTCCCCCAACGGAGCCGCCCGTACACCGGCCTCATAGAGGCCCGCCACACCCTCATCCAGGGAACCATCCTCCTTCCACGCGAAGAAGGCGCCTCGGCGTTGGCCCGCCACGAACTCCCCAAACATCCGGCGGGCACCATCCTCGTGCCACTGCTGGGCCAGACCTTGCTGCTGGCCATCCACCAGGTGCGCCACCTCACCCAATGATCCATCCTTGTACCACATGCGCACCGCACCCTCCGGACGGCCTGCGACAAAGGTCGCCTGCTTCTTCTTCTTGCCGTTGGGGTGCCACTCCAGCCACTCACCCACTTGGGCATCGGCCTCGAAAGAGCCTTGGGACTGCAACTCCCCATTCGCGTACCAACCAAATGCCTCACCCACCTTCAAGCCATCCTCCCACTGCAGAGCGTTGAGCTTGGCTCCCCCCTCGTGGTAGCGCGTCTCCGTTCCATGCTTCAAGTCCTGGATAAAGATGGTCTCTGACTGCAGCTCCCCGGTTTCGTAGTAGGCCAAGGTCTTTCCATCGGCTTTTCCGTCCTTGAACTCCACCAACGAGAATCTCTTTCCGGAGGGGTAGAACGCCTCAAGCAGAATCGTGGCCCCTCGGTCAAAGGTGATCTTCTCCAGGACTTCGCCCGATTCATGGTGGCTCAACCACTCACCATCGCGCTGCCCAGCCTTGTAGTCGCCGACAAGCTGCACCTGCCCATTGGGGAACCACTCCTTATAGGGCCCCTGCATGTGTCCGGCGGAGTAGGCCACCTCACTTAGGGCGCGACCGTCGGGATGCCACTCCCGCCAGACGCCCTCTTCCAAACCATCATCGGAGTAGGAGCCGCGCCGAGCGACCTGACCATTGCGGTGGAATTCCGAATACTCCCCCACGAACTTCCCGTAGCGCGTACTGCCCTGGACTTTTGGCATGGACTGGGCTTCGTCCCAAAAAGTCTCCTCAGCGCGCAGGCCATCAGAACCGCCGCCTCCATCCCCGGAAGAGCCACAGCCAGCTGCGAGGCCAAGCAATAGCAGAGCAATAAACGGCGTGAGGCGATCTTTGGTTGGGAGAGCGGAGTCCATGGTGCGGTATTGGGGGTCGGGGCGCATGCTGAGAGGGGAGTCATCTACGGCGCAGGCTCCCCCGCCGGAGATCCTACCCCCTGAATTCTCCGGATGCTGCCCCAAGCCCGGACCATGCCAACGACTTGACCGGGTTCCCGTACCCACCATGGTCCGGCCCCCGGGCTCCCGCTAGGATCCAGCCGTGCTCGTCACTCCCAACCCCACCCACCTTTCGCCCAGCTGGCGTCCCCTTGCCCTCATGGGCCTTGTCCTGGCCGCTGGTTGCTCCCCTGACCGGCAGCCGCCCAACGTGCTGCTGGTCACCCTGGACACTACGCGGCCGGATTACCTTTCATGCTACGGGGGCACCAATCGCACCCCCGGATTTGACGCGCTCGCTCGCTCGGGTGTCCGGTTCGAGTCAGCCCTGGCCACCTCCGCCGTAACCCCGGTCTCCCACGCCAGTATCATCACAGGCCTGAACCCCTACGAGCACGGCCTCCGGGTCCTCTCTGCCGATAGTGGATTTCGCCTGCCCGCATCCAGTACCACTCTGGCGGGCTATCTCAAGAGTGCCGGATACGCCACCGGCGCTGTGCATTCGGCCTTTCCCGTGTCCGGCTATTTCGGCTTCAACCAGGACTTTGACCGCTTCGAGAGCTTCGACGGCAGCATGCAGCTCTTACCTGGCGCCCAGAAGACCACCTGGAATCTGGATGCCCTCCAGCGACGCTCCGATGCCACCACCGCGCTCGCCCTGGAGGTCATCGATGACCTACGCTCGGATGGGCGCCCGTTCTTCCTTTGGGTGCACTACTGGGACCCCCACGACCCCACCCTGCTTCCACCCCCTGAGTGGTTGACCGCTGTTTCTTCCACTGCGGCAGGTGGCGCACACTCTGCCCGATATGAAGAGGTCTACGCTGCGGAGGTCCGCTACATGGACAGGCAGTTCGAGGGCCTTACCGATGGTCTCGAAGAATCTGGACTGCGTGAGACGACCCTCATTGCTCTCACGGCGGATCACGGCCAGGGGCTGAGCGACGGCTTCAGGCGCCACGGCTGGGCCGCCCACCGTATGACCTACCAGGAGCAGATCCACGTCCCGCTGATGTTCGCCGGCCCTGGAGTCCCCGTTGCCACTACCCACTCCACGCTGGCGAGCACCGTGGATATCGTGCCCACACTGCTCGACCTGGTAGGCATCCCGGACCTGCACCCCAGCCAACTCAGGTTGGGAGGCCGGAGCCTGCGTCCACTGCTCGAGGGCAGGGACCTACCGCCCGGCAGTGCCTACGCCGATCAGGTCAACGGCTACGACTTCAATGCCAGCATGACCGGGCCAAGGCCCGATGCAGCTTTCCTGTTCACGGTCTGCGACGGCACGTGGAAACTGATCTGGCGCCCGCATATGCCAGAGGCCTCCGAGTTGTTCCACCTTGTGCGCGACCCTCTGGAGACCGTGAATGTCATTCAGAGTGAGCGTCAGGTCTACCTGCGACTGATGGCGGATCTCGCTCAACGACGCCCCTGGGTCCTCGCACCCTTTCAGGGGGACGGGTCCCAAGCGGAGGATGGAGTTGGCGAGGCCCTGCAAGCCTTGGGCTATGGGGGCGGCGATGGCGCTGAGGGCACGGGCCTGGTCTGGCAGTGGACGTGCCCCGAGCACACCGAATTCTTGCTCCCAGACCCTTTGCCATCACAAGCGGCTCACTCGCACGGCGTGAATGGCTGCGAGCGACTGCTGGTTCCAGTCTCCGACTGGAGCGCCCTGACCCAGGAGGACTAGAGCCTTGGTCATGAAATCCCGGCTATTCAAGATCCTGGCAGGCATCCTGCTTTTTTTGCTTTGCCTGCTGGGGCTTGCGCTGTCCGTCGTTCCGGGCAAGGCACACACCCTTCTTCGGGAGTCCTCTGAGACCGCGCTCGGCGTCCCCGCGACCCTCGGTAGCATGGACACTTCTCTCAGCGGCTCCCAACTCGGCCTGGAGTTCGTGGACTTCGACATCCATAACCCTGCGGGCTTTGAGGGCGCGCACCTGCTGCACCTCGGCAGCGTCGTCTGCACCCTGCGGCTCACCTCGCTCCTGACAGGCACCGTCGCCGTCGACGACCTGGTGGTAGAGAACCTGCGCCTACGAATTGTTCAGGATGGCTCCCGGTCCAACATGGCTCCACTTCTGAAGAAGATAGCCCAGGGTCTCCAGGGATCGCCCCCCGCCGACACCGAGGATCCAGGCGCAGGAACGGACCCAGGGGCCGGCCCGCGTCTGGCATTGAAGAGCCTGACCCTCCGTGGCGTAGGCGTCGATCTTGAACTGACCGGCCTTGGAGATCTGAACGTGAGGGAGTCAGCCACGCTCCCCGACTGGACGCTTCCTCTCGATGGGGTGCGCGCCGCCGACGGCGGCGACCCCACCCTGGGCGACATCCTTGCCCACCTGCTGGATCAACTCCACGCTCGCGCACTGGGAGCCATCGAGGGAGTCGTCCCGAAAGAACTGCTCCCCCTGCTGCGGGGCGTCTCAACGGAGGAGCTGATTCGCGATGGCCTTGAGCGCGAATTCCTGGACGCTCTGGCCCCGGATGCCGTGGACGGACTCAAAGGCGCCGGGGCCAAGGCTGCCCAGAAGCTCAAGGGCCTGCTGGGAGACCGCTAGAGGTCAATCCCCCGAAGAATCCGACTCGCCGCTGTAGCCCATGGCCTTCAACCGTTGGAGGGTCTCCTGCATCTGGCTCGAATCAAAGCGCGCAGGAAGAGGGTCTCGCCCCTCCTGCCAGCTCATCAACTGTGAGCGCAGGCCGTTCCGTGTGGCGAGGATCTGCGCCGAGGGGTCACTCCCCAGGAGGTTCACCCGCTCACCCGGGTCCGCCTCAAGATCAAATAGCTCCTCCACCTGGTTGTAGGGTGAGGCCACGTACTTCCAACGACCGTCGCGCACACATCTCGCCTTGCCCGCATTGGCCCATACACCGGGCCGCTCCGCCACCCACGGCTGCGTGGCCTCAGAAAACACAGGCCCCCGCTTAAGCGTCGCTCCTTCCAGAGCGGAGACCAGGCTCACACCCTCACAACGCGGAGGGAGGGCAAGCCCAAGCAACTCGCAGAGGGTGGGGACAACGTCGATGGTCGACACTGGGGTACTCACTCGCTGGCCTGCCTGACGGCCATCGGGAAAGCAGAATAGAAGCGGGACGTGCACCGTTGTTTGATACACAGCCAACCCGTGATTCCAGAGGTCGGCATGCTCCCAAAAGGTCTCACCATGGTCTGCGACCAGAATCACCAGCGTCTCATCAAGGATGCCGCGCTCACCAAGCCCATCGAGGAGATCCCCAAGGGCCTTGTCCATGAAGCTCATCTCCCCCGCATACAGGGCTGCCAGGTGAGCGTCTACGGGGCCCGGCCGCCCAGAGACGTTGCCTACCAGAGCACGGAGCGGCCCACGCAAGCCGGCATTGATTGCCCCCGCGTGGCCGAACGCTTGACCGGTAACCGCCTGCTGTTGCGCACACACAGCCTCGTCGACAAGCCGCATGTCGCTGGTAGCGCTCGCGCCCGGCGCCAAGAAGGGCTTGGCGAAGGGTTCGGGCGGCGCGTAGGGGGCGTGGGTGTCGAAGTAGTGCACGAACATGAAGAGCCGATCCACGTCATCCATAACCCGATCCACGTGCTGCAGGGCGGCACGTGTCACCCGGTCTCCCCGGCGTTGATTCTGGTCCGCACCAGCCGGACTGACCAGCAGGTCAAAGCTCTCGTCATAGTGATCGAACCCCTGGTCGAACCTGAATCGACTCTCCAGGGCAAAGGAACCCAACACGCCAGCCGTGTGGAAACCTTCCTGCCGAAACAGCTCCGCCAACATCAGGTTGTCCTCGTGCACAACGAATCCGTTGCGAGCCACCCCATGGGTGTGAGGCCAACTACCCGTCATCAAGGAGGTATGGGAAGCCAGGGTCGTAGGCGCCGCGCTGGTCACCGAATCGAAGCTTACCCCTCGCTCGCTGAGGCCATCCAGAGCGGGCGTCCTGGCAGCCTGATCACCAAAGGCCCCTATGCGGTCCGCCCGAGCCGTGTCCAAACTCACCAGCAGCACGTGGCGCAGGGAGCCCGGTTCAGCGCCCCCGCCACAGCCCGCCATCCATGGCCCCAACAGGGCAGTCAGGAGCAGGGAATTGGGCAACACACCGCCCCGACACGCATGGAAGAGCCTCATCTGATCAAAAGGTCTCAGAAAGGGAGGGGCAAAGCAACGGACCATAGCAGGGGATACTCCCCTGGCTGCCAAGAGTTGGCCCCTATTGCGCACACCTAGATCCAACCTCGTTGAGATCTTTGGTTGGCGAAAACCCCCCCGAGACTGGAGAATAGAGCTCGCCTCAAGCCAGATTCCGACTTTGGGGCGTCTACCCTCCACACAACAATGAACATCCTCAAGCGCTCCGCCCGACTGATTTCCACGAGCCTCCTTGTCGCGGCACCCCTTAGTGCTCAGACCCTGCGCACAGAGCTGGTCGCCAGCGGTTTCACCCGCCCCATTCTGGTCACCGCGCCCCGCGGCGACACGGACCGCCTGTTCGTGGTGGAGCAGAACAGCGCCCTTATCAAGATCATCAAGAACGGAGTGACACTCTCCACGCCCTTCCTGGACCTGGGATCCAAGGCCGGCGCCAATGGTGAACGCGGACTGCTTGGCCTGGCCTTCCACCCGGACTACTTCAACAATGGTCGCTTCTTCGTGAATTACACGAACAAGAACGGCGACACGAGGGTCAGCGAGTACGCGGTCTCGTCCGATCCGGACGTCGCCCTGAAGGCCAAGGTCGCTGTCATTCAGGGGATCCCTCAGCCCTTCAGCAACCATAACGGAGGCTGCATAGCCTTCGGTGGAGATGGCATGCTCTACATCGGAACGGGCGATGGAGGGGCGAGCAATGATCCCGGCAACCGCGCCCAAGACCTCGGCGACCGCCTGGGCAAGATGCTACGGCTCGACGTGGACATCCCCGATCCTTACATCCCTGCCGACAACCCCTTCGTCGGGCAGACTGGCGTGCGCGAAGAGATCTGGGCCTATGGCATTCGCAACCCCTGGCGCTTCTCATTTGACAGCCTGACTGGAGACCTCTACATCGGTGACGTTGGTCAAAACGCCTGGGAAGAGATCGACTTCCAGCCCGCCAGCAGCCCCGGCGGCGAAAACTACGGTTGGCGATGCATGGAGGGGTTCAACTGTACATCCAACTCCGGCTGCACCTGCAACGATACGGCGCTGACCCTACCCATCCACGAATACGGGCACAACCTGGGCTGCTCGGTCACCGGGGGCATCGTTTATCGCGGCCCCATCACCGCATTGGGTGGGACCTACTTCTTCGGTGACTACTGCAGCGCCCGCATCTGGAGCTTCCGGTATGACGGCTCCACCATGACGGAGTTCCAGAACCGCACTTCAGAGCTGGACCCACCCGGAAGCGACATCATCAATGACATCAGCTCTTTCGGCGAAGACGGTGTCGGCAACCTCTATATTGTCGATTACGCCGATGGCCAGATTTTCCGGATCACCTCCGATTGCGACGCGAGCAACTACTGCGGCACCACCCCCAACTCCGTGGGACCGGGCGCCGTTATGGGGTCCTTTGGCAGCCTTGGACTGACGGACAACACTTTCGGTCTCTCCTCCTCCGGTGGCGTCCCCGGCCAGTTCGGCTACTTCATCTTTGGCGACAAGTCGACATCCGTTCCCACCGCTGACGGAGTGCGCTGCGTAGGGGGCAACCTCTTCCGACTCCTTCCACCCCAAACCATTGACGGGACGGGCAACGTTACCAACCTGCTGGATTTCAACACCCCGCCCTTCAATGGCGCAGGTCAGGTCTTTGCCGGCACGACCTACTTCTTCCAGCATTGGTACCGGGACAAGGCAGGCGGGCCTGCGGGG
>PBIX01000114.1 GCA_002720975.1 Planctomycetota bacterium | reverse complement strand
GCCCAACTCCTTGGCCTGGGAACGCACACGCACGAGATTGGTGACGTCCAATTCCTCGATGATCGTGAAGTGGGTGGCGGTGTAGACGGAACGCGCCATGGCCTCGGCAATCTTCCGTCGCACGCCGCGGAAGGGGACGCGCTGGTCGGGAACGGCACCGGAGGAAGCAATGGCAGGGGCCGTCGCTGCGGTTGCAGCAACTCCGGGCTGGAAGGACTCGACGTCCTTGCGGCGAATCACTCCGTTGCGACCCGTCCCCGAGACCTGCGCCAGATCCACGCCCATCTCGCGCGCCACGCGACGCGCGCTGGGAACGGCCAAGACCTTGGAACCGGCCGCCAAGGCCGCAGGCGCGACAGCGGGTGCTGACACGGGGGCTTCAACGGCAGGTGCCGCCTGGGGTGTCGATTTGGAAGCGGCCTTCTCGTCACCAGAACCGGCATCGAGGTGGAAGATGACGCTGCCCACGGGCACGACTTCTCCCTCTTCGGCGAGGGTCTCGGTCAGGACTCCGGCCGCCGGTGCAGGGACCTCAACGGTGGCCTTGTCGGTCATGACCTCCACGATGGGCTGATGCTCCTCAACCTGTGTTCCGGGGCTGACGAGCCACTTGACTATCTCGCCCTCGGCGATGCCCTCACCGATGTCCGGTAGCTTGAACTCAATCATTGCTGGGATTTGTTTGCGTGGAGCCTAGAACGAGTGGACCGCTTCGATGGCGTCGAGGACGCGACGCTCATCGGGCAGGTAGTGGTGTTCGAGGGTGTTGGGGAAAGGGGTGTCGAAGCCGGTGACGCGTCGGATCGGAGCCTCCATGTACTCGATCACGTTCTCCGCGATCATGGCCGAGATCTCGGCGCCATATCCGCAGAAACGGGGCGCCTCGTGCACGGTGACGACGCGGCCCGTGGACTTGGCGGCCTCCAGCACGCCCTCCTCATCGAGAGGCATGAGTGTCCGCAGGTCCACGATATTGCACTCGATCCCGGATTCCGCCGCGGTCGCTGCGGCTCGTTCAACAACGGGCACCATTGCGCCATAGCAGAACACCGTGACGTCCTTGCCCTCCCTAACCGTGCGGAGTGTGGACAACTCCACCGTATACGAACCTTCGGGCACCTCGCCCTTCACAGAGCGGTAGAGGGCCTTGGGCTCCATGAAGAGCACCGGGTCGGGATCATTGATGGCAGCGATCAAGAGCCCCTTCGCGTCGTGAGGCGTGGAAGGAATGACAACCTTCAGACCAGGCGTGTGAGAGAAGTAGGCCTCCCCTGACTGGCTGTGGTACAGGCCCCCGCGGATCCCCCCTCCGTACGGTGTACGGATGACCATGGGTGCCGTGTATTGACCACCCGATCGATACCGCAGCTTTGCCGCTTCAGAGACGATCTGGTCAAAGGCCGGGAAGATGAAGTCCTGGAACTGGATCTCCGCAATCGGGCGCAGACCATTGGCAGCCATGCCAATCGCGGTACCGATGATGCCATCCTCTGAGAGGGGCGTATCAAAGCAGCGCTCTACCCCAAACTCGTCCGTCAAGCCCTCCGTGGCGAGGAACACGCCGCCCTTGGGGCCAACGTCCTCCCCGAACACAAGGGTCGTGGGGTCATCGCGCATGGCGACTTTGAGGCCGTCATTCACGGCTTGGATCAGGGTCAGGTTGGCCATGGCTACTGGGGGGCGTTCGTCAAGAGGATACGAACGGGAAGGCTGTCGGGGATCGAGGTTGAGGAATACATGGATTGAAGGGCTCTAGAGAGGGAAGGCCCCCTCGCCAGCCGCAGCATCGCCTTTGCGGCGAGCCAGATCGAAGACAGCCTCGCCTTGCTTGCGGAGGTGGTCGGGCAGGGACTCGAAGACATCGCTGAAGATGGTCTCGAGACCAGGCGGCGCTTCGACCTCGGCTTCCTTGGCGGCAGCGGCGTGTTCGGCAGACAAGCGGGCGACAAGCTCGTCCTCCCACTCC
Organism: Planctomycetota bacterium; assembly: GCA_002720975.1. Classification (GTDB taxonomy): domain Bacteria; phylum Planctomycetota; class UBA1135; order UBA1135. The sequence continues at coordinate 15,431 of PBIX01000114.1, read as the reverse complement.
TGGGTCCACAGCTCCCGTGACTCGAGGTACCCACGCAGACGTTTGGTGGGGTCGAGGGCGGCCCACCGGTCGAGGATCTCCTTGGGGACATACTTGCTGGGATCGTCGGATGTGGAGTGGCCGCCCATACGATAGGTCTCGGCCTCTACAAGAGTGGGGCCCGCGCCCGAGCGGGCACGCTCAAGCGCCTCCGACACGACCTGATGCACGGCCAAGACATCGTTGCCGTCCACCTTGATACCAGGCATCCCGTAGGCCTTGGCCTTGATCGCATAGCTCTCAGATCCGGTCTGTCGGGACGAGGGGCAGGAGATCGCCCAACCGTTGTTCTGGCACAGGAACACGACAGGAGCCTTCATCACGGCGGCAAAGTTGAGCCCGCTATGGAACCCGCTGCTGGATGTGCCTCCATCCCCGAAGCTCGCCAGAGCGGCGTGGGACTCTCCACGCAACGTGAATGCGTGGGCCGCCCCTACCGCTTGAGGTATGTGGGTGCCGATGGGAGAGGAGATGGAGAAGAAGCGCACCGGCTCCACAAACGAGAAGTGCACGGGCATCTGCCTGCCTTGGGCCGCATCTCTGCTGTTGCCGAACATGTTGTGGAACATCTCCACAGCAGCAACCCCTTTGTGGATGGCTATCCCAAAGTCGCGGTAGCTGGGGAATATATGGTCGCCATCCCGCAAGGCCGCCGCAGCCCCGACCTGAGTTGCCTCGACTCCCGTATTGGGAATCGAGAAACCGATGCGCCCACCACGCTGCAGCTTGATGCAGATGTCGTCGAAGGACCGCACGGCCAGCATGGACTCAAAACAACGCTTCAGTTCATCGTCCGAGAGGGCACAAGTGAACTTGGAACGCGGCTGACCGTCCGCGTCGATCAGGGAGTGGGCTTCGTTGGAGTCCATGGAGAGCGAATTCGAGGGAGATCAGGCTGGGGTCAGCACGGGTTCGGCGCGCCGTTGACGAATAACACGGGTGGCGAAGAACTCACCGGCCTTGTAGCTGGAGCGCACGAGGGGTCCGGCTGCCACGTATTGGAAACCGAGCCCCAGGCCCTCCTGGCGTAGCTCTTCGAATCGGGCAGGGGGCAGGTACTCGTGCACCGGGACGTGCTGCTTGCTGGGTCTCAGGTACTGCCCAAGAGTAAGAAAATCCACGTGGGCGGCGCGTAGGAGGGCCATGGCCTCGGAAACTTCGTCAGCACTCTCCGACAGGCCAACCATCAGGGAGGACTTGGTCAGGAGCGTATCGTCACGCTGCTTGGCCTCTTGAAGGGTCTGCAACGACCTCTCAAACGAGCAGCGGGGATCGCGAACCTTGCGTTGCAAGCGCGGCACGACCTCCACGTTGTGGGCAAAGACATCGGGATGGGCGCCGGAACCCTGCCCCTCGCGCCCCGGAAGGAGGCCAGCAAGATCGGAGCCCTGGTAATCAGGGGCGAGGGTCTCAATGATTGTTTGGGGCGCGCGGGCGCGGATCTCAGCCACGCATCGGCTGTAGTGACCGGCCCCACCATCGGGCAGATCGTCCCGGTCCACGCTGGTTATCACAACGTAGTCCAGGTTCAGTCGCCCCACAGCCCGACCCACGTTTGCGGGTTCGGCAGGATCCGGAGCCGGCGCTCGGTCTACGGTCTCCACGGCGCAGAAACGGCAGCGACGGGTGCACTGGTCCCCAAGAACCATGATCGTCATGGTCGCGTGCTCTCCGCTCCAGCACTCGCCCAGGTTCGGACAGCGGGCCTCTTCGCAAACCGTGTGCAGGGAGAGCTCCCGCGTCAGGCGCTTGAGCCGGCCGTGCACCTCCCCTGCAGGCAAGGGGACCTTGAGCCAGGGAGGTTTGGAGGGAAGATCCCCCGGGAGGGCCGTCTTGGAGGGGCTGGAGGACATTTAAAGGCCGATCTGTAGCCTGGAAGGGTAGCAGATCGGGCCTTTGGATTCTGCCCCTCGTGGGGGGGCGTTTCGACCCATGCCGATGCGAAGAAGGGCGGATCTGGCGTCTCAGCGCTCAGGTTTCCAACACGCCGGACCCCGTCACTCACAATCCGTGACTCCCCCGCCCTCCGACTTCCGCTCAGGTGGCCTAGGCCTTCAAGAAGGGACTCGCCGCCCGGCGCAAGGTCGGCGTGCGGAGCTTGTGGATGGCCCGCATCTGTATCTGTCGGATACGTTCGAGGGACACCTCCAGCTGGCGCGCCACTTCCGAGAGAGTGTGCTCGCGCCCTTCGCCCAAGCCGAAGCGGAGTCCCAGCACGCGACGTTCACGATCCGAGAGGTTGACCATGGCCTCCGAGAGGCCTTCCTCCAAGGACGTGTCCTCCATGCTCGGTGAATAGACCTCGCCAGCCTTCTCATCGCAAAGCCACTCAGAGGCCCCCCGCCCTTCGTCGTCTCTGCCCAGACCCCCGTCCAGTGAAATCGTTCCACGATCCGCTGCAAGGGCCCCGAGAACGATGTTCTCCTTGATCCCCGACTCGGCGGACAAGGCACCCACGTCGCTGACACGTCCACCAAGACGCTCCTTGGCCAGGTAGACGTGCTTCATGGCCTTCTGTAGGTAGACGGGAACACGAACCGTGCGGCCGTTGTTGTAGAGGTAGCTGCGAAAGGCCTGGTTCAGCCAGTGCACGGCGTACGTGCGGAATAGCAAGCCGCGCCGCCATTCGAACCCATCCACGGCACGGAACAGGGAGGCCGAGCCTTCCTGGATCAGGTCCAAGCGGGATGCGGGACCCTTGGCGTAGCGCTCCACATTGATCAACGCCAGGTAGAGGTTGCACTCCACGAGCTCACGGCGCATGGCATGCAACTCAACCCACCGTTGGCACACCTCTGCGGGAAGCTCGTCACAGACCTTCTCCGCATCCGTGTGGGTCGAGGGGTCGTAGTGCACTCGACTGGAGACGTCATCCTCCTCAAGGCCCGCGCGCTTCAAGGCAAAGCCCAAGCGGATGCGAGCGAATTCGATGCGACGGGCCAGACGAGCCTCACTCTCGCGATCCATGATCTTGATCTGGTCAATCTCCGAGCGCAGCTGCTCCTCGATCGAAGCCACAGCCTTGGATGTACGGGTAGACGCCGGTTGGCGCCAGTTCATGGGGTCACGGATCTCCAGACCTGCCCCCTCGCGATCCCAACGGCGAGCCAGGGTGCTGGCCCGACGGTGGAAGGTGTCCGGGTTGGCGGCGAAGGGGTCGAGAACCTTGTCGAGCGAGTCGTGTGTGCGAGTAACGGGTACGGAGGTGGATGCCATTGAGAATTGGGGACGCCCGGGGCGCAAGTTGGGGCTGTTTGAGGAAGAAACTGCCAGGGAGTGGGCAGCCTTCCCAGCCGTGAGCGGAGGGGGGGGAGTCCGCTACACCCCTCAAGCGACATGCCTCACCCAACCGAACGGTGAAACCCAGGAACTTATTGGGGGGGGGCGCCCAGAGGCCAAAATACCCCTGTCTTCATGCCCCAAAGAGGCCTGGGGGGCCGTTGGCGGCGCGTGCCTCCCCCCCTCTCCAGGCACCCACAAGAGACTTGAGCACGGTTACGCGCACTCGCCAATGCTCGACTCGGCCTGCGTAGCGCTCAGCTGGTGGCCATCATGGCCGCCAGCTCCACCAGGCGATTGGCATAGCCCCATTCGTTGTCGTACCAGGCGAGGACCTTGACCAGTCGATCGTCCGTCACGCGAGTCGAGAGGGCGTCGATCACGGCACTTCGCGGATCCCCGGCGAAGTCGGCAGAAACCAGTGGCCGTTCCTCATATCCGAGGATCCCCGCAAGCGGGCCGTCGGCCGCGGCGGCCAGGATGTTGTTGACCTCCGAGATGCTCGTCGACCGTTCTGCGTGAAATACAAAGTCGATCAAGGACGCGTTCAGTACGGGAGCCCGAACGGCAATCGAGTCCAGGCGACCCGCCAGCTCGGGAACGATCATCGTCACCGCAGTAGCTGAGTTGGTGCTCGTGGGAATGAGGCTGAGCTGAGCCGCGCGGGCCCGGCGCGGATCGTCGTGGGGTGCATCGTGGACGCGCTGGGTATTGGTTGGATCGTGAATCGTCGTAACCACCCCCCGCTCGATACCAACCTCGTCATGCAGCACGCGTACGATCGGAGCCAGACCGTTGGTCGTACACGAAGCCGCCGTTATCAGCTTGTGCTCACCAAGATCGTAGTCCCCGTGGTTGACGCCCACGACAATGTTGGGGGGGCCGTCCGCGACGGGTGCAGATACGACGACGCGGCTCGCTCCCGCTGCGAAGTGTCCCTGCAAGAGAGGGCTCGTCCTGAATTCCCCGCTACATTCAAGGACCAGGTCCACACCCTCCGCGCTCCATGGAATCTCCGCGGGCACCAAGAAGGACGAGCGGGCGAGCCGTGTCCCATCCACGAGAATTGTCTCTTCGTCAGGGGCAGCGCAAGTGTGGGCCCAGCGTCCCTGAACGCTGTCGAATTCGGTGAGCAGAGCGAGGGTCTCGGTGGATCCATGGGGCTCGTTGATTGCAACGAGGTGAAGATCCTCCCTCCCCCACAGCGCACGAAGCGCCAAACGCCCCATCCGGCCGAAGCCATTGATCCCTACTCGGTACGAACTCATTCAGCCCTCCTGCTGGGTCCTGTTATCCGGACAAGGATGAAAGCTAGGCTCCCCTCTACCTTGAGAAGCATCACGGGAATCTCTGCACGGACCGAGCTTGTCGCGGCTCAGACTTCGTGGGTTACTTCAGCCTCTTCGTAGTAAGACTGCTGCTCCTCCACGGGAATAAACTCCGACAGGTGCTCGAGATCCGCACATTCTCGCACCAGATGGCGGGCGATCACCATGCGTTGCACCTGGTTGGTGCCCTCGTAGATCTGGAGGATCTTGGCGTCCCGGAAGAACTTGGCGATGGGGTAGTCCTCCATGAATCCGTAGCCACCGAACACCTGGACGGCGTCGGTAGCCACCTCCATGGCCACGTCTGTGGCAAAACACTTGGCCATGGCCGCCATTTTGGAGTTGGTGGGGCTGGGGCCCACCTCATCGATTCCGGCGGCAGCAGCATAGACGAGCTGGCGTGCGGCCTCGGTCTTCATGGCCATGTTGGACATCATCTGCTGCACCATCTGGTGCTTGGAGATGGGCACTCCGAACTGTTGCCTGCGGTTTGAGTAGACATTTGCCAGGTCCAGCGCCCCCTGACATGCACCCACGGCCTGAGCGGCCACTCCGGGGCGGGCATAGTCGAGTGTCATCATGGCGTGCTTGAAGCCAGCACCAGGACGACCACCAATCAGGTTGGACTTGGGAACCCGGACGTGGTCAAAGTGGGTCTCCACGACCGGCACGGTGCGGATGCCCATCTTGTCCTCGATCTTCTTGATCTCGAAACCGGGCGTGCCCTTCTCCACGACGATAGCGCTGATGCGGCGTGACTTGGAGTTGGGATCGGTCACGCAGAAGACAGAATAGATGTCCGCCACCCCGCCGTTGGTGGTCCACTTCTTCTCTCCGCAGATGATGTAGTCGTCTCCATCTTCGAAGGCCCGCACCGAGAGGCCACTGGCATCCGAGCCGGCGAACTTCTCGGACAGGCAGAAGGCCACGAACTTGTCCCCGGACGCCACCTGGGGGAGCCAGAGCTTCTTCTGCTCTTCGGTCCCTCCCAGGATGATGGGGAATGAGCCCAGCGCATTGACGGCGAAGGCCACGCCGAACCCCGAATCGGCCTTGGCCAGCTCCTCGGCCACAAGGGCCAGGGCGAGGACTCCGGCACCATGGCCTCCATACTCCTCGGGGATGAAGGTGCGGAACAGGCCTGCGTCGGCCACGGCCCGCGCCGCTTCAAAGTTGTACTCCTGGGCCTTGTCGTGCTTGGCGGCGGCCGGCCGCACATGCTTGTCGGCGATCTCGCGGGCCAGGGCTTGGAGTTCGAGGGCCTTCTCGTTGAAGTGGATTGGTTGCTGAGGCATGCGTGGTTGAGGGGCTCTGACAGGGAATCGGGTCTGATTGTACGAGGGGAGGTGGGTGCTCGCACCCTACCTTCTACTCAGGCGCAGTAACTGTCGAGGGGTATCGGCAGCCAGAGGGCGCCCGTCGAAGGCGCCGGCCACGGATTCCACCTCGATTCCTCGCTCCTGAAGGGACTCTGCGAGGTCGGCCACCGTGTACAGGCGGACCTCCTCGCGCCAACGGCGCACCTCTCCATCGGGTCGGGTCATGCACACCTGCTTCACGACCTGGAGGCCATCGTTCTCCAGGGCGCGCTCCTCCGTGAGAACCACCCCTTGCTCCTCACGTTCAGAAAAGGGAACGAGGGTGGCACGGACGAACTCGGGATTCATCAGATCCATGAAGGCCACACCTGACGGCATGAGGACGCGTGCAATCTCGTCCAACACTTCCAGGTCACCATCTTCACCGAAGTATCCGAAGGAGCTGAAGAGATTCACCAAGCCCGCGAAGGAGCTTTGCTTGAATGGGAGTGACCGCGCGTCACAACGGGCAAGCCTGCCAGCAATGTGAGGATCCGCCGACCGTAGCAGCTCCGCAGAGAGGTCGACACCAACGACGTCCAGGCCGCGCCTGGTCATCGCCGCGGCATGACGCCCGAATCCGCAGCACAGATCCAGGACCGGCCCCTGAAGCCCTTGCTCAATCAGGTGGGCCACCTCCTCCTCTGCCGCATGGTCGTCCCGGTGCGCGTACAACTCTCGGTAATCCGCGCGGAATGCAGTGACGAACCAGGGCTCGCTGGTATCTGAGGGGGAGGACATGGGGTGGACCGTCGCGGTGGAAAGGGCGCGGTGACTGGACTCACCCAGTAGACTGGGTGGACCCAAACCCCGCAACGCACGTGAGACGATCGGGTAAGGGTGAAACCCGCGGCCCACGGTCGCGTCCTTCCAGCCGTGCCCAATCCCGTGAGCCCCCCCCAACAGCCCCTCTTTGAACGCTCCGGAAAGGAAGAGCGCGAAGAGACCTGCCTTGCCCCCTGCGCGGCCCACTCGGCCCAGTCCCGTGGACGTGCACATGCGGAGGCAGAGGACCCCATGCGAACGTGTTTCGAGCGTGACCGCGATCGCATCACCCACAGCACCGCCTTCCGAAGACTGGGCTACAAAACACAGGTCTTCGTCAACTCGGCTGGTGATCAGTATCGCACGCGCCTATCGCACTCATTGGAGGTGTGCCAGGTGGCACGCAGCCTCGGCAGCGCGCTGCGCCTGAACGGCGCCCTGTGCGAGGCCCTTGCGTTGGCTCACGACATTGGTCACCCACCGTTCGGTCACCGGGGCGAGGCGGCACTGAACGACCTGATGGCAGACCACGAGGGCTTCAGGCACAACGCCCAGGTGCTACGGGTCGTGGACTCTCTCGAGCGTCGTAGCCCCGACTACTCCGGGCTCAATCTGACACGAGAGGTGCGCGAGTCATTGCTCAAGCACGAGGCGGAGCGGGATTGGCCCAAGGAACTCGACCCGCGACCGGCCAGCCCTCTGCTTGAAGCGCAGCTCGTGGACATGGCCGACTCCACCGCCTACGCCAAGCACGACCTGGAAGACGGGTTGCTTGCAGGCATGTTCAGCGAGGAACAGTTGAACGATGAAGTGGAGCTGTGGCGGGATGCCCGGCTGCGCGTGCAGGATCGACACCCCGGGTTCCTCGATACCGACCAGGACCCAAAGCTGAGGGTGCAGCGCGTGGCGAACGAGCTCATCGGCCGTTGCATCGAAGACCTGCTCACCGAGACACATGCCCGCATGGAGAGCTCTGGGGTCCGGTCCGCTGAAGAGGTGCGCGCCCACGGTTCCATGCTCGTGCGGCATTCGGCGCGTATGGCCGCCATGACAGGTGAGCTACGCGGCTTCCTGTACAACCACTTCTACCGGCATGAGCACCTGCAGGCCTTCCTGGCCTATGCGCAGCGGGTCCTGGAGAACCTCTTCGACGCCTACCGCGACAAGCCTCAGGAGCTCCCGGTGTGGTACCGCTCCTGGGCCGATCAGGTGGGTCTGGAGCGGGCCATCTGCGACTATCTCGCAGGCATGACCGACCGCTTCGCCCAGCATGAGTGCGCGCGCCTCGCGGACCCCACCCTGGCGGAGTTCCCCCAGATCAGGAGCTGACACGGATCAGAACAGCTCGATCTTGAGCCAGATGCCAAGGAAGATGACCAGTGATGCGATGAGCACCCACCCGAAGATCGAGGAGGTCCCCGATGCCGTAGCAATGGCGGCGGGCAATACGACAAGGATCAGGAACCAAGGGGTCTTGATGTGCGTGCCCTGCGATTCAGCATCCGGGTCCGAGCCCACTTCGAGCCCATCAAATAAGGGCTCCACCAAGCGGTCGTCGGGACGTGGTCGATACTCGTTCATCACTTCTACCCATCAGAAGAGGCTGGAGTAGCATGCACCCTGCGGCCACAGCCGTAAAGCAAGATCTCCCTTGTGCATGGCCACCATCCCCCACACATTTGCGCAGCCTGATCTGCTCGAACTCGCCCTCACCCACGCCTCTCTAAAGCGCAGCGAGGACAACGAGCGCATGGAGTTCCTGGGCGACGCGGCCCTGGATCTGGTCATCGCCGAGGAGCTGTACCGGCGCCATCCCGACCTGCCGGAAGGAGACCTGACAGAGATGAAAGCCGGAGTGGTCTCACGTCGAACCCTCGCCAAGGCCGCCCATGGCATGGGCCTTGAGGAAGTGGCCCAAGTGGGAGGAGGCTTGCAGCAGCGCGCCCTCTCGCGCGCCGTCCTGGCCAACCTGTATGAGGCCGTCCTGGGTGCGGTGTATCTGGATGCGGGCCTGGATGCCACCCGGACCTTTGCACTGACCACCCTGGACAAGTACCTCGAAGCCGTCCAATCCAAGGAGAGCACCCTCTCCCCCAAGCAAGCCCTGCAGGAGTTCTGCCAAGGACAATGGAGCTGCCTGCCCGAGTATGTGGAGCTCGAAGCGCGCGGCCCCTCTCACGCGCGAGCCTTCCTGGTGCGTGTTCAGGCGGCGGGAGAGAGCTTCCCGAGCGCCTGGGGCCGCACGTTGAAGGAGGCGGAACACTGGGCCGCAAGCGAAGCTCTCCTTGTCCTCGAAGAGCGTAGCCCCGCGTGAGCGACGCCCATGATGACGGGCACGAGGGCCTCGTCCTCGATGCGGCCGGGCTGCCCTTCCTGCCAGACCTCCAAGAGGCGCTCAAGCATGCGCAGAGTCAGGGCAGTTGCAACCTCGGCAATCTGTGGGGCTCCTCCCAGGGCCTGCTGCTCGCCTCCGCGCTCTCGCACCCTCCCATGAACGGCGAACTCGCCCTGGTCGTGACCTCGACGGAAGCCGAGGCCGAGGCCATGGCGGAGGATCTGAGGAGCTTCGGCCAAGAGGCGCAGCAGTTTCCCGCGCGCCAGCAGCGGGCCAAGGGGGGACCCAGCTCCGACGCCCGCTCCATGCGGATGCGTCTGCAGCTCGTGCAGTCCCTTGGAAGAAGCGCGGCGGATCGTCCGCGAGCGGTGGTCAGCTCACTCCTGGCCCTTCTCCAACCCGTGCCGCCACTCAAGGAGCTCGAGAGCCACTTCTTGCACCTGGCCGTGGGCGAGGCCCTCGACCCCGAACCCCTCTTGCGCTCCCTGGTCGCCGACGGGTACACCCGACAGCCCTTGGCGGAGGCGCCCGGAGAGGTCTCCTTGCGCGGGGACATCCTGGACCTCTTTCCCTTCGCCGCCGACCTGCCCCTGCGCGTGGAGATCTTTGAAGATGAGATCGAATCTCTGCGGACGTTCGATCCCGAGAGCCAGCTCTCCGTGGAGACCCTCACCTCCCTGGAAGTATGTACCGCCGCAGAGAGCGCCACCCTTGAGAGTGGTGAAGGGACCTCCCTTCTGGGCTTCCTGGGGCCCGGTGCCTGGATCGTGGAGGTGGAGCCTCTGCGAGTGGAGGAGAAGGCCGAGAGCCTGCGCAACCAATCCGCGGCTCACGAACGGGCCCTGCGCCAGTTCACGTCCGAGCGAGCGGACCACTCCAACCTGCAACTGCAGAGCCTGCCCGGAGAAGATCGATCGCTCGACACGCGCTCGGTCAAGTCACTGGAGGTCGGCATGCGTCAGGCCGCCGGGGCCCTGCGCGAGGCGGCGGCGAGCACTGGACGCGTCATCGTCCTGTGCCTGAACGAAGCGGAGCGCCACCGCCTGGGAGAAACCTGGGTAGACGAGCCCGGGTTGGATTCCGTGGAGCTCCAGATCGGCTCGATAACCCGCGGCTTCCGTGTACCGGCGTTCGATCTGCTGGTGGTGGGACACCACGAACTCAAGGGCATGCTGGGTGCACGCCGCCGCACCCAGCCCCGCAGCGCCCACAAGGTGCGGGCGATCCAGTCCTTCTTCGAGCTGCGTCCCGGTGACCTGGTCGTCCACGCCGTCCATGGCCTCGCCCGCTACAGGGGATTGGAGAAGGTCGAGCGAGGTGGTGGACACGAGGAACACCTGCACCTGGAATTCGCTGACCAGGTCAGCCTCTACGTCCCCTCAAGCCGCATCGACATGGTGCAGCGCTACATCGGCCCGGGTGCCGCAGGGCTCTCCCTCGACCGCATCGGCGCCGGCACATTTCGCAAGCGCAAGGAGCGGGTCGAGCGTGGGCTGTTCGACATGGCCGCAGAACTGCTGGAGATACAGGCCCAACGCGCGCTGCGGAAGAGGCCCAGCTGGGAGGGAGATTCCGAACTCGTCGAGGACCTGGTGCAGAGCTTTCCGTACGAAGACACCCCCGATCAGGTGGAGGTGGATCAGAGCCTCACCCATGACCTGTATGGCGATCGCCCCATGGATCGCCTGATCTGCGGGGACGTGGGGTTCGGGAAGACGGAGCTCGCCGTTCGAGCCGCCTTCAGAGTGGTCAACGGCGGAGGCCAGGTGGCGGTGCTCGTGCCCACGACGATTCTCTCCGAGCAGCACTTCGGGACCTTCCGCGAGCGCATGGCGGACTTCCCCGTGGAGGTGGAGGTGCTGAGCCGCTACGTCACCGGCGCCGATGCGCGCAACGTGGTCGAGCGGGTGGCTGCGGGCAGCGTGGACGTGCTCGTGGGCACCCACCGCATCCTGAGCAAGGACGTGCAGTGGAAGAACCTGGGAATGGTCATCATCGATGAGGAGCAGCGCTTCGGAGTCACCCACAAGGAGCACTTCAAGCAGCTGCGCTCGGAGGTGGATGTCCTGGCCCTGACCGCCACGCCCATCCCCCGCACCCTGCACATGTCCCTCTCGGGGCTACGGGACATCTCTGCTCTGACCGTCCCCCCACCGGGGCGCCAGGCCATCGATACGATCCTGGGCTATGGCGACGACGAGGCCCTGATCCGGGAAGCCATCCTGGGAGAGCTCAACCGTGGGGGTCAGGTCTTCTTCCTGCACAACCGGGTGCGCTCCATTGATGGAGTGGCCGAACGGCTGCAGACCCTGATACCCAGCGCGACCTTCGCCATTGGCCATGGTCAGATGGGTGCCAAGGAGCTCCGCGCGGTCATGGACGCCTTTGAATCGGGTGAGGTCAACGTCCTGGTGGCGACGACCATCATCGAAAACGGACTCGACATCCCGCTGGCTGGAACGATCCTGATCGACGATGCCGATTGCTTCGGCCTCTCCGAACTGCACCAGCTGCGCGGTCGCGTGGGCCGAGGTGACCAGAAGGCCTTCTGCTACCTGCTGGTGGAGCGCCACAAGCCGCTCAAGGACATCGCCCGGGAACGGCTCAAGGCACTCGAGGAGTTCAACAAGCTGGGATCGGGGTTCGAGATCAGCGTCAAGGACCTGGAGCTGCGCGGGGCCGGAAACATCCTCGGGGCCCAACAATCCGGACACATCGCGGCCGTCGGATACGACATGTTCTGTCGACTACTGAAGTCCACGGTGGACCGGCTGGAGGCGGGCGAGAGTCTGAGCACGGAGACACTGCGGGTGGAGGAGACCGAGGCCGGGACCGAGTTGGAGCTGGGGCTGGAGGCCTACCTGCCCGAGGACTGGATTCCAGGGCAGAGTCGTCGGCTGGACGTGCTCCGGGAGATCTCGGTGCTTCACGAGCCCGCGCAGGTGGAGGCCTTCGGGAAGTCCCTGCGCGAGAGATACGGCCGCCTGCCAGGGCCCGCCCAGACCCTGCTTCGGAGCATCGCCCTCAAGGTTCGCCTGGACGCCTTTGGCCTGCGCTCCCTTGCCTGGCGCGACGGCTCCTACCTGATCACCTACACCGACCCCGTGGCCTTCACACAGCTCTTCGAGGGCCGCGGCCTTGACCTGCGCCGAGCGCGACGTGGAGTGATGCACCTGTTCCTGCCCACCGAGGTGCAGGGGCCGGAGGCCGGACTCAGCTGGCTGGAAGACCTGTTGCAGCAGGTTCCCGAGGCCGCCAGAATGCCGGTCGGAGACACTCAATGATTTCAACCGCTATCGCACTTGCCCTCTTTTGCCAACAGCCGGCGCAGCCGACAGACCAAGACCCTCAGGCCGCCGCGCTGCAGGCCGCGCGGGCCCTCGCCCAGGACCCGAGGACCCGCCGCGCCTACCTCTCCCGTGACTGGATGATCGGTGTCGCCGGGGATGAAGTCGTCCTGCGTTCCGATCTGGATGTGATCATCACCCAGAGTGCCGACCTGCGTGGCCGCTGGCAGAATGCCGACGCGGAGGGACGGCAAGTTCTCTATGAAGAGGCGCTCGGCCAGCGCCTCGAGACACTTCTGCGCGTGCAGGCAGGCATGGACCTTGGGTTCGATCCCGAAGTCGTGGACCAGCGGACCGACTTCGCTTTCGGTGATCGTGTGGAGCATCTCGGCGGACACCGTGCGGCCAGCAAGGCCCTGCAGTCCGACCAACTCACTCCCGCTCAATTCCGTGCGCATTTGCGTGATCAACTCCTGGCGATGACCTGGTATCAGGTACAGGTGGGACGCGCCGCGGGACGTACGGGCCGCGTCTTCGTGGACAGGAACGTCCGGCCCGGTTGGATCTATAGCGCGTATCAGTCCTTCTCCAGGTCGTCCTCGGCCGAAGAGCAGGCACTCGTGGGGAAGAAGGAGACGAACTATCGACTGCAGATCCTGCGCGTGCCCGTTGATCCGGAGGGCAGCCCAGCGGATGCCGAAGCCCTGGCCATCGAGCTGCGGCGGATGTTCACCGAAGGCGAAGTGAGTTTTGATTTCCTGGTTCGCACCTATGCCGACCCGGCGAGCCAGGAGAACCTCGGGCGCCTCCTGCCCATGACCTCCCAGCGGACCGGGCAGGTGGCCCAGGTCTTCCATGGCCCGTCCGGACTGGCCGTGAACGAGCTCTTGGAGTCCAGGCAGATTGACGGGACCACACCGCCCCTGTTCCGGGAGGGCCCCGATTCCTGGCTCATCTACAGGCTTGAGGGCATAGAGCCAGGCACGGATGCCCAGCCCCTTTCCTCCCCCGAGGTCCAGCGGGCGCTACAGGCCTTCCTCCTGAAGGCTCAGGACAAGAGTCGGGAGCGGGCGGCCTTTGCACAGGTCCTGTCCGACTCCTTCATCTACCCGGGTGCGTTTGGGCCTTTCCTGGGCCAAAGGAACGCCCAGTCCAAGTAGCGCCCGCAGGGGCTGTGGGCCCGGTGGCGGCCGCCTCGAAGGGCGTCCGGCCCCCGCCCCCACTTACAAGCACACTTCTCCGGTAGGCGACCGGGGATCCGCGCGATATGCTCTGAACCCGCTGGAGTGCGGGGCGTTGGGTATCTTCCCAGCCCCTTATCGGCCCTGGAAGGGCTCAGAACCCACTCCGAGGCTCTCCGAACCCAGGCCCAGGCCCCTCAGTAGATATCCCCTCTCATGTCAGAAAAAGAGCAATTCCACATCGAGTCCACCCTGCCCAAGTCCTGGGAGCAGGAAGAGACCTTCAACGACGTCCTCTACGAGTGGATGTCGCGGGCACCCTGGCTCGCCATTTCGGCAGCCCTGCACCTGGTCATATTCTTGATCATTCAAGCCATTCCGTGGGGCCTCTTCGGTCAGGACGATGAAGTCGTGATCGAGGCCTCTGTGGACCAGGCTGCCGAGGAGCTTCCCGAGGATCCCCCCGAGGAGGAGCCCGAGGAGATTGAAGAAGAGGAGCCGATCGAAGAGCCGATCATCCAGGACTTCGAGATCTCCGACCACAACGAGACCGACACCAACGAGGACTTCGAGTCCACCGAGGGTGACCCCGACATGTTCGCGGATTCGCCCTTTGACGATAAGGCGTTCAACAACGTCATCGGCATTGGCGGTGGCGCGGGCGGCAAGTTCGGTGGGCGCTTCGGCGGCCGCAAGAACCTGCGTGCCGCGGGTGGCTCAGGAACCGAGCAGGCCCTCAAGGCCGGTCTGGAGTGGCTCAAGAACCACCAGGACCCCGAAGGCCTCTGGGACTGCGACGAGTTCATGAAGCACGACCCGCCGAACGATCTGTGTACCGGGCCAGGCGCCTCTCTGCACGACATCGGCGTCACCGGGCTTGGCCTCTTGGCCTTCCTGGGCGATGGTCACACGACTCGTAAGGGTCTCTATAAGAACGTCGTGCGCAAGGGCATTCGCTGGCTGACTGGCGAACAGGACTACGACACGGGCCTCCTGGGTGAGGAGATCGGTCACACATTCCTGTACGACCACTCCATCGCCACGCTGGCCATCACCGAGACGTACTACTTCGACGACTCGCCCATGCTGGACAGCGTCGCTCAGAACGCGATCAACTACATCACCCGTGCTCGGAACCCCTACGGTGCCTGGCGCTATGACGTCCCGCCCATGGGTGAAAACGACACCTCCGTGACGGGCTGGATGGTCTTCTGCCTCAAATCCGCTGAAGAGGCGGGGCTGAAGATCGACCCCGACGCCTTTGTGGGCGCCTTGAACTGGATCGATGAGGTGACGGACCCCGCCAACGGCCGAGTGGGCTACAACTCGGTGGGTTCCGCCAGCTCGCGTATCGAGGGCCTTAACGACGAGTGGCCCACCGATAGCGGTGAATCCATGACCGCCGTGGGCCTGTTGTGCCGCTTCTTCCTGGGCCAGGATCCGGGCAAGACGCCCGCCATGGTCAAGCATGCCGATCTGATGCTGAAGACCCTCCCTGTCTGGGATCCCGAGGCCATGGGCTGCGACATGTACTACTGGTACTACGGTTCCTACGCCATGTTCCAGATGGGTGGTCGTCACTGGAAGGCTTGGAACAAGGCCATGAAGACGGCCGTGCTCGAATCGCAGAGGCAGGACGGGGCTCACTTCGGCTCCTGGGACCCTGTGGGGCCCTGGGGAATGAAGGGTGGCCGGGTGTACTCGACCGCCACCATGGTCCTCTGCCTCGAGGTCTACTTCCGCTACGGCAAGGTGCTCGGCGCGCGTTAGTCGCCTTCGCACCAAGGGCAAGACACAGCCCCGTCCGGGTCCCCGCGAGGGATTCGGGCGGGGCTTTTCTTTTTGGATCGTTGATCGAG
>PBIX01000113.1 GCA_002720975.1 Planctomycetota bacterium | reverse complement strand
TCCGAGGTGCAGAGAGCTCGGTTTCCCTCGGCGCAACGAGAGCAGGGCCAAGACGACGGGTAGGGCCAGCGCCCACAAGCCCGCCGGGTGTGCCCATTCCAGATTCAAACTCAGGGCTCCAGGGTGGCACGCACGGCACTTTCAAAGGGAGAGTCACTGGAGAACAAGCCGTGGGAGACGCCGTGACGCGCGGCCATGGACTGCCAGGCCTCCAATTGACGCTCGAGGTTGGTCTCGTAGGCCGCCAGATTGGAGCCATCCAAGCGCACGGACAGGCGCTCGCTTCCCTCCGGATCGACCCACTCCACCCACTCCCCCGCTCGGGCCTTGGAACTCCCGGCCTGGGATCGTCCGCCACCCTGGGGGAGGAGCTCAAGGGGAGCCAGGATCTGGATCCAGAACAGTTCGCGACCTGGACGCCGCCAGCGCAGTGCCTGCTCGTGCTCCAGGTCGAGCAGGTCCCCGATGAGGAACAGGCGTCCGGCCTGGCGGGGTGGGCGAGCCTCTTCCACCGCGGTGGCCAGGCCCTCGGCCCCCACGGCGCACAGGTCTTGAAGGAACTTCACGAGCTGCCCGATGTCGGACAGCTTGCGAGCCTGGAATCGTCTGCTACCCGCAACCAACTCGACCCGGGCGCCAACCTGCAAGCCCGCCGCCGCGATTCCACCGGCCACCTCTGCGGCCATCTGCAACTTGCCCGGCGGCCCGACGCCCATGGAGGCGCTGGTGTCTATCCAAAGGCTCCAGGACTCGGCGGCCTCCCGGCGGGAGACGCGTATGTACGGCCGGTCCAGCCGCGCCAGTAGGTCCCAGTCCAACTGCCGCAGATCCTCTCCAGGTCGGTAGGGGCGACTGGTGACGAACTCCTCACCCGAGCCCAGCAGCCCCGCACGCCCCGCACCTTCGCGGCGCTCCAGCCCGGCCGCGAAGCGCAGGCTGAGACGCTCCAGGCGCTTGAGGTACTCCGGCCCCAGAACCACCATCGGACAGGGGAGCCCCCCGGCATGGCGAGCCGTCAACCCGGTTCGGAGAGACCCGGAGCTCGACTGGTTGGGCACCTAGCCCTCCTGATCGGGCGCACGACGCAGGGCGACCAGGGTCATGTCGTCTTCCCGTTCCCCGCCGGAGAAATCGAGTACGCCTGCGACAACCTGCTCTGTCAGGTCCTCTGCGCTGGGGTTGCCCCAGCCCAGCTCGGCCAGGATGGCGCGCACACCAGACTCACCGAAGAAGCGATCCGGACGATCGTGATGGCGGGCTTCCACCAGACCATCGGTGAACGCCAGAAGGGTATCGCTGGGATGCAACATCATCGGCGCGCTCACTTCGTAGTCCATCCCGTCCATCAAGCCCAACGCGGGGCCTGTGGCTGGCAGCTCCTCAATAGTCTGATCTGCGTGGCGCCAGAGCAGAGGCGGGGTGTGGCCCGCATTCACGTATTCCAGCTCCCCATCCTCGGAGAAGACACCCAAGAAGAGAGTCAGGAACATGCCATCGTCCATGCGCTCGGCCAGGTCGGCATTGAGCATGGTGACTACCTTGGCGGGCTCCGTCAGGACCTTCAGGTAGGATCGCAAGCTCGCCTGGGCGGTGGCGGTAATCAGCGCCGGACCAATGCCGTGACCGGTCACATCGCCAACGACGACGGCCTGGCGTCCATCCCCGAGACGAACGAAGTCGTAGAAATCGCCTGTGGCATGCTCGGCGGGCCTAAACCAGCCATGCAACTCAAAGCCCTCGACCTGCGGTGGAGCGCTGGGCATCAAACCCTCCTGAATCTCGGTGGCGATTTCCAGGGAGCGCTCAAGGCGAACCTTTTCCAGGGACTGGGCATTGAGCCGAGCGTTTTCCAGGGCGACAGCGACGTGCTGGGCCAACGCCGAAAAGAGGGCCAGATCGCGCGCGGTGAATTCGCGCGTGGTCACCTTCGAGTCCACATACAAGGCTCCCCGCAGCAAGCTGGACTCCTCGCGGTGGCTGAGGCCCTGTGGGGCCAGCGGAGCACACATCACCCCGCGCAGTTTCAATTGAATGACAGAGTGCCCCAACTCCAGGGCCCTGTCATCGCCGGCCTCCGTGGTCCGCAGGGGCGTCTCCGTAGTCACCACCTTCTTCACGACCGAAGTGGAATAGGCGCGATCATCCGTGGGCACGTCTCGACCCTTGGCGCGGGCAACGCGCACGACCTGGGTCCCGTCACCCTCCATGAGAACGAGGAACCCACGCTCCGCATCCATGGTCTCGGTAGCCTTGTCCACAACGTAATGCAGGAGGGTCTCCACGTCCCGTGACTCGGAGACGTGACGGATAGCATCCAGTAACACGTCCAATGACTTTCCATCGACCAGGGGATTGCCGCTCAGAATGCCGCTGGAGATTGAGGCTTCCTCCGAATCTCCAGTCGCAGAGACCGGAGGTCCTGACGGATCAGGGGCTGTATCCGGCTTTTTTCTCCAAAGCGCCATGGGCCCATCCTAATCCGCACCCTTGGGGTGTGCCATTCCCCCTCCATTTCCCTTGCCAGATAAACGAGATTCGGGGAGACTGACCTCCTCCCTTCACCCAAACACTCTAATGCGCATCACCGTTGAACCCAGCGAGAATCACGCCGTCCTACATCTCCGGGGCGAGTTCGATACCTACTACTGTCCGCTCCTTCAGGAGGAGATAGACAACACTCAGAAGGCCGGAATCACCCATATCGTACTCAACCTGCGTATGGTGAAGTTCATCAACTCGACCGCTCTGGGTGCCATCATCAAGGCCTCCAAGGCTCTCGATGCGCAAGGAGGGCAACTCGTCATCTCGCACCCGTCTACCTTCTGTCGGGACATCCTGGAGAAGGTGGGTCTGAATCGCGTGGTCCCCGTACTTGATACGGATGAGGACGCTATCGCCCAGTTCGATTCCCAGGACGCGCCGGACGCAGCCTCCGACGAAGGCGCTTTTGAAGAGGACGCCTCCTCGGTGCTCTTCAGCCTGAAAGACAAGGAACGCTTGCAGCACTTCATCGAGAGCGTGCGCGCCGACAATCCCGTGCACGGCCATGCATTCGGTAGCAACTGGAGCGGGGTTGGTCGTATGTCCAGCCTGAGCGCGGAGGGCCTGGCATTCACATGGGGTGGCGGCAGCACCGAGCTCTCCCCCTTCGAAATGGGCCAGATGCTGGCCCTGGGGACTCCACTCTCCGTCAAGTTCCGCCTGCCCCTGCTGCAGCGCGGCTACTGCGAGGCGGTCGTGGAAGTTGAGCAGCTCGAAGAGCGTGCAGATGGGGTCAAGCTCACCTGCGGCTTCAAGGACATCGATGCGGACACCCTGCGGGCCGTGGCCCAGTACGCTCAGGACATGGAGCTCTTGAAGGGTGAGCTTGGCGAGACCGTCGGCGAAGGCAACCCAGCGGACTGAGTCTCTCACACCGGGTCTCTCACACCGGGTCTCTCACACCGGGTCTCTCGCACCAGCGCTTGCAGAAGTGCCCGGCTCCGCTGGGTCAGACGACTGGCCCGGTCGCGGGGTCGGCCTCGTGATCCCCTGGATCAGACTGGCGTAGTTCACCCAGCATCAAGGTCTCGAAATCCTTCACGATTGTGGGCCAGGCGTAGCGTTCCTCGGCGCGCTCGCGAGCGGCCACTCCCCACCGACGACGACGCTCAGGAGACCCCGTGGCGATGGTCAGGGCTTCCTCCCAGGCCGTCTCCTCTTGCTTGTCGATGAGCAGACCACAGCCATCGTGCTCGACAAACTCCTCCGAACGGGACCCGCGCCCCGCAAGCACTGGCAAACCACAGGCCAGGGCCCGACGCACGCGCCAACCCGACACGTCCTCCGCCAGACTGGGGGAGACGAGCAGGGTCGAGGCCGCCAGAAGTCCGGGTAGCTCTTCCTCTCGCGGTGTGCGGAGCCAGCACAGGCGTGCACCGACGCCCAAGCGACTGGCTTGCGCGCGCAGGTGGTAAGCGGCGGGCCCGGTGCCCGCCATCACCAGTGTCCAACCGTCCCGCCTTCCAACCGTATGTGCAAAGGCCTCCACCAAGACCTCGAGGCCACGACCGTGATCGAGACGTCCCAGGTGTAGGAGGATACGTCCACGAATCCCATGCTGAGTGGGCAGGGGACTGGTCAGGTTGGGCCTGTAGTGACCCAGATCCACGCCGCCAGGCAAGATGTGAATGCGCTTGGGATCAAACCCCTCTTCCTCCGCCTGGATGCGGGCCGCCGCGTCCAACGCAATCACCTGGCTCGCGCGCCGACGCACATAGGCGCCCCATAGGCGCTCCCCCAGCCAGCGCACAGCACGCTCCAGACGCCGACCCCGATCCGGGAGGGCCTCCTCCACGAGGAACAGCGGTACATTCAGCTTGGAGGCACAGCGAGCTGCCCGGGCCGCAGCCGGTGACAGGGCGTCATAGGCCACGAGCACGTCGGGGACGAAGCGATCGATGCTCACCACGGGCTCCTCCTCGCCGGAGACTCCCACCTCCCCGGAACGCGGAATGGAACCCGGTCGCGCTCCAAAGCCCCGGACCACGTGTCCACAGCCCAAGAGCTCGCGGGCCAATTCCGGGGCATGCTGGGGTACCCGGTTCTTGAACCTGAAGGGGTTGACGACGAGGGCGATGCGGAGGGGGCGATGCAAGGAAGGCTCTCAATCAGGGAGAAGAGTCTCAGGATCGAACGCGATTTGGTCGATTCTTGAATCAGGACAGCAGTGAAACCAGGTGAGCCCGGCTGAAGGGGCCCAGGCCACGGTATCGGAAAACATTTCCCGATCAAGATCGACCCCCAAGCCTCTTCCCCGGCGCCCAAGTACCCCACGAGCAAACAAGCCATGCACCACGCCTACCGCCACCGCCCGGACACCGTCTCAAGAGGCCTCTTCATCGATCGCTGGGGAACGCTGTTCGAGCGCCCGCGCAAGGGATTCTTGAGCAGTTTTGACCGGGTGCGGTTCACACCAGGTGCTCTCGGTGCCCTGTTCATGGCAGGCCAGGCGGGCTGGAATCTGTACCTGATTGGCAATGAGGACTCCGTGGCCTTCGGAAACCTCTCCCAGCAGAAGTGGGAGACCTTTGAGCGAGCCATGCTGGCCCAGCTCCAGAAACAGGGCATCTCCATAACGCGCAACTACGCCTGCCTCGAGAACCCGGCCGGTGAGCCCCCCCACAACGCCGAGTCCGTGTTCCTTCTCCCCAACACCGGGGCTTTCCACCATGCCGCTCAAGTGGACGGTATTGACCTACGTCAGAGTTGGGTCATTGGTGACAGCTCCCTTGAACTCGTTGCGGGCTGGCGTGCCAACTGCCACCTGGCCAGCGTGCGAACGGGAGAGTCTCTCAAGGACGGGACCTTCCCGGTCGAACCGGAGCTCAGCGCCGACAACCTTGCGGATGCCCTGGGCAACCTGAGCCAAGGGTTCCTCTCCAAGACTTCCTGAGGACGGGGGCGTTTTGAATACGCCCCACCCTCCTAGGGCATGGCCAGCCGCGCACGCAGGATCGCTGCGCGCGCCTGGTCGCGCTCCGACACGTCCAGCAGCCCTTCGTCCGGATCTGAGGTCATCAGGGCTTGCACGTGACCACGCTGAACCTGGAGGCCCAGCTCGTTGAGGTCCCTTACGCCGGGCCCATCCAACATCCCCAGGTGCAGCCCCAGGCGCAGGTTGGAGAGGTGTGCGAGGGCGTCAGCAGTGGGAATGGAACGCGCTGAACGCAACACGGTCTGTGATTTGTGGATGCGATCACGCAGGGGAACACCCAGGTGATCATTCAGCTCCGAACGGATCCTACGCTCGAACTCAATGATCTTGGGGAGCAGCGCCGTCAGGTCTCCTATCAATTGAGACTCGCTTCGGCCCAAGGTGATCTGATTGCTGATCTGGTAGAAATCCCCCGCAGCGCGACTCCCCTCCCCCGCCATGCCGCGAACCACAAGGCTGGTTCGTTGCGCCGCGTTGAAGACCTTCTCAAGCTCACCGCGTACGAGGCCCAGGCCCGGCAGGTGCAACATGACCGAAGCCCGCATCCCCGTCCCCACATTGGTCGGACAGCCGGTCAGATAACCAAGGTCGGGAGTGTGTGCGAAGGCAACACGCTCCTCCATGAAGCGATCGAGAATGCGCGCCCGCTGGAGGGCCAGGTCGAGGTCCATTCCGGCGGCCATGGCCTGCAGGCGCACGTGGTCCTCCTCGTTGACCATGACCGAGTTGGATTCACTCTCCCCAAAGGCCACAGCGCGTCCGGCACCGTCCGCCCCGGAATCGCTGCCCATGGAGTCCTCCGGCATCAGATCGCGGCTGATGAGGTTGCGCTCGCACAAGAGCAGCCGCACAACGGGGCTGGCCTCCGGCATGGAGACCCACGAGGTGTCCCCATCAATGCGCGCCTCAAGGAGGACCTCCTTCAGGCGGGAGGCTATCTGGATGGCACGCTCGGGCTCCAAGCGAGCCACAAACGGCTCGCCCGCCAGATTTCGGGCCAAGCGCACCCGGCAAGAGACGACCACGTCAGCATCCGGACCTTCGGTTCGGAGCCACTCCCCAGCCCTGCGCACAAGGGTCTTGGGATCGATGGGAGAGTAGGCCATGGAATTGCCGAGGGGACGGGAGACTGCTCGGGAGTGGACAGTATGCACCGTTTATAGCCCACTTCTTGCGCGGGATGAAGACTACTGCCATCTTCAGGGTGGATGTTTCCCATAGCCGAGCCCCACCTAGTCCTGCTGATCCTGGGGGTCAGTATGGTCCTTTTCGTCACCGATAGCCTGCGCTACGACCTGATCGCCGTGGGCGTCGTCCTGGCGCTGACCCTGACCGGCTGTCTCACGGCGGAGGAAGCTCTCGAGGGCTTCTCCTCCGAAGCCGTCATCCTGATCGGGGCCATGTACATTTTTGGCCATGCGTTCAACCGCAGCGGCGTTGCGGGCCGTGTCGGCGCACAGATTCTGAAGGGCTCGGGCGAGCTGGGCATCATCCTGCGCCTGACCATCGTGGCCGCCCTGCTCTCTTCGGTGCTCTCCAACACGGGCGTGGTGGCCACGCTGATTCCCGTCTGCAGCAGTCTGGCCCACGCGCGCGGGATTCCCATCGGGCGACTGCTGATGCCCTTGGCGTTCGCCAGCCTCCTGGGAGGCTTGGTGACGGTCCTCGGTACGTCGAACAACGTGGCCATCAACAGTGTCCTGCAGGAACTGGGGCACACGCCCTTCGGTATGTTCGAGTTCAGCCGCTTTGGACTGGTCTTGGCCGGAGTCGGCGTCCTGTACTTCCTGGGTCTCGGGCGCTACCTGCTCCCACGCGGAAAGGCGGATCTGAGTCTCACCGAGCGTTACCAGGTGCCCAAGTTCATCACTGAGATCCTGGTGGAACCCTCCAGCGACCTCATCAACCGCAGCGTGGCGGACGCGGACATCTTCGCACAGCATCAGGTCACAGTCCTGGGGATCGTACGTGCCACAGGGGAGAGCACGGTGCTCGCCCCCGGACCGTACAACCGGATCCGCGCCGACGACACCTTGATCTTGCAGGGTTCACCGGAGGACATCGTGAGCCTCTCCGAGCACGTCCCCCTCAAGCAACGCGCCTCCGTGGAACTGGGCACCACGCGCCTGTATTCCGACGACGTGCGCCTGGTGGAAGCGGTGATTGCTGCGGGTTCCCCCTTTGTGGGTCGCACTCTGATCAACTCCGAGTTTCGCTCACGCACCGGACTGAACGTGCTCGCCATCTCCAAGCATGGCGAGGTCCAGCTGCAGCGCATTCAGGAGACCGCCCTGGAAGTGGGCGACACGCTGCTGGTCCAGGGGCATGATCGGGACCTGGAACGCGCGCGCAATGGGCGCGGCATCCTGATCGTGGACGAGGTCGAACGCGGCGCGGATAACAGCCGTGGAAACGCTTGTATCGCCATACTCCTCGCTGTCTTGGCGGCGGCGACATTTTCATCCGTCAGCCTGGCGATCCTGGCCCTCTGCGGAGTCGGCGCCCTATTGGCCGTGCGCGCCGTGCGCGCCGAGAACCTCTATCGCGTGATTGACTGGCAGGTGCTGGTCCTCATCGGCGGCATGCTCGCCTTGGGAACGGCCTTCGACCACTGGGAGCTCTCCGACGACCTGGCGGCATGGCTCATCGGCATGAGTGAGAATGGGCTGAGCCCGCGCACGGTGCTGATCATCCTCCTGATCTGCACGACCCTGCTGACCCAGGTGCTCAACAACGTGGTCACGGCGGTGCTGATGACCGACGTGGCTCTGGAGTTGGCGCACTCTCTTGGCGTAACGGATCGCCCGTTCCTGATGGCCGTCGTCACCGGCTCCAGCCTCGCATTCCTCTCACCCGTGGCTCACCAGGCCAACGCCATGGTGATGGGGCCCGGCGGTTACCGCTACCGGGACTACATTCGAGCCGGTGCGCCCCTAGCCCTGATTACATTGGCCGTCGCCGCCTGGCTGATCCCCGTATTCTGGCCCTTCTAGGCTCCTAGGGGACCTCTTCGGAACCAGCCGATTCTTCACTCCGCGGTGGAAGGAACGGTTCGCCCCGGCCACGCAGCACGCGCTTGAGGTTGTCAATCCGGTTGCGCAGGGAGGCCCGCACAAAGTCCAGCTCCGCATTGAGGGCGATGTTGTCCGTATTGAGGGCGATGTTGTCCGTGACGCCCGCCTCCAATGTCGAACGCGTCCGCGCCAAGGCCTCTTGCAGCTCCGCCTGATGGGATTGGAGTGCAGCCTGTTCTTCCATCAGCTCTTGGCGGCCGGTGGCGTGAGCCTGTATCTGCATTCGCAGGTCCTCCTCCATTGCCTCGGCAGCCTTGCGCTGCTCTTCCAGGAGCTGGTGGGAAGCGGCCAGATCCTCTTCACGCTGAGCAAGGGCTTTCCTATGCCCTTTCAGGTCTGAGCTCAACTCGTCGTGGGCTTCCCTCTGGCGCGCGCACTCCTCCTTCAGCTCCGCCAGCTCGCTCTGGTGTTCGTCCAGCTCTCCACGCAGCTCGCCCTCCGTCTGCTCGCTGGCAGCCAGCTGCTGCGCTTGGGCCTCCAGGGCAGACGCGAGGTCCTGGTCTCGTTGGACCAGGCTCTCACGGTGGCCCTCCAGGTCGGCCCGCAGGACGGCCTGAGTCTTCTCCTGGCGCACCCGATCTTCCTCCAGCTCCTGGAGGGCATCGTCACGCTCGACCTCCAGGTGCTTGAGGCTTGTGCGATGACCGTCCAGGTCGGCGCCCAAGTCATCGATGACCCCCCTCAGGCGTTCGAGTTCGGGGGTCCAGACATCGCGCTCACTGTCGAGGGCAAGCAGCTCGCGTGCCAGGGCCAGGACCGACTGAGTAGCCGCCGGATTCGCTGCAGGCTCGCGGTCCACGACCACCTGCTTGGGTAGACGGGCCTTGCCTTTGGCCCCCACCAGGGCATGACGGTACATGTCACCGCCGTGGTCTGAGGAGTACAGGGTCTCGTTGTAGAAACGGAAGAAGCGCTTGGCCACAGGTCTCAAGCAGGGGTCGGCATCGAGGTAGAGCTCCAGGCACATCAATCCAAGCCAGCGGTCCAGGTTTCCCTGGCCAACGCACGCGGTCTTCATGCCGTGCTTGTTGAGGGTGCGCTCCACCCTTCCCAGGCTTGGCAGACCGTGACTGCGGTGTTCGTTCAGGTATCGGTGCTCGGTCTTCAGTTTCTCGCGTAGGAAGTCCACGAGACGCTCCTCAGCCTCATTGACCCGTTTGGACGCATAAGGCCCGATCAAGACAACCCAGCGCGAAGCAACCCGTGCGCACTCATCCACGAAAGCCGTCCGGCGCGCTGGCGGGACATGCTCGAGCGTGTCGAATCCCGCCACCACATCGAAGCTCCCGTCCTGGAAAGGCAGGCGTGAGCCGTCTCCAAGGACCAAGCCCGGCTCATCACTCACCTCCAGGTCCACTGCCGTGACATCATCATTGGGCAGGAACTGCCGCAACAGGGCCGTGCGCCCGCCCACGTCCAGGATGGAGAGCGTCCGCCCCTTGGGCCGCACCTCCTTCAGAATGTCCGCTACCAAGCGGTAGCGTTGATACTGATCGAAGGGCAGTTCGAGCAGGTCCGCGGTCATGAGTCGGATTCGCTGTGCAGGTGAGTCCCATCCGCGGCCGTGCGGTCGACGGTCCAGCAGGTGGGAAGGAAGAGCATCCCGTGTTGAGTGGGCGAGGCGTCGACGACCTCGAAGGTCACCGCGTGCTCACGATGATCGATGGCTGTGGGAGCCGCCTGCCCATGCTCGTAGAGGAAGGTTGTCAGATAGTACTCCCCCTGAAGCAGCGGCAGGGAATCGAACGCCATCTCCACCACGCCGGTCTCGCCGGCACCAACGGGGCCAAGCTCGATGGGTGCCTGCCTCCAACCGTGGTTTGAGCCATTGATATAGGTTCCATCGGAGCGGTACAGGCCGATACCGAATACGGGCTGCTTGCATGCCTTGCGGGCCTCGTAGTGGATGCGCACCTTGAAAGGCTCCCCGGGGCTGAAGACGTGGGTCGCTTCCTTCCCGCGACCCACCAACTCCACAAGGCCTGTCTCTATTTCACCGGTACCCCAGCGTGGGTAAGCGCTGCCCTCACGGTTGTAGCTGGAGAGGCGCTCGTTGCCACGGGCGTGGGCGCGCTTGAGGTACGCATCCGCCACGTCCTCGGCGCTGCCCTGCTCCAAGACCTCGCCCTGATCCATCAACACAACGTGTTGACACATGGACTTGATCGATCCCATGTCATGAGAGACGAAGACCGTGGTCTTGCCTTGCTCGCGGAATTCATTCAGGCGGTTGATGCATTTGCCCTTGAAGTGCTCGTCCCCCACCGACAGGGCCTCGTCGATCAGCAAGATGTCCGGATCAACGCTCGACGCCACCGCAAACCCCAGTCGCACATACATGCCCGAGGAGTAGGTCTTGACGGGTCGCTCGATAAACTCACCCAGCTCCGAGAATTGAACGATGGACTCGTAGCGCTCTTCAATTTCTGCCTGGCCCATGCCCAGGATGGAGCAGTTGAGGAAGATGTTCTCGCGGCCGCTGAACTCGGGGTGGAAGCCCGCGCCCAACTCCAGCAGAGAGGCTACCCGCCCGTTGACCTTGACCTGCCCCGTGGTCGGCGTAGTGATCCCGGTCAGTAGCTTGAGCAGGGTACTCTTGCCCGCACCGTTCTCGCCGATGATGCCCACAGTCGAGCCATGGGGCACGTCAAGGTACACGTCCCGCACGGCCCAGAACTCCCGATAGCGCGGACCGCCGAAGAAAGCGTCCTTCAACCGGTCGATGGGCTTGTCGTAGAGCTGATAGGCCTTGCCCAAACCGTTGACCTGGATGGCAACGGTACTGTCAGGCTGAGCGGCTCCTGATGGCGGGACGGGGTTCACAGCAGATCGGGGAACTTGGATTTCTGGGACATGAAGAATCGGCCTCCGAGGATGAAGACTCCCGCAGTGACCAGGGTCAATCGCACGAGCAGCAGGGGGTCTGGCCACAGTCCGAAGAGCAGCACCGATCGGTAGCTCTCGATCAGCCAGTGCATGGGGTTGATCTGGAGCATCCAGCCGAAGCCCTGATTCTCCACCATGAAGCCGGGGTAGAAGATGGGCGTGGCGAACATCCAGACTGTGATGCCGACCCCCACGAGATGGAAGGTGTCGCGCAGGAACAGGTTCAGCGTGGAGAGGATGTAGCCCAGGCCTACCGTGAAGAAAGCCTGCAAGCAGAACAGCAACGGCAGGGCCAAGAGTGCCAGCCCCAGGGTCAGTGGATGGTAGGAGTTGTCGCCCGCTGCGTACTGTGGGTGAATGAGCCCCTGGACCTTGTCGGGCAGAAGGGTCGGTGCGGGAGGCGCGTCCAGAAGGGTGCACTCCCAGCGACTTGCAGCCCAGCCATCCCCCTCCCCAGGCACATACAACTCGGCACCTTCCGGCGGCCCCAGTTCAATGATGATGCTCTCATCCTCCTCCTGCACCTCGTCACGGAGAGGGGTGATCACCACCGAGACCGTATTGTCCCCCCTGCGAATGACCGCTTCGTCCACGGAGAGCAGGTAGTCCTCCCCACGGATCGCGCTGCCTGACACACGGAGAGGGATGATTACATCACGCCACATTCCGCGCGTCAGCTGCATGCGCATCTGGTAGGGAACGTGGTTCTCGGCAAGCGGTGTCTCGTCCACGACCCACTCGTCGTTTTCCACGTAGCCCGGCACGTTGATGAAGGTCTTGGGGGGCATGAAGAACGCAAACACCGCCACGCACCCCAAAACCACGGGCAGGCCGATGGTCATGTTGATCATGCTTGAGGTGGTCAGATACCAAGGAAGGATCTCCGCTGGGAAGACCACCTTCTTGATCAGGTTGGCGTTGTCCACCAGGCAGTTCGTAGTGCGCGAGAGGGTCTCCGCGAAAGAAGCCCAGACGACGATACCCGCCAGCATGATCAGCGCCACCTCGTAGGCTCCTTGCCGGTCTGACCAGCGGGCGTTGAGCACAAGGCGGAAGACGAACATGTACACAGCCAGGTTCACGATCGGGAAGAGCACCGACCAGAAGAACCCCATGGCGGACCCCACATAGCGCGCCTTCAGGTCCCGCACGACAAAGTCGCGTAGGAGCCCGCGGTGCTGCAAGAGGGATCGTGTCAGGCCAGTCAAAACAAGTACTAGAGGGTTCGCATTCCCAGAGCGGAGAGGACGAAGTCCGCACCATGCTTGGCGGTCTTGTTGGCAACGTCGAGAATCGGGTTGATCTCGGTGATTTCCAGGCCCAGCAGAGCACCCGTCTCCGCCGCCAGCTCCATCACCGTGTGCGCCTCGCGCAGGGTCAAGCCACCGGGCACCGGCGTCCCCACGCCCGGCGCCACCTCCGGATCCGTTCCATCCATGTCAAAGGACAGATGAAAACCCGCTGTCCCCTGGGTCGCCCGTGCCAGTGCCTGCTTCATGACGTCGTGAATCCCGTGACTGTCTATGTCCTTCATGGTGAAACAGGCCACACCCATCTCGCGAATCAACCGACGCTCGCCGCCATCCAAAGAGCGCACGCCCACGAGAGCCACGTTCTCGAGATCCACCATGGGGAACCGCTCCCCCAGGCCCGTCAAGGCATCCGGTCCCTCCCCGAGAATCGAAGCCAGGGGCATACCGTGGATGTTGCCCGACTCCGTCGTCTCTGGAGTATTCATGTCACCGTGCGCATCAAACCAAACCAGTCCGACCTTCTCGCCGCGGCGGTGATGGTGGGTCGAGAGTCCTGCCAGGGTTCCACACGCGATGGAGTGATCGCCTCCCACGACCAGGGGAAACTTCTCCTGCTCGAGCATCTGCAGAATCCTGTCCCGTAGGCAGGAGCAACAGTCGGCGATCTCGTCCAGGAAGCGGGCCTTGGGGTCGACAGCCTTGCTGTCCTCGGGAGTTCGGACGGGGACGTTACCCCAGTCCTCGAATTCGTAGCCGAGGGCCGACACGGCCAGCCCCAGGTCAGCGATACGGATGGCACTGGGACCCATGTCCACGCCTCGACGCCCACCACCCAGGTCCATGGGAACACCCAAGAATGCGATGTGCTTGTGCTTCATTTGGTCTTCCTCGTCATCGTCATGGGGTCCCCGGGCCCGGCACCCAAGGACTGCGCCGCGCTGCCATCACGTTGAGCCACCTCGATATGTCCGTAGGAATCTAACAGGGCAAGTAGGTCTCCCGACCCAACATCCCCGTAGGTCTTGGCTCCGGGAACCAGATGTCCCGCCACATCCACGTCCCACAGGCTCGAGCCGGCCTCGTCAGTCCCTGGACAAAAGCCGCTGATCAGGTTGCCGTAGTGGTCCACCAACAGGACTTCGGTTTCCACGCTGCCGTCAGCGCACCGAGAGGCCTCGGGGAACTCGACTCCACCCACTCCCCGCACAACCGCACCGCCAGTGGCAGGGCGGGTTCCGGCCGCCATTCGAGCCGCGATTGGTGCGAAGACGTCCCGCCCGTGAAAGGTGTGGCTCGGTACAGGCAGCTCCGCGCAGCCCAGGTCCAAGGGCCACAAGGGGATCGTGCTCGGCAGGATTGCCTCGAGCAGACCATTGTCGGGTGCCAGGAAAGCGTGCCCCTCATGGAAGGCCAGGAGGATCTGACGGTCTCCCCCAACGCCCGGATCCACCACGGCCACATGAACGCTCCCTGCAGGAAACCAGCTCCAGCTCTTGGAGAGGAACCACGCCCCTGAGCGCACGTCCTGGGGGGGTACCGAGTGGGTCAGGTCTACGAGCGTGGCTGAGGCGTACTCGCTCAGAATCGCCCCCTTCATGATGCCCACGTAGGGATCGGACAGGCCGAAATCCGTGGTCAACGTGACAATCCCGCTGGGGAACCAATCCGGCGGCGTCTCGGATCCTGAGTCCATGGCCCCTAGTGGGTACGCGTTGTCAGCGCACCCAAGAGAGCTCCTTGAAGCGCCGGTCGCTCGGCCCCAGCGGCTGACCCCAGGAACTGGCGAAGCGTGTCAATCGCCGCCATACCGCCCCACTCTCCGATAGCGAAACCCACACGACGTATGTCGGCGGAGCGTGCAGATGTAGGCGGTTTGGCTACCCAGTACATGAGCAGGTCCACACCCCGGTACTCTACAACCAGCGCCGCTGCCAGGACGCTGCGGTGCCACGGACCATTCCAGACCGCAGCCTGAAGGATGGGCTCCACCTTGTGGTGGCCATTCTGAATGAGGGTGCGGGCAAGGAGGATATTGCCCTCGGGGTTTTCATCCAGCGGAAACTCGCGCGCGAGGAATTCAAGGTCTTCAGCTCCTGGCAGATGAGCTATACCTCGCAGGAGCCGGCTAGCTGTACTGGAGCCACGATCCACTTCCCCGTAGGCCGCTCGCAATCCTGCACCGGTTCCACTCCATCGGTCTTCGCTACGGTCCCGGTTGGGGTCCAGGTACAGGGCTGCTTGCTCCTCCGTCATGACGACCCACTCGCCGGTGGATTCGTCCCACGGCGAGCCATGACCCGAGCGGGCGAGCAGGGCTTGTATCTCGGCCTGGACGCTGCCCTGCGTCTCACGTACGGCGCGCAGGAGAAACTGGACGACGGCCTCTGAACGGTAGCCTATCTCAAGAGCATCCAGGACAAGCGAACGTTCGGCGTCGCTGTAGGCCCCCAAACGATCGACCAGAACGTCGGTCATGGATTCACCCGCAGTCACGTCACCGAGGCGCAAGCGTGCCACCCAACTGGCTGCGGCCACCTGCATTCGACGTTGCTCTGTACCCCTCGCAGTCCGGGGCTTGTCCGAGAGCTCGCGCAGGTCGAGCAGGTAGCCGGTCAGGCTCATTCGCCCAACGGCCTCTGCCGCACGTACACGCAATTCTCGCCGCGGGCTCCGGAGTGCCGTACGCAGCCTCTCATCAAGCTCCGGACGACGATTTACCAATTGAGCTGCCGCAGTGGGCGCCAGGGACCGGAAGCCAAGGGCCCGTGTCATGGTCTCGGGCATGCTGGCTGCCCAACCGGACTCCACTGCTCCATCGATCAGCTGGGCCCAGGCTGCCTCGCGATCGGGTCCGCCCAGACCGCTTGCGATCATGCTCTCGACTTCGAGAGGTAGCGCCATCGCCGCTGCACGCCAGCGAAGGGTGCGACCGGGCTCGATGACGATCTCCATGAGATGGTCCTTGATCCCATAGTGCGAGAGTTCGGCAGCAGCCATCAGGATGACCTCATCCAGAAAGGCCTCGTCACGTTTGAGCTCTTCTATCCGTTGTTGGGACCAGGGCCGCCCATCCAAGGTTCCAAATCGCTTGGCCGATTCATACCGCAAGCTGAGGAGCATGGCGGCCGATTCGAAACCGGAAGGACGATTGGGAAAGCGGACGAAATCCAAGGCCTGGCGCGCACGTACCGCGAGAGGATGAGACGGGTCAGCGGCCATGCGTTTCAAGCGAGTCTCGGCGCGCGCAAGCCGACTACGCGCCAGCGCAAGCAGGGCATCATTGACTATGGTTGGATCGGGGTCATCCAGGAGCTCGATCAGGAGCTCCATCCCGCCGCTCAACGACGTGCCCATTTCGCCCAGGCCCAGGACGGCCGCTCGGCGCACAACTCCGGGTGCCATACGCGATTCCACCTCCAGGGTCGGTCGAAACGCGACCGAGCGCACTGAGCCCAAGGCGAAGAAAGCACAGGCCTTTGAAATACCCACGGTGCCCGAATCGCTCAATGCTGTGAGCGCCGCCTGACGTGTGCGGTCGGTGAAACCCACCGTCCCATCCCGCCGGAACAGCTTCACCCACTCGCGACGTGCAGGCTTCTTGGTCACCTCAGGCTGCTCGACCCCAGCCGGGTCCTGATCGACTGCGTCGGACGGGACCGGGTCTTGATCTGCTTGGTCAGTCTGGCCGGGATCGACATCCGGGTCCTTCTCCGGGTCCTTCTCCGGGTCCTTCTCCGGATCCTGAACCGGGTCCTTCTCCGGGTCCTGAACCGGGTCCTGAACCGGGTCCTGAACGGGATCCTCCTCCGGGTCCACCACGGGCACGTCCGTAACTTCGGGATCTTGGGCGGAACCCCAACCGGGGAGGAGCAGACACAGGGCCAGCAGTGTGGGAACTTGCAGCATGGGGATATGTGGGAAGCGCGGGACCGGGGGAACTGTCCCTACCTATCGGCAAAGGCGGGGAGCCTCCCGGAGCCCTGCGTAGCCTATCTACTCCAAATGTCGGCCGTCTCAAGGGGCTTCTTGCCCCCAAGGGGCAACCAATTGGCCCCTAAGGATGTTCTAGGGGGTACCGGAAGAACTTTCACGGTCCGAAGGCCCCCTTTCTGTCCCCCCCTGCCAACGACCTAAGCCTCGGGATCCCCCAGCAGGGCCATCAACTCAGCCCGCTTCTCATCGCGCAGGCCAGCGCTGGAGGCCTCCAGGTTGAGGCGCAGCAGGGGCTCGGTGTTGGATTCGCGCACGTTGAACCACCACCAGGAGTCCTCCTCCAGTCCCCCGAACTCCACGGTGATCCCATCGAGCTCGTCCTGCTTGCCATGCGCATAGGTGGCCTTCAACTCCGCGATGGCCGCTGCCTTGTCCTGCACCCGGAAGTTCACCTCTCCAGTGGAGTGGAAACGCCTCAAGTCCTCTACCAGGTCCGCAAGGGTACTGGAAGCGTTTGCCTGACGGCCCAGGAGATTGATGGCGGACACCATGGCTATCACGCCCGAGTCGCAGACGAAGTTGTCCTTGAAATAGAAGTGGCCCGAGAGCTCGCCGGCAAAGAGAGCTCCACGCTCGCGCATGGTGGCCTTGATGAACGAGTGTCCGACCCGATCCCGAATGGGCTCTCCCCCATTCTCCGCGATCACCTGCTTGACGACCCAAGAGGATCTCAGGTCGTAGACCACTGGCGCTCCAGGTGAACGCGTCAGGAAGTCGCGAGCCAACAGCGCGGTCATGAGATCTGCGGGAACGGTCTGGCCACTGTTGTCCACAAAGCAGCAACGGTCCGCGTCGCCATCAAAGCACACGCCGAAGTCCAGTCCCTCTCGCCGAACCAGCTCGCGCACGTGATCGAGGTTCTCCTCCTTGAGCGGGTTGGCCTCGTGATTGGGGAAGGTCCCGTCGGGTTCGAGGAACAGCGTCTGGGCCTCGACCTTTTCCAGAGCGGGGAGGATCAGGGGCAAAGTGTGCCCCGCCATGCCGTTCGAAACATCGATTCCGATACGAAGCGGACGCTCCAGATCGAAGAAGCCGCAGACGTGATCCCGATAGTCGCTCAGGAGGTCCACGGTCTGCACCTGGCCGCGCTCCTCGCCGGGGCCCGGATAGTCCTCTGCACACATGGTCTCCAGGTCCGCGATGCCGTTGGCGCGACTGATGGGTCGCGCCCCAGCCGAGCAGAGCTTCATGCCGTTGTACTGTCCCGGGTTGTGACTGGCCGTAACGCACAGCCCTCCGTCCACGTCCTGTGAACCGATGGCGTAGTAGGTCATGGGCGTGGAGGCCAGACCGATATCGAGGACGTCTGATCCCGCGTCCAGCATCCCCTCGATCACGGCGTCCGCCACGTCCGGGGAGTGCACGCGCATATCACGCCCGACGAGAAGGCGCTTGCCGCCAATCAGGCGTGCGAAGGCGTGCCCGATCTTGCGCGCCAGGTCGACGTCAAGTTCCTCGGGGAAGAGACCGCGGATGTCGTAGGCCTTGAAGATGCCCATGGATGAATTAGCTGTGCGGGCCTTGGCCCGAGAGAGGGAGAGGGTATTGCGCGGGTGGATTTGTACCGCCCGACCCCAGTCTAACCCACGATCGGCTACGGGCGAACCCGCCCCCGCCAGACGGAGAGGTTATTGAAGAAGATCCCCGGCAGAGGTCAGAAGATGGTCCACGTCTTCGGGGCCCACCCCAAGGTGGGTGACGAAGCGCAGCTTGTGCCCCATGGGCATGACCCCCACGCCTCGCTCCCCCAGAGCCTCCGCCAGTTGAGGGGCACTCCAGCCTTCGCGCTCCACACCCACCATGACGATGTTGGTGTCCACGCTTGCGGGATCGGTGCTCAACCCTTCGAGTTCGCCCAGGCGCTGGGCCAACTGCTGGGCCAGGTCGTGGTCGAGTGCCAGCCTCTCCACTCCCTCTCGCAGGGCGATCAAGCCCGCAGCGGCCAATACGCCCGCCTGCCGCATCCACCCCCCCAGGCGCTTGCGGATCAGACGCGCGCGCTCCAGGAATTCCTCATCGCCTGCAATCACCGAGCCCACCGGTGCACCCAGCCCCTTCGACAGACAAAGTGAAACGGAGTCAGCCGGGTCGCACCACTCGGATGCGCCAACGCCACTGGCGATCACCGCATTAGCCAACCGCGCCCCATCCAGATGCACGGGCACCCCGGCCTCGCGCGCGACGGCCCCAACACCCCGCACCATGGGCAAGGGCAAGACACGGCCACCCGCGTAGTTGTGAGTCTGCTCCAAACACACCAATCCCGTACGAGGGCAGTGGATGAAGTCCGGCCGCAGGGCCTCACGCACCGCCTCGGGATCCATCCCGCCGTCCGCATCGCCCAAGGTGATGGACTGCAGCCCGTGCAGACAACCGGCGGCTCCCGCTTCGAAGGTCGTCACGTGAGCCCAGCGGCTGACGACGATCTCGTTGCCCGGCTCAGTCCAGGCCCCCAGGGCCACCTGGTTGGCCATGGTGCCCGAGGGCACGAACAGGGCACCCGGTTTGCCCAGCCACGCTGCCGCTTCGCTCTCCAACTCCCCCACCGTAGGGTCGCCATCCAGCACGTCATCACCCACGACGGCGGCCGCCATGGCCTCTCGCATAGAGGGCGAGGGTTGAGTCAGAGTGTCACTTCGGAAGTCGGAGTGTCTCATGCGGATTCGAGATTGGCTGCAACGCGACGTAAGCCCTCGCGAATGTTCTCAATACTGTTGGCGTAGCTGAAGCGCATGTAGCCCTCGCCCAGGGCTCCAAAGCTCGTGCCCGCCAGGCAGGCCACCCCCGCATCGTTCAAGAAGCGCTCCTCCAGTTCACGGGACGCGACCCCCGTACCCGAGGTGTTGGGAAACGCGTAGAAGGCACCCTTGGGCATCACGCAGGAGAACCCGGGGATGGCATTCAGCTCCTCATGGATGATGAGACGACGCTCGTCGAAAGCTGCGCACATGGCATCCACCGCATCCTGCGGTCCCCGCAGGGCCTCGATCGCCGCCACCTGGGTGACCGCGTTGGCGCATGAAGAGGAGTTGATCTGCAGGCGCTCGGCATGATCAATGATGGTGCTGGGCCACACACCATAACCCAGACGCCAGCCTGTCATGGCGTAGGTCTTGCTCCAGCCGTCCAACATGATGGCCCGGTCCCGCACCTCGGGGTACTGCAGGATGCTCACGTGCTCCTCGCCGTCGTACAACAGGCGCGAGTAGATCTCATCACACAGAATCGTCACGTGCGGGTGCGCCTCCAGCCCCGCCACGAGAAGGTCCAGCTCCTCACGGGGCAGGACACCGCCCGTCGGGTTGGCCGGGGTGTTGATGATCAGCAGTGAGGTGTTCGGCGTGATCTGCTCCAGGACGCGCTGCGCACTGAAGGAGAACCCATTCTCTTCGAGCAGCTCGATCGGCACCGGCGTGGCTCCCGACCAGCGGATCAGGGATTCGTAGATGGGAAACCCCGGGTTGGGATAGAGGATCTCCTTGCCCGGCTCTCCGAACATCATGATCGCGTAGAACATCGTCGGCTTGCCCCCGGGCACGATCAGCACGTCATCGGGGCTGACCTCTGCCCCGCGATGGGTCAGGATGTCCTCGCAGACCGCCTCGCGCAGCTCGGGGATACCCTTGGCGGGTGTGTACTTGTGCCATCCATCGCGCAGAGCCTTCTCTCCGGCGGCCACGATGTTGGGTGGGGTGAGGAAATCCGGGGCACCGATGTGCAGGTGCACGATGTCTTTGCCCTGGGCCTCGAGGCGCTTGGCCTTGGCGAGGACCTCGAAGGCGGTCTCGGTCCCCAGAAGGGACATGCGTTGGGCGAGATTCAATGGACTGGGACCATGAGGGACAGTGGGGTTACGGGCGGGGAACGCGAGAGGCTACGGGCCCCGCTCGAAGGCCGTCAAGCGGCCCAGCGGACGGATCTGGCACGGGATTCGCCTAGGGGGCCAATGGTGCTAGGCTGCCCGCGCCCCTGCCCCCCCCGGCTCCTGCCACGCCCCCCATGCACCGAACTCTCCGACCAACCCTCAGAGCCCTCCTGGGCCTGCCCATCGGCCTGTTGGGCCTCTGTGCCTGTAGCCAGCCGGACCTGATCGTCTACGTCTCCCTCGATCAGGAGTTCTCCCAGGAGCTGATCCAGGAGTTTGAGAAAGAGACCGGGCTCAGTGTCCGTGCGGAGTACGACACGGAGGCCAACAAGACCGTGGGTCTGGTGCAGCGCATCATCGAAGAAGCCAAGGTCCCGCGCTGCGACGTCTACTGGAACAACGAGGTGGCCCAGACCGTGCGCCTCGCCAACCTGGGGTTCCTTGCGCCCTACACATCCCCCAGCGCGGAGGGCATCCCCGACCAGTTCAGAGATCCGGATGGGCGCTGGACCGGGTTCGCCGCCCGTGCCCGCTGCCTCATCGTCAACACGGAGCTGGTCGCCGAACCCGGGAGCATCCACGGGATGTGGGACCTGCTCGATCCGAGCTGGGCCGGGCGGGTGGCCTTTGCACGCCCCCTGACGGGCACCACCCTGACCCACGCCTGCGCCCTGTTCGATGCCATCGGTGAGGAAGCCGCCCTGCGCTACCTGACCACCATCGCCGAGGGCTCGGCCCTGGACAGCCCGCCCGTCCACGTGGCCCAGAGCAATGGACGCACGCGCCAGCTGGTGGAGTCAGGGCAGCTAGCGTGGGCCTGGACCGACACCGATGATTTCAACGTGGCGCGTCTCAAGGGCGCACCGGTCATGCGCATCCTCCCGGACCAGGAGCCCGGGCCCGAGGGCCAGCCCCCCCTGGGCACGCTCCTGATCCCCAACACGATCGCCATCCTCAAGGACGCACCACACCGCAGCGCCGCCGAACGGTTCGTGGACTGGGTGCTGTCGGAGGAGGTTGAGGAGCGCATGGCGTTCTCGCGCTCCGCCCAGATACCGGTGCGCGCTTCTGTCCCACGCCCGCCCCACGTTGCTTCTGACCTGGTTGCCATGCGCGTGAGCTACGCCGCCCTCGGTGCGCAGATCGCGGATCGGACGCGCACCCTCAAGGAGCTGTTCCTCAACCCTTGAGCCGCACCCTTCTGACACTCTCCCTGGCTGTGCTGGCCGTCGCGGGGCTGGCGCCTGTGGCCGTCATGGCGCTGCGCGTGGTGCAGGATCCGGCCGCCCTCCAGGGCCTCTTGGACGAGCGCACCCTGAGCCTCCTGGGGCGCACCCTGCTCCTGGGCGGGGGCGCGGCGGGGCTGGCCCTCCTGGTGGGCGCTCCCTTTGGCTACCTGACGGCACGCACGGATCTGCCCGGGGCCCCGTGGCTGCGCTCCCTGGGGTTGGTGCCCCTGATCATGCCGCCTCTTCTCCTGGCGGTGAGCTGGACCGTCCTCGTTCCCGAATTGCGCGGGGCCCCCATGACGATCCTGCTCATGGGCCTGTCCACCTTCCCCATCGTGGCCCTGTTCACGGCCAAGGCCGCGCGCCGGGTGGATGGCCGCAGGGAAGAGGCCGCCCTGCTGAGCGGCGGACTGGCCGGGGTGCTGCGCATGGAGTTCGGCCTGCTCCTGCCGGCCGCCCTGAGCGGGACCTGCTTCGCCTTCCTCTTCGCCGCGAGTGATTTCGCCGTGCCCGACTTCGTCTCGTCGGTCGGCCGCAAGTTCAACGTCTACGCCGACGAGGTCTTCGCCACCTGGCAGGTGGACGGCAGCGACTCGCGCGCCGTGGCCACGGCCCTGCCCCTGGTGGTCCTGATCCTGGCCGCCCTCCTGCCCGCCCTGGCCCTGCGCCGCCGCGGCACCCTGGCCACCCTGGACTCCGACTTCGTGGCGCCGCGCACCCTCGCGCTCGGGAGCTGGCGCTGGCCTCTGGGTCTGGCGGCCTGGGGATTGATCACCCTGGGCGCCCTGATCCCCGTGGGGCGCATGCTGTTCGAGGCCGGTGGCGGCCCCACAGGCTGGAGCCTCGACAAGTTCCAGGCCGCCTTCGCCAAGGCCGTGGAGCTGTGCCGCGACAACCTGCTCGCCAGCCTGGGCTACTCCATCCTGGCCGCGACCCTGGCCCTGCCCGTCGCCCTGGTCCTGGGCCACGCCATCGCGCGCTGGCGCCACGGCTGGTTCCTGGAGATGCTGTGTGTCCTGCCGCTCGCCGCACCCGCCATCCTGTTCGGCATCGGCAACATCGCAGTCTGGAACGGGACCTGGACCTATGCGTTCTACACCAGCGGCGGCATGGTGGTGCTGCTCTACATCGGCCGCTTCCTGGCCTTCCCCACTCTTGTCAGCGCGGGTGCCGTGGCCTCGCTGGATCGAGAACTGGAGCAGGCCGCGGAGCTGGCCGGGGCCGGACCCGTGCGACGCATGACGCGCATCGTCGCCCCCGCCCTGGTGCCCTCGCTCATAGGCGGCTGGGTCCTGATGTTCGTCCTGGCCATGCGCGAGCTGGACGCCGCCATCCTGGTTCCCGCCGCCAACGACACGGTCATGTTTCGTATGTTCAACGCCGTCCACTTCGGACGCGATGACTTCGTCGCCGCCCTGGCCCTCCTGATTCTCTTCGTCACCATCGTGCCGGGGGTCCTGTGGCGGCTATTCAGCGGCAAGGAACTGGAGGTACTCCCGTGACCGACAACAAGCGATCCGCCATCAGCGTCAGCGGACTTCGAGTGCAGCTGGGAGCCGACGCGAAGCTCGGCCCCCTGGATCTGGAGTTGGCCGTCGGTGAGCACGCCCTGTTGGTGGGGCCCTCGGGGTGCGGCAAGAGCAGCCTGCTGCGCATCCTGGCCGGGCTCCTGCCCGCAGACGCGGGCGAGATATCCCTCTTCGGGCAGGAGGTCAGCCGCGGCTCCAGGATCCTGGTCCAGCCCCGCAGACGCGGGATCGGGTTCCTGTTCCAGGGGGGTGCCCTGTGGCCCCACATGAGCGTCGCCGCCCACCTGGACTTCGTGTTGCGCTGCGCCGCAGTGGCCCCGGCCGAATGGGACGCGCGGCGGGCAGAGCTCCTGGCACAGGTGGGATTGGAGGGCTTCGGCGACCGACGCCCGGGCAGCCTGTCCGGGGGCGAGGCCCAGCGCCTGGCCCTGGCCCGCGCCCTGGCCCCCCGCCCGCGCCTGCTCCTCCTGGACGAACCCCTGGGCCCCCTCGACGCCGAGCGGCGCACGAGCCTGCTGGAGCTG
Organism: Planctomycetota bacterium; assembly: GCA_002720975.1. Lineage (GTDB taxonomy): Bacteria > Planctomycetota > UBA1135 > UBA1135. Next base: position 20,936 of record PBIX01000113.1, on the reverse strand, counting down.
TTCGAGGACTTGCGGGGGCGGCTCGACCTCACGATCCTGCACGTGACCCACGACCCGGCCGAGGCCGCAACCATGACGGATCGAACCCTGCACATGCAATCCGACGGCACCCTGGCCGGGGAGAGCGACGCATGAGAATGGGTGCCGGCATCTTCGTCTCCGCCCTGTTCTTGTGGCTGCTCGTCTCCCTCCTGATCACGGGGGGCAGCGAGGCCAACGCGGGCCCCCAGACCTGGACCTCCTCCCGCCAGTGCATGAGCTGTCACGAGGAGGTGTTCGCCGAGTGGCAGGACTCCTGGCACGCGCGCTCCTGGACCGATCCGGACGTACGCGCTCCGAGTCAATCGAACAACTTCCAGAACAAGGACTGCATCGACTGCCACGCGCCGCGCCCCGTCTTCGAGACGGGCGTGGGTAATCGCGTACTGCCGCGCTCTTCTCGGCGCAGTGAGGGAGTGGACTGCATCGCCTGCCACCTGCTGCCCAACGGGCGGATGGCCGGCACCATCGACAACCCGCGCGCCGCGTGCAAACCACAGGCCACGGTCCAACTCCAGCGCGAGGACTACTGCGGCGTCTGCCACAACCAGCACAAGACCGTGGACCAGTGGCGCGACACGGCCTGGGCCGAGCGCGGGGAGGGCTGCCTCCACTGCCACATGCCCTTCCGGGACGGCGACCCCAACCGCGGGCGCCATCACGGTATGCCGGGAGGTCACGACCTGGAGCTGGTGGCCAGTGCGGTCACACTCACGGCCCAGCGCGACGCGAATGGTGTCGGCGTGCTCGTGAGCAACGTGGCCGCGGCGCACGCCTACCCCACCGACGAGCGCTCGCGCGCCTCGGACCTCTGGTGGCGGCCCCTTGCGGAGTCCGGGGAGGAGCTCCCCTGGCGCCACCTGCACCGCATCCGGGACCCCTACCGCTGGGAGGTCGACGTGCCCAGCACCCTGTTGATGGCCGCCGAGGGGCGGGAGCTGCGTATCGACGGGCCCGATGCACAGGGCCCCCTGGAGGTGCTGCTGGTCTACAAGCTCACGCCCTTCTATCGCGACCCGGCCAGCGGAGAGCCGTTTGCCCTGGGCGAGGTGACCGACCCCCTCAGTGACTCCCAAGAGGTCCATCGGGTGCGGGTGGATGGCGCCGGGGAGCCGAAATGAGCCCGCGTGCCTGGACCCCCGGGCTCGTCTTGCTCCTCGCGGCCTGCGGCGACGGGTCCGACCCCGAGCTGTCCCCCGCCCCGGAGCTGGGGCCGGTCGTGCGCGAGCGGCTGGCTGAGCTGGAGCGACAGCTGGCCACGGTCGAGGATCCCCCCGGGTTGGAACCCGGGCGCGTGGAAGAGGTGGACGGGCTGGTGACCATGCTGGCCAGCTCCAAGGGTGCCCTGCGGGAAGTTCCTCTGGAGGCGATCCGCGAGGACATTGGGCCGGCGGCCATCGGGCGGCTTGCCGAACACGTGGCCGACAGCGCCAGGGAGACGAACCTGCGTCTGGCGGCAGCTGAACTCCTGGGAGTCCTCGACCACCCGAGCGCGGCTGAGGTGCTGATGCGTCAGGTCGAGCAGGCCAGCGAACCCTGGATGCGCAGCTGGTGCGCGTGGTACCTGGGGGACACGACTCAGGATCAGGTCGTGCCCCGGCTGTTGCGACGGCTGCGCTACGAGAAGGACCCGGCCACGTTCCTCTGGTTGGGCCGCGCCCTGCTGAACTTCGAGAACTACGGGGGACTGGCAGCGCTGGAAGACCTGGCCACGCGCGGCGAGGATGACAACCAGCGGCGCACGGCAGCCGAGCTCCTGCAGGCTGCGGCGGATCGCGCTGACTTCGAGCCATCCGAGCTCGCCGGGTTGTGGGCCTCCCAGCGCGCCGGAGAGCTCCCACAACCCACACCCACTCTGCGACTGCGGCACGAGATCTGGAAGCTGGTGAACGAATTGTCCGAGGAACACTTCCAGCTACGCGGGGTGGACGACGCGCGCCACGTGCTCTCGAACATGGGCCCCTGGGTGGCGCGGGAGATCGCACCTGCCCTGGGGGACAGCGATGCCCACGTGCGCCTGCACACGGCCCAGGTACTGGAGCGCATGGGCCCGCGCGCCGTCTCCAGCGGGCCCGCTCTGCTGGTCGCCCTGGCCGACCCCTCCCTGGCCCCCGCGGCAGCCGAGGCCCTGGGTCGCGTGGGCCACCCCCCGGCCGTCCCCGCCCTGGCCGCCAGAACGGTGCCCGGGCAGGCCCACGAGCTGCGTGTGGCGGCCCTGAGGGCCCTGGGGCGCACGGGGCTGGCGGAGGGCCTTCCGAGCCTGCGGGCTGCGTTTCAGCCGAACACAGAGCCCACCGACCTCTGCCAGGCGGCCGCCACGGCCCTGGTCCTGCTGGACGCAGGCGATGAGGTGGCACCCTGGCTGGCTCAACAGCTGGCGGATCCCCTGGCGGATGGGGAAGGCGCGGAGCTGGCTCTAGAGACCTGGCTCTGGCGTGGCTCAGAGGCCGAGCGCAAGGGATTCGGCGCGGCTCTGGAAGCGTGGCGCGCCGCGGCCGGACCTCCGGGAGTGATCCCCTCCCTGGATCAGGTGCGGGAGCGACTGGTCCAGCGTGGACAACAACTCAATGAAGTCCTGGCCGGGCTCCTGGGAACTTAGCCCTACCCGGGCAGGAGATCCTTCGCGATCACGAACACGGCTAGGACGTATGCCAGGCAGTTCGCCACGAAGGTAGGGTCACCACCGAGAAGGACGCGTGTCGGGCTACCGCCACCCTTCTGGGTTTGCACGAGCAGGAGATATCGGAAGAGGCCGAAGACAACAAAGGGGACCGTATACACCATCTGATCTTGCCCCTCTTCGGCTTTTACAGTCCACATCGCATAGGTAATCACCGTGCAAGCCGCGAGTACTACCGTGATCTGGTCCAAGAAACCCTGTGTGTAATCCAACAGGATCTTGCGATGACCGCCGCGACCGTCACCCAACAGGTCGATCTCCGCCCGGCGCTTACAGAACGCAAGGAACAGGGCCAGGAAGAAGGTGCAAAGTATGATCCAAGGCGACAAGGGCTCGTCTGCAGGCAGCCCCGCCGCGCCCCCCGCCGTAAGTCGCATGATGAAGCCCGCTGCGATGACAAATGAATCGATGATAACGATGTGCTTCAGCTTCAAGCTGTAGAGCAGATTCATGATCATGTAAGCGAGAACGATCCATGCCACTGTGTGCTCTGAGCCGGGGACGGCTCTCAGCGCAAGCGTCAAGGCCCCTACGACACACACCACGCTCAGGACTAGGGCCATCGGGACAGACATCTCTCCCGCCGCGATGGGACGCTTGCACTTGGTGGGGTGAGCACGATCGCTCTCAACATCCATGATGTCGTTGATCAGGTAGATCGCGCTGGCGCCCAAGCAGAAGGCAGCAAAAGCGAACAGTACGTTCTTCAGGTTGCTCCAATCGGCCACCTCCCCCGCGCCCGCTTTTTCAGCCCAATAGAACACGAACGCTGCGAAGACAAAGACGTTCTTGACCCACTGGTGGGGTCGCATGGAGCGCAGGATGGCTAGGGGAAGCATGGTGAGGGGTTACCTACGGACCCGGACGGGGTGCGTGAGCATGCTATCGTCCGATCGATGCCCGGTCTGAACTCCTGCCCGGGACTCTTCTGGCACACGCCTTCGCCCTGCCAGTCGAGGCATGGACAGCTAGTCCAGTGACAGCTTCTGCAGCTCTTCCACGGGAGACTCGGGACCCACCAGGAGCACCTCCTCCTCCACGTCGATCATCTTCTTGTCCTTCAGGGTGGCCATGTCGTACTCGCGTACGGTCCAGTCCCCCATCAGGGCCAGGGTCGTGCTCTTGTGGTTGTTCTCCGGATCGTTGTCGTCGGCCACGAGCACCTCCTTGCCGCTCAGCACCTTGCGCCGGAAGCCGTACTCCTTGACGTCGCGACCGGCGTAGGCGGTGTAGGTTCCGTCCACGCTCTCGTAGTCCGCGTACCACTGCTCCTCTTCCAGACCCTGCAGTCCGGGCAGCGCGTTGTAGTCCACGCCGGGACAGGTCAACCCACGTGCGGACTTGGGAGTGTTCTCCCAGATCAGGTCCTGCTTGATGAGCACGCAGAAGAACTTGGCACCGCCCTCCTTGGGCATCCCGTCAAATCGACTCTGGTAGGCCAGGAGGCCCTTGCCGACCTCACCCAGGTTGGCCCGGCAGGCGGTGATGTAGGCACGCTCCTGGATGAAGGGAATCTTGGGGATCAGGAAGGTGGCCAGGATCCCGATGATCAGGATCACGGCCAGCAACTCGATCAGGGTGAATCCCGAGCGGCGGCCCGGTGCACTGAGGCCCTGGGGCAGATTGGAAGCGGAAGACTGGGGAGGGTGCAGCATGGGCGAACGGGTGGGGAGAGGAGGACCGGACGGGCAGGTTGTACCCCAGCGGGCCCCGCCAGTCACGCAGGGATCTTGCGGGCGCAGACCTGGCATACCTCCCCCCCGGATGCCATGAACCTGCCTGAGAGCCCCGGAGGGCGGGTCTAGACCGCTGCCCCGAGGGCCGCCTTCAATTCCGCAGCCTTGTCCGTCGCCTCCCAGCTGAACTCATCGCGCCCGAAGTGGCCGTGGTAGGCCGTGGACTCGAAGATCGGGCGTCGCAGGTCGAGGGCTTCGATGATGCCCGCAGGCGACAGGTCAAAGACCGTGTCGACAGCCTTGGAGATGGCCGCCTCGTCCACGGTCGCGGTACCAAAGGTGTCCACCAGAACCGACAGGGGCTTGGGCACGCCGATGGCGTAGGAGAGCTGCACCTCGCAGCGGGTTGCCAATCCAGCAGCCACCACGTTCTTGGCCACCCAGCGGGCAGCGTAGGCTGCACTGCGGTCCACCTTGGAGGGATCCTTGCCGGAGAAGGCACCGCCGCCGTGACGGCCCATGCCGCCATAGGTGTCCACGATGATCTTGCGACCGGTCAGGCCGCAGTCACCATGGGGGCCACCCAACACGAACTTGCCGGTGGGGTTGATGTGGTAGATGGTCTCATCGTCGAGGAACTCGGCGGGAATGACGGCCTTGACGCACTGCTCGACGAGGGTGCTGCGGATCTCCGCAAGCACGTCCTGCTCATCATCCTTGCCGTTGACGCTCGGGTCGTGCTGGGTCGAGATGACCACCGTATGTACGCGAACCGGACGACCGTCCTCGTACTCCACCGTGACCTGACTCTTGCTGTCGGGGCGCAACCAGGGCAGCGCTCCACTCTGGCGCAACTCGGCCAGCTTCTCCACCAGGCGGTGGGAGTAGTGGATGGGAAAGGGCATCAGCGTGTCGGTCTCGTCGCACGCGTACCCGAACATGAGTCCCTGGTCGCCAGCACCTTGTTCCTTGTGCAGGCCCTCCCCCACAGAAACGCCCTGGCTGATGTCCGGTGACTGCTTGTCGAGGGTCACCATCACGGCACAGGTGTCGCCGTTGATGCCATAGTCGTCGTTGTCGTAGCCGATGCGCTTGATGGTCTCACGCGCGATCTCCTGGTAGTTCACGACGGACTGGGTCGTGATCTCGCCAGCCACCACACACAGCCCCGTGGTCACCATGGTCTCACAGGCGACGCGGCTTGTGGAGTCGCCAGCGAGGATGGCGTCGAGGATGGCGTCCGAGACCTGATCGGCCACCTTGTCGGGGTGTCCCATCGAGACGGATTCAGAAGTGAAGAGGGTGCGGGCCATGGAAACAGGGGGTTGGGCTTGGATGACTATGGGTGGAGCCCCCGGAGGGGGGCCGGACTTCGCCCCTATCGGCAATCTCCTCTTGAGACATGAGTCCCGCGTGCGGGAACCGAGGAGTTGAACGATGGGGATGGCCGCAACGGGCGCAAAAGTGGCGGCCCATCATACCCGCCCTGAGGCCCGCCGGATCCCCCCAACGCAGGCTTCCTGCCATAGGAAACAGGTGCCCGGTCAGAGCCTGAGGCCGCAGCGGTCCGCCAGGACTCTCAAGGTCCGGGCGGTGGCTCCCTTCTGGGCCTCGACGGCCTCCCGGCCGGCCTGCCCCATGAGCTCTCTCTGCACCGGGTCTTTGAGCAGCTGCTCCAAGACCTCTGCCAGGTGGGAGGGATCGCGCACGATTCGGCTTCCACCCGCCTTCTCCAGGAGCCTGGCCTCCTGGGTGAAATTCTCCACGTGAGGCCCGTGGACCACGGCCCTGCCCAGAGCAGCAGGCTCCAGCATGTTCTGCCCCCCATGGGGAACGAGGCTGCCCCCTACAAAGACGACGTCCGCAAGCCTGTAGATGCTCTCCAACTCTCCGATGGTGTCCACGATCAGAGCCCGGGCTGTGTCCAACTCCTCGCGCCCTGCCCGCAGGTCCGTCAGGAGTTGCCCGCCCATACCCTGTTCCGCCAGATCCGAGAGGACGGCGCGACCGCGCTCGGGATGGCGTGGCACAAGGATCACCCGCGCGCCGGGAGCAGCTTGACGGAAGGCCTTGGCGACCAGACCTTCCTCGGGATCGTGGGTTGATCCCGCAACCAATACGAACTGGCCCGGTTGGGCGTCGACAAGTCCACGCAGTTCCGCCAGCACACCATCATCCACGAGCTGGCCCGTATCCAACCCGTCGATCTTGACGTTGCCCGTGATCACGACCCGCTCCCGGGAGCCAGCCAGATCCGCAAACCGTTGGGCGTGCTCCTCGTCCTGGACGGCGAAGACGGTGATGCGTGGAAACTGGGGCAGCGTTGTCCCGAAACGTCGGTAGCTGGTGTGGCTGGAGGGCGTGATGCGTCCACTTACAATGGCCACCGGAACCTCAAGGCAATTGGCCTTGCGCAGAAAGTTGGGCCAGATCTCCAACTCCATGAGGATGACGCACGAGGGTTGCACCCGGTTCATGAAGCGCGTCACCGGCCACATGTGGTCCACGGGAAAGCGCACGACCTGGTAGTCGGGATAGCACTGCCGAGCCACCCGCATGCCCGTGTTTGTTGAGCTGGATATGACCACCTCGCAGGTCTTGGAGAGCTCCGCCACCAGGGATTTGGCCGCCTTCACCTCCCCCACCGACACCCCGTGAACGAGGACACGCGGTCGCTCGGGCGCGGGCGGCAGGGGCTTCAAGCTCAGGGTCAGCCTGCCCTGCACCATGTCTCGGGTGGGCGGGTGCACGAGGCTTCTGACGATCCACCAGGGACTCGTGAAGAGCAGGGCCAGGGTCCAGAGGGCGTCGTACACCCCATATAGCACAGTGATGCGCAGTCCCGCGTGCGGGTCAGGACCTAGGGGCGCGCTCACCGTCATGGCTGGCTACCCGCCTCGAAGCTCACCCGACCCCGTGGCACTTCTTGAACTTCTTGCCGCTGCCGCAGGGGCAGGGTTCGTTGCGACCCGTGCCCTCGAATCCGGAAGGGGTTGAAGCGGGTGCCGGGGTGGTTTCCTGCGCGCTCCCGCCCCCCCCGGAGGACGCCTGTCCGCGGCGCATGACGTCAAAGGCGTTGGAAGCGGGCACCTGGGGCCGCATGGCCCGGCGTGCAGCTTGCTGCTGCATGCGCTGGCGCAGCGCTGCAAGCTGCTCGGGAGTCGGGGCCGTGGGTCCACCACCGGGAACGGCCTGACCCGCACGCACCATGCCACGCGGTGTGAGGCCTCCCTCATCGGCGCCGCCATCCCCCTCATCTTGGGATTCCTCAGGACGCCGAGCCTGGATGCGGAGGATCAGGCTTGCCACCTCGTTCTCCACTGCGGGCAGGAGCTTCTCGTGAAACAACTCGGTGCCTTCTTTCTTGTAGGCCACCTTGGGGTCCTGCTGGCCATAACCTCGCAGCCCGATACCCGCCTTGAGGGCATCCACCGCATGCAGATGGTCCTTCCACTTGGAATCGATGGAGTTCAGCAGCAGGTACTGCTCCACCCGTCGGGTGAGTTCATCGCCCATGTCGGCCTCGCGCTCGTCATAGCGCGACCCGAGTCGATCGAGGACGGCATCGCAGTGGGGATTCTCGGTGTCCGTCGCCAAGACGGCATCCGACTCAGGCACCTCGACGTTGAATGTCTTCTGACACCACTCGGCAAAGCCGGTCGGGTCGCCGGCATGTACCCGGGAGGAGTTCTCCACCACATTGCCGATCATGGTCAGGATCTTGTCCTTGAGTCCCTTCTTCTCCAGCACATCCTGGCGCACGGTGTAGATCGTCTTGCGCTGCTGATTCATCACCTCGTCGTACTCGAGCAGGGACTTGCGCACTTCGAAGTTGCGGTCCTCGACCTTCTTTTGAGCGCGTGCGATGGCCCGGCTCACCATCCCCGACTCGATCTCCTGTCCCTCGCTCATGCCCAGCTTCTCCATCGCGTTGGTCACCCAGTCGCGGTAGAAGATGCGCATCAGCGGATCTTGCAGGCTCAAGAAGAAGCGGCTGGCGCCCACATCCCCCTGCCGTCCTGTACGGCCCCGGAGTTGGTTGTCGATACGGCGCGCCTCGTGCCGCTCGGTCCCCAGCACGTACAGCCCACCGTTCTCCAGCACCTGAGCCTCGTCGGCGTCGCATGACTCGCGCACCTCCTCGCGGATCTTGTTGATCTGCTCGAGGTGCTCCACCTCGCCCTCCATGAGCCCATGCTCCGTCAGAGCCTCGCCCAGGCGGTACTCGAAGTTCCCCCCCAGTTTGATGTCCGTTCCCCGACCGGCCATGTTGGTGGCGACCGTCACGGAGCCAGCCTCCCCGGCGGTGGCGATGATGTGTGCTTCCCGCTCGTGGTTCTTGGCGTTCAGCACCTCGTGCTTGATGTGCTCTTTCTTCAACAAGGCGGAGACGTGCTCGGAGTTCTCCACGGATGCGGTGCCCACGAGAACCGGCTGCCCGTTCTCGTGTAGGCGCTCGATCTCCTCAATGATGGCGTTCCACTTCTCGTCCTCTGTGCGATACACGACGTCGTTGCCGTCGTCCCGCGCGATGGGCAGGTTGGTGGGAATCGAGACAACGTCCAGGTTGTAGATCTTGTGAAATTCACCCGCCTCGGTGAGGGCCGTACCGGTCATGCCGGACAGCTTCTCGTACATCCGGAAGTAATTCTGGAAGGTGATCGTCGCCAGGGTCTGCGACTCTTTCTTGGGTTCAAGCCCCTCCTTGACCTCGACAGCCTGGTGTAGACCGTCTGACCAGCGCCGTCCCTGCATTTTCCGGCCAGTGAACTCGTCGACAATGATGACCTCGGGTCTGAGCTCGCCCGTATGCCGGTCCTCAGCGGGCTCGACCACGTACTCCTTGTCGTTGGTGTAGAGCTCATGGGCACGGATGGAATTCTCAAGGTAGTGCGGCCAATCCTCGAATCCGGGCTCGTAGAAGGACTCGACGCCAAGGAGCCGCTCTGCTTCCTCGATTCCCGCTTCCGTCAGCGAGGCGCTCTTCTCCTTCTCCTTGATCTCGTAGTGCTCATCCCGAGTCAACTGGCGCACGATCTCATCGGCTTGGATGTACTTGCCTACGTGCTCCTCAGCCGGACCACTGATGATCAGCGGGGTCCGCGCCTCATCGATCAGGATCGAGTCCACCTCGTCCACGATGACGAAATACAGGTCGCTCTGGACCTGTTCATCCACCGTGGTCTTCATGTTGTCCCGCAGGTAGTCAAACCCCATCTCGTTGTTGGTCGCGTAGATGACGTCGCACGCGTAGACCGGCTTGCGCTCGCGCGGATCCATCGACGACTGGATGGCCCCTACCGTCAGACCCAGGTAGTTGTAGATGGGACTCATCCAGTGGGCATCCCGCTTGGCCAGGTAGTCGTTGACCGTGACGAGGTAGACGGGCCGCCCGGATAGGCTGTTGAGGGACAGAGCCAGGGTGGCCACGAGCGTCTTGCCCTCGCCGGTCATCATCTCGGCGATACGGCCCTGGTGGAGGACGTAGCCCCCCACGAGTTGAACGTCGTAGTGCCGCAGCCCGAGCGTACGCACCGAGGCCTCGCGCACCATGGCAAAGACGTGGGGCAGCGCATCCTCGAGGGTGGATTCTCCCTCGGCGACCGCCTCCTTGAGCCGCACCATCTCTGCCTGAATGGCTTCCTGGTCGAGACCCTGCGCCCAGGGCTCGAGCTCGTTGATCTGCGCGATGATCGGCTGCATGGAGCGCACCATGCGCTCGTTCTCCGACCCGAAGAGGGACTTGAGGCTGCGGCCGACCTTATCCCCGGCCAGAGATATCTTGTCTGTGAAGTCGTCCCAACTCATGGGGTGAAAGGCGTGGTGTAAGGGATCCTGGGGGCCGACTGGAGGCTCGGGGCGGGGTTTCGGGGGGACATTAGACGGGGTCAGAGGGAGGGGAACAACCCCCGCAGACGTGGGTTGGGCTGCACTTGATTCCAGATGGGTACCTGCGCACCCACCCGCGCTGGAGGCCTTGCACTCTCGCGGCGAGCTTGAAGCGACTATCGGACCAGAGCGCGCTGTAAGGGCCCAAGCCCTTACACCTCACTCCTTCACCCGATCAGGCCCTGGATCATTTGAAACAGCACTCCCCGGGTGTACGGCTTTCTCAGCAGTCCATTCGCCCGGGTCATGGCCTCCAGGTCAATGTTGCTCGCCGTCGCCAGCAGGATGGGCATCTGGGCAAACTCCGGGTCCGCCCTGAGGGTCTGCATCACCTCCTCGCCATCCAGCTCGGGCATCGAGTAGTCCAAGAGCAGCAGGTCCGGAACCTCCCCATCCTTGAGGCGATCCACGACCTCCTGGCCATCGAACGCGGTCTCCACCACGAACCCCCTCCCCCGCAGGAGGGCCGCCAACCCGAGCGCCACGTCCCGCTCGTCATCCACGACCATGATCCGTCCGGAGCACCCGTTCTGACCATCGGTACCAGCGACGCCCTCTGCCAGGGAGCGCAGCTCCTGGTGCGTGGGCAACCCAGCCCCGGCCCAGGCCTCTTCAATGGTCTCCTTCAGGCGCCGATTCTCACGGCGTACCTCACACCACGCCTCGTAGTCGGGCATTTCCGGCGAGACCTTCAGGGCGTCGTGAGTGTCCACGGAGAAGAAATACTCGCCGTCCAGGATGTACTCCTGCACGACCAACTTCATGAACGGATAGCCGTGGTTCCCGAGGCGAACCACATGGCGCGGTAGTACTCCCGCACTCTTGCCTTCCGGAGCATCGAACAGGGCCAGCGGTTGGTCGAGACCCGCATGCTCCTTGAGCTCCTCCGCAGACCGTGCAGGGCTCTTGCCCAAGGCCTCTGGGAAGGCGTGCTCAAAGTAGATGTCGATGGCGCGCGACATCATGTCCGATGTGATCTCAGCCAGTCGCACGGCACACTCCCATGGACATCACCTGGAGGCCTCCATACAGCCCACCACATCCAGCACGTCCTTCACGCCGGCTTCGTCAAGCAACTGCTCCACGTCCCCCGCCAAGCGGCCGAGCAGGCCTGGTTCAGAGAAGCTCGCTGTACCCACCTGCACGGCATGGCAGCCAACGGCCAAGAAGGCCAAGACGTCCTCGGCATCGGCAATGCCCCCACAGCCGACGACGGGGATGTCGACCGCTTGAGCGCACTGCCATGCACAGCGCAGAGCCACGGGACCCATGCCGATCCCCGAGTAGCCGCCCATGACGGTCGCCAGGGACGGCTGTCCCGTGCGCCAGTCCACCCCCAGGCCAAGCAGGGTATTGACGGCCGTGATCGCGCTGGCTCCCCCCGCCTCGGCACCGCAGGCGATCTCCTCGATGCGCGTCACGTTGGGCGAGAGCTTGGCCCAAAGGGGCTTGTCCGTGACCTCGCTCACCGCACGCAACACCTCTTCCGCCTTCTTGGGGTCCGTGCTGAATGGCAGCCGGCCTCCGCCCACGTTCGGGCATGAGAGATTGACTTCCAGAGCAGAGATCACGTCGAAGCCCGCCAGGGCTTCTGCGGCGGCGGCGTAGTCGGCCACGCTCTCCCCACCGATGTTCGTGATGATGACCGTCCCCGCACTATCCACCTCCGGCAGCACGGACTCGATGTAGGACTCGATCCCACGATTCTCCAGCCCTATCGAGTTCAGGAAGCCGGCCTTGGTCTCCGCAATGCGTGGGGCGGGATTGCCGGGGCGCGGCTGACAGGTCACCGTCTTGCTGACCAGCCCCCCCAGCTCATCCAGGGCCACCATGTGCTGCATCTCCACCCCATGCCCAAAGGTCCCGGACGCGGAGAGGATCGGATTTCGCAGGGAAATTCCGGCGAGGTCAACCTCCATACTAGCCATGGCTGAAATCTAGCCCTCGGGAGGGGCTGGAGCAACGCAGCGCTGCAACTAGCTTTCGGGTCCCTCAGGATCCGCCCCCACGTCCACTTCCGGTTCGTTCTCGGAGCCCTCCTCTCCTTTCCCGCCCACCAGACCGGAGAGGAGCAGGAGCACTGCCCCCACCGAGATGCACGAATCGGCCACGTTGAACGTGGGGAAGTGCCAGCGCAGGCCAGGAAAATACACGTCGATGAAGTCCCGTACGGGCCCGAAGGGACGCCCCGCTTCATGGTCGAACGGGCGGTGGAACAGGTTGTCGTAGAGGTTGCCCATCGCCCCGGCCAGGATCAGCACCAGGGCCGACAGGTAGAGGCCCTGCCCCCGGGGCGCGCGAAACACCAGCACGGCGAGCACCACGATCGCCACCGTCCGCAACCCGACAAGGGCCGTGGGGATACCCTTCAGTTGTCCAAAGGCTGCCCCGTAGTTCAGGTTGCGCATCATTCCCAACCAGTTCCCCACCAGGGGGTAGCGGTCGTGCCCTGTGTCGTCCCGCACCAGGTTGGCCTCAGCCAGGAACTCAAACGCCGCGCTCTTGCTCCACAGGTCCAGGACGACCAGACCCAGGATCGCCAACAGGCACAGCCCATGCCGACTCCTGGAAGGAGGGGCAAGGGAATCGAGAGGCTCTGGGGTGGAAGGGGACATGGGGCAACCGACGGGCGGCGAAGTATAGGCAGGTACAGGGGGGCGGTCGAGCCAGCGCTTGCATCGATCCCGCATGGGCCGCACCCTGCAAGAGTGACCACGGCCCAGGAACACCCTATCCCGGCGGCAATGGGCGCGGACATCGCCGACTATCTGGACGCTGCTCGAGCCGAGGCCGGACTCGCTCGTACCTCCCTGCGGAGCTACCGCGCCGACCTGGAGCGCTTCGCCCGCTGGGCCGGGCGCCGGGGCATGGCGGTCTGGGCCGACCTCGACACGGCCGGAGTCATCGACTATCTGGGCAGCCGCCGGGCGGAAGGTGCTGCGGAGGCTTCCGTGGCTCGCGGCCTGGTGTCTCTTCGCATGCTGCTGCGATTCCTGGTGATGGAGGGGGCGCTGCAGGGCGATCCCACGAGCCGCGTCCCCGCACCTGTGCTGCGCGAGCTCCTGCCCCACACGCTCTCGCCCGAAGAGGTCGAGGCGCTGCTGAGTGCCCCGCGTGGGAATGGCTGGATGGCCCAACGCGATCGCGCCCTCCTCGAGTTGCTGTACGCCTGCGGCGCACGCATAGGGGAGGTGGTGCGCCTGCGCACGGATGACCTGGAGCCCAAGCTGCGCGTCCTGCGACTGCACGGCAAGGGTGACAAGATGCGTGTGGTACCCGTTGGAGCCCAGGCACGTGTCGCCGTAGAGGAGTGGCTCCAATCGGGACGCCCCCAGGTGGCTCGCCACGACCGGCAGGCGGAGCTGCTGCTCACACGCAATGGCCTACCCCTGGACCGCACCAACGCCTGGCGCCGGGTGAAGGCCGCGGCGGCAGCCGCCAGCCTGCCCCGCACCATCACTCCCCACAGCCTACGCCACTCCTTCGCCAGTCACCTGATCCAGGGCGGCGCCGACCTGCGCTCGGTACAGGAGATGCTGGGTCACGCGTCCATCCGCACCACGGAGGTGTACACGCAACTGGACGAAGGCCACGTGCGCGCCATCCATCGCCTCCATCACCCCCGCGGTTAGGAGACAAGGCTCAGTCGCGAATGGGCTCGATCTTCAGGTCGCGCCATAGAGTGACGGAGCCCTTGAAGGTGCCCACCGCCCACCGCCCACCCATGTCCCGACCGATAATACTGAAGGGGGAGAGCTGCTCGTTGGCGACGCTGACGTGGGCGTCTTCGCCCAGTACTCGAATCTCGAAGGGCTGCCAGTCGCGCAACTGGAACGGCGTGCTCCAGGCCTGGGACTGCAACATCTCGTAGCTGTTCTTCTCGTGGGAGTGGTCCCAGACGGAGATGCCCGCATCCGAGTGGATGGAGGCCTGCAGGAAGTCCTCGCCCAGCCGCCCGAAGAGGATGTTCGCCTGTGCCGTGCTCGTGCGCGGATCCAGGAATGCCCGAAACTCGCCACGGATCCTGTAGGGCGGCTCTGGAACGCTCTCGCTGCGCCAGGCGATGGCATTGCCCTGGAGGGGAGCCTGGGCCCATCCTTCAGGGTGTCGTTGCAAGGCTGGCTGAGCGTCGTTCCAGGCGGGGCGTCGCTCCTGTAGCCAACGGTGAAAGTGCGCCTCGAGCCCACCAATACCACCATCCCCCAGCCACTCTTCCAGCACGGGCAGGAGCTCAGGCCCGCGTGGGCCACGGGTCAGGCGGGCGCGTAGTTGGCCCCAGGCTTCCCCACGGGTTGCCAGGTGCTCCATCAGGAATTCGAAGAGGACTGCGTGCAGGCTCTCCACTGCGGACTCTTCAAGTTCACCCAGACTGTCCGCCAGCACGTCCTCCAGTACGGGCAGACGCCCATCCGCGATCAGGCTCCGCACGACAAACACCTGCGTTCCCAACCAGATGCTCTCGTCTCCCAGGCCATCCGTGCCACGTGCGGCCAGAGCGCGTGTGGCCAGGTACTGGGCTGCACCCTCCGCAAACCAACGGGGCGCCGTGTCCTGGCCGCCGGCGAGGTCCTGACGGGTCAGGTGGGCGATTCCGGCACTGGCCCGGCGCAGGCAATCCGTCGGAACCCTCAACTCAACCAGAGAGCGATCTACGGGGAAGGGACGCATGCGAACGTGCACAGAGCGTGAGGCCCAATGGGCCAGATCCACGGTCCCCGATGCAGAGCCGGGGGACACGCTCTCAGCCCCGGCGATGTACCCGCTGGCACCCTTGCGGGTGGAGTAGATGAACAGCTGGAAGGGCGCTGCGTCCACATCCTTTGAGCCACCGAACAGGAGCGCTCCCTGGGCCATCACCTCCTCACCCGAGAGGAGCAGCGCATCGGGGAGAGTCTGGCCGCTGCGTTCGGAATAGAACCAGCAGAGAACGTGGAAGTGCTCACTCTCCGCAATCATGTAGTCGGGCTGATCCTGGGCCCCTGCCAGGGGCATGAGGGCCAGGGTGACCGGCAAGAGAGGTCTGAGCAGTTTCAACATGGGGCTGGAAGAAGCCTACGGCGCACGCAGCGAGAGTCGAAACCCAGGCCCTTTTTTTTCGGTGCAGAGGCTCTCAGGCGGACAGAGTATCTCGAATACGTCGGGCGAGAGCACGGTCGATTCCGGCCACTCCGGCCAGCTCTTCCACACTGGCCTGGCTTACCCCGGCGACGCTCCCGAACCGGCGGAGAAGCGCCTTGCGCCGGGCGGGGCCCACGCCCCGGATACCATCGAGGCGGCTCGTCACCCGACCGCGCTCCTTGCGGTGGTAGGTGATGGCGAAGCGGTGCGCCTCATCACGGATGCGCTCCAGCAAGAAGCGTGAGGCCGAGTGCCGCGCCAATTCCAGCGGCCCCTCGGCCCCAGGAATCCAAACCCGCTCCTCGGTGGCCGGGTGCTTGACCCCCTTGACCGTCCGCGCACGACGCGCTTTCGCCAAGCCCACCATGGCGACCCCCCACGCCCCCGCCTCCTCGCGAGCTTCCAGAGCCTTGGACAGCTGGGCCTGACCGCCATCGACGACGATCAGGTCGGGTAGGTCCCCCTCGCGTGCGCCGCGGCGCAAGCTGCGCAGCACGACCTCGCGCATGGCACCGAAATCGTCCTGACCATCAACGTCGCGGATCTTGTAGCGCCGGTAACCGGCCCGGTCCGCATGCCCGCGTCGATTGCGAACGCGACTGGCCACGACGTGGGCGCCCTGGATGTTGGAGATGTCAAAGCAGTCGATCACCTCTGTGCCCGGAGCCAGGTCTAGCAGGGCTATCAACTCATCCAGCGCCGCCTGCTCGCGCTCGTCCTGATTGCTGACCTGCTCCAACTGGCGACGGGCATTCTCCCCCGCCATGTCCAGGGTGCGCAGACGGTCTCCCGCAGTGGGCACAACGATCTTCAGCTCTTCGCCCAGCTCCGATTCCAGCAGCTCGCGCTCCGCGGGGGCACAGGGCAAGACAATCTCGGCGGGCGGCGGGCGCCGGCCGCCCGCGTAGAGGGCGGTCAACACCACGTGCATCAACTCCTCATCGGGCAGGCCCGAACGGAAGCGGTGGCTACGGCTCTCGCTGAGTCGTCCCCCCCGGAAGGCCAGCCGATGGATGAGGGCCTCAGCACCGCGCCGGGCCAGACCCAGGATGTCCCGCTCCACCTCGTCTTTGGGTCGCACCCCCTGGCCTTCAACGGTTCGGCGAAGGGCCTGCAAGCGGTCGCGCCACTGAGCCGCCTTCTCGTACTCCCTGGCGCTCGAGGCGCGCCGCATACGCTCGTCCAGGTCATTCTCCAGTTCGCGAACATCCCCGCCCAAGACGTTGACCGCACGCTGCACCAAGGCCGCGTACTCATCCTCGTTCACCTCCCCCACGCACGGAGCACAGCACAGCCCCATCTGGTGTTGCAGGCAGGCTCGCGAGCGGTGGTTCATGACGGAGTCGGGGCAGTCCCGCAAGGGAACGACGCGCTGCAGGTCGGCCAGGGTGCGCCGGACCGCCGAGGCCGAGGCGAAGGGCCCGAAATAGCGACTACGTCCACCGGCCTTGCCCTCCTTCGGGCTATGGGCTCGCACGAGCTTGAGTCGCGGAAAACGCTCGGCGTGATCGAGGCGCACCATCAGAAAGGACTTGTCGTCCTTGAGGTGCACGTTGTGGCGCGGCTTGTGGCTCTTGATGAGCGTGTCCTCTAGAAGCAGAGCCTCCTGCTCTGTGCGCGTGACAATGGTCTCCACCGACTGCGCGTCCTGTTCGAGAAAGAGAATGTTCAGGCGACCATCTCCACCGGGTCTGCGGTACTGGGTCAGGCGCGCGCGCAGGTCGCGCGCCTTGCCCACGTACAACACCGTTCCCTCAGCGTCACGAAACAGGTACACCCCCGGACATCGGGGGACCTCATCCAGAGACCATGCCGGCCCGCTCACGACGTTCCCATCATCGCTTGAGTTCCAGGTCTTCCAGTTGGGTGAGACGATCACGCAAGCCTGCAGCCTCTTCGAACCGGAGCTCCTGCGCGGCCAACAGCATGTCCGCGCGCAGGTGCTCGATCTCACCCCGCAGGCGCGCCAAGGGCCAGGTCTCCGCCTCGCTCGGCTCGCTCCCCGGCTCGGCGACCGCGGGAACCTCGGGGTAGTCCATCTCGTACATGGCCTCGATGCTCTCGCGGATGGGCTTGATGATCGTCGCCGGCTCGATCCCGTGCTCCTCGTTGTAGGCCTGCTGGATCACCCGACGCCGGGCGACCTCATCCAGGCAGGACTGCATGGAGTCTGTCACCCGATCACCATAGAAGAGCACACGGCCCGCCACGTTACGGGCCGCTCGTCCGCAGGTCTGGATCAGACTCGTGCTGGCCCGCAGAAAGCCCTCCTTGTCCGCGTCCAGCACGGCCACCAGGGCGACCTCGGGGAGGTCCAGGCCCTCCCGCAGGAGGTTGATGCCCACGAGCACATCGAACTCTCCGGCCCGCAGGTCGCGCAGGATCGCCGAGCGCTCAAGCGCGTCGATCTCCGAGTGCAGATAGCGCACCCGGATTCCCAGCTCGGAGTAGTAGGTGGTCAACTCTTCAGCCGAGCGCTTGGTCAGGGTTGTCACCAGGACGCGCCAACCCGAGGCGATGACCTTGCGCAGCTCGGCCAACAGGTCGTCCACCTGGGTTGCCGCCGGACGCACCTCGATCAGAGGGTCGAGCAAGCCCGTGGGCCTCACGACCTGCTCAACGATGTGCTTCCCTGAGTGCTCAAGCTCGTAGCGCGACGGCGTGGCGGAGACGTGAACCACCTGGCGCAGCAAGTGCTCGAACTCCTCGAAGCGCAGCGGCCGGTTGTCCAGAGCACTGGGCAATCGGAAGCCGTGCTCCACAAGCGTCTCCTTGCGCGATCGGTCGCCCTTGAACATAGCGCCAACCTGGGGCACGGCCACGTGGCTCTCGTCCACGAAGAGCACCCAGTCGTCTGGGAAGTAGTGCAGCAGCGTGAAAGGCGACTGCCCTGGCGAGCGCCCATCCATGAAACGCGAGTAGTTCTCGATCCCATTGCAGACGCCGGTGGCCTGCAGCATCTCCATGTCGTGGCGCGTGCGCTGCTCGAGCCGCTGAGACTCAAGCACCTTGCCCTTGCGCTTGAAGGCCTCGAGTTGCTGCTCCAACTCCTCCTCGATCAGGGGCAGGGCGCGATCCACCCGCTCCTGGGGGGTGACGTAGTGGTTGGCCGGGTAGAGCACGATCTCCTCCAGCTCCTGCAGCACCTCCCCCAGCAGCGGGTTCACCATGGTGATGGCCTCCACCTCGTCACCGAAGAATTCAATCCGGATCACGCGCGCGTCCTCGTAGGCCGGGAAGATCTCCACGACGTCGCCGCGCGCGCGGAAGGTGCCGCGACGGAACTCCAGGTGATTGCGCGCATACTGCATCTGAGTCAGGTTGCGCAGGAGATCATCCCGGTCCAACTCCTCGCCGCGAGCGACCTGCACGGCCATCTCGCTGTAGTTGGAAGGCGAACCCAATCCGTAGATACAGGAGACTGATGCGACAATGATCACGTCGCGGCGATCGAGCAGAGAGCGCGTGGCGCTGTTACGCAAGCGCTCGATATTCTCGTTTCGATTGGCGTCCTTCTCGATGAAGGTGTCCGTCGAGGGCACGTAGGCCTCGGGCTGGTAGTAGTCGTAGTAGGAGACAAAGTACTCCACCGCGTTGTGCGGAAAGAGCTCCTTGAACTCGGAGAACAGCTGGGCCGCCAGGGTCTTGTTGGGCGAGAGCACGAGGGTCGGCTGATTGAGCCGCTCGATCACCGAGGCCATGGTGAACGTCTTGCCGGAACCCGTAATACCCAGGAGGGTCTGCTGCGGGGCGCCATCCCGGAGGCCGCGCTCCAGCTTGTCGATGGCCTGGGGCTGATGACCCGTCGGTTCATAGGGGCAGACGAGTTGGAAGGGCCGCGGGTCCATGGGCCTCTACTTGTACCCCATCCCGTCCCGGCCCGGGTTCGCGAGGCCCCCGCCCAAGCCCTCATCTTGCGCCCCCTGCGGCCCCTCGGTACCTTGTTCCACCGGTTCAGCCTCAGCCACAAGGTCCGTAGCCTGCGCCCCTCCAACGGGTACCCCCCGTGAGGAACTGTCCCCCATGATCATCGAATGCACATCTTGCGGCGCCCGCGCCAAGCTCCCTGACAGCAAGGAGGGTGCCAAGGTCCGCTGCGGCGAGTGCAGCCACATCTACGTGGCCCGCCCACCTGGAGCACGTCGGAGCTCCAAGGCCCAAAAGGATGACTCCACCAAGTACTTCATCGGCGGCGGTGCGGTAGTCGTCTTCGGACTCGTGCTGCTGATTGTCAACCGCGGCAAGAGTGACCCGCCCCCCGTGGTCGAAGCCGCCCCTCCCGTGGTTGAAGGAGACACCGGACCCAGCACCGGTTGGGATTCTCCGCATGTGCTGTTCGCGCGACAGATGCACGACCTGGCCTTCTCGAAGAACACCTCCAAGCTCTTCGTGCTGCTGGACTTCGCCAAGCTGCGCGATCACGAGATCGCCTCCGCTGCGACCGCCACTCCCGAAGGAGAGCAGCCCGTCACCCTCGCAGGATACACGAGCCTCGACGGAGCCGCCCAGACGGCCTACCGCAACACTACCGTGGACGGCCTTACGTCCGCCGAAGGTGAGATGCCCGTCTCCCTCTGGAAACCCTACGACGGCGACGTGGTCGCGGAGACAGAGAAGTCTGCCATCGTGCGCCTGCACGTGCAGTCGCGCAGTGGGGATCCGAACCTCTCGGACCGATGGATGGAGTGGGAGTTTGTACGCGGCACGGACATGCGCTGGAAAGCCTGGCGCTGGGAGCGATGGATCTCTCCCGAGGAAGAGAAGCGCGAACGGACCAGACGCACCAAGAAGACCGTGCGCAAGACCCTCTCCGATGGCTCCGAGGTCATTGAGGGAGTCGTGCGCGAGGAGATCGCCTATCACGCCGAGACGACGCCGGAGCAGATCACCGAGATCGAAGGCCTGATCGATCAGTTGATCAACATGGAGGCGCGCCCCAAGGAAATCACCGCGGCACGAGGTCGCCTGGAAGAGATCGGCAAACACGCGGTCCCTGGCCTGCTCAAGCGCATGGGCGGCACCCCCCTCGAATCCGAGGAGAACGCCATCCAGCTGAACCTGATCCACATGCTGCTCAGCGACATCACCGAGTACCAGACAACCTTTGTGGTGCACGTCGCCATGGGCGGAACCCAAGAGCGCATCGACTCCGGCATCAAGCAGTGGTTTGGTTGGTACGACCGCAAGTGGAAACGCTTCTGGCGTGAGGCCGACTCGCGAGAAGAGGAGATCGACCCCTTCTGGGACAACCCCAACTACAAGCCCCGCAACGAAAACGAACGCCGGCGCATGGAAGAACTGCGCCGCAAAGCCGAGGGCGGTAACTGACGCCACCCTCTCCCCCCAACCCCGCGCCATCCGGCGCACGACCCCAAACGAGACCCCAGGATGCAGTACAGAGTTGGCACCTGCGCCAGTTGTAACGCCACCTTCAAGGTTCCCGCGACCTTCCCCGCCGACAAGGCCAAGTGCAAGTCCTGCGAGGACGGCATCGTGGAGATCGGCCCGCCGGTAGACGCACCTGCACCTGCACC
>PBIX01000112.1 GCA_002720975.1 Planctomycetota bacterium | reverse complement strand
CCTGTTGGCGCCTGGCGGCGCCGAGGCTCGCGCTCGCTGTGTCCAAAGCGAAGTGGAGTTCCGGGATGTCCGGGACGACGAGGTGGAGCCCTTCCTCGACGTGGAGGAGTGGTCCGACAAGGCCGGGGGCTACGCCATCCAGGAGACTGCCGACGCTTTCGTCGAAAACCTGGAGGGGGGTGGATTCGACAACGTGGTGGGGTTGCCCGTGGCCCTGGCGTTGGGCCTGCTGGCGGCCCTGGACCCCCCTGCTTGAGGGGGGCTTGGCAACCCCGGGGCCGGGCCCCTTGCCGCCGGGCGGGACGGCCGCTACCCTCTTGCGCCCGATTCCCTTCGCTGCGCCTTTGGAAATGGCGCGCACACCAGGCTGGCCCATCCCATGGGCCCACAACGGGCACGGAAACGATGAAAGCCAAGATTCACCCCAAGTACCAGGACTGCAAGGTCACCTGCGGTTGCGGAAACTCCTTCGAGACGCGCGCCACGGTGAACGAGCTGCGTATCGAGATCTGCAACGTCTGCCATCCCTTCTACACGGGCAAGCAGAAGTTCGTGGATGCCGCCGGTCGTGTGGACCGCTTCGTCAAGAAGTACGGTAGCGCGCACGCCAAGCACAAGTCCTAGTCCTCCGCTGCGCAGGAGCTGGCGCTTGCCGGCCCGCGCTCCACAAGGTCCATGGAGTTCAACGACGCACTGGTCTCCAAGCTGCGCGAGCGCTCGGAGAGGTTCGAGGAACTGACCGAGTTGATTGGCTCGCCCGAGGTGCTTGCCGATGCCAAGCGCTATCCGGCGCTGTTGCGAGAGCGCGGCAGCCTGGAGGCCTCGGCCAAGATGTTTGAAGCTGTGGAAGCCCTGCGCCAGCAGCGTGCGGAGGCCGTGGCGATCATCGACGAAGGTGGAGACGAGGATCTTGTCGCGCTGGCTCAGGAAGACCTCGACGGCCTTGAGGAGCAGGAGCAGGAGCTCGACGGCCAGATCAAGCTGGCCCTGATCGCCGATCCCGAGGAGAATCGCACCAAGGTCATCTTCGAGATTCGCGCCGGTACGGGTGGCGACGAGGCCACACTGTTTGCAGCCGACCTGTTCAGGATGTACTCGAAGTTCTTCGAGAACCACCGCCTGAAGGTGGACCTGATCTCCGAGTCGCGCACCGAGGTGGGCGGGTTCAAGGAGATCGTCTTCGGAGTGAAGGGCGCGGGAGCCTGGAAGCTTCTGCGCTTCGAATCCGGTGGCCACCGCGTGCAGCGCGTGCCAAGTACCGAGACCCAGGGTCGGATCCACACCTCCGCCGCCACCTGCGCCGTCCTTCCGGAAGCCGAGGAGGTGGAGATCGACATCAAGGATGAGGAGCTGCGCATCGACACCATGCGCTCTTCGGGTCCTGGTGGTCAGTCGGTCAACAAGACCAGCTCGGCCGTGCGCATCACCCACCTGCCCACGGAGGTGGTTGTGATCTGTCAGGACGAGAAGTCCCAGCACAAGAACAAGGCCAAGGCCATGCGCATCCTGCGCGCGCGGCCGTTTGAGCTGAAAAAGAGTGAGATCGACGAGGAGCGCTCCGCCGAGCGCAAGGATCAGATCGGCTCCGGCGATCGCAGTGCTCGGGTCCGTACGTACAACTTCCCCCAGAATCGGCTGACGGACCATCGTCTTGAGGACACCGAGCGCAAGAACTTCAGTCTCGAGCAGGTGGTCGAAGGCCGCCTCGAGCCCGTGATCGAAGCCCTCGAGGCCAAGGACCGGGAGGACCGGCTGCGCAACCTCTAGGTCCATCTACAGCGCACTGGGAACGACTTTGGACCTGTCGTGAGGTCTGCTTTGGTAGTCGAGATGCCCCGGGCGTGGTAAAACGCTACACCCCCTCTCTCCCCCGATATCGCTAGCAATCAAGTATGGCTTCTGACTCAAAAGAATTTCCCGACTTCGACGAACTCCAGCCCATGGACGAGCTGGAGGCTCTGGACGACCTCGATCCCCTTGAAGAGAAGCCCGAGCCCGAGCCCGAGCCCGAGCCCGAGCCTGAGCCTGAGCCTGAGCCTGAGCCGGTGTCGAACTCGGAGGTGCCCTCGGCCCTGGGCGAAGAAGAGGTAGAGCCGCAAGCTGCTGCCTCGGCTGCCCCGGCGGCCCAGGCCAAGGTGCAAGTGGGCGACAAGCGGGAGCTGGAGCAGACACCGCTCATCCTGCGCAAGTCCTCCAAGGTACTTCTTGTCGGAGCCCTGCTACCGTTCCGCGCGGCCCTGGATGTCGATTTCAGCGCCTGGGGTTCGCTCTACATCTCCAAGGCGCTCGTTCTCTTGGCGGGCTGGGTCTTCCATCAGGGTTACATGGCCACCCACGGCGGCAAGGGCGAAGGCTTCATTGCAAAGCTCGCGCTCAAGCACGCCATGGTCCCCACGGGCTTGGCGGGGGTTGTGGCCATCGCAGCCTTCGTGAATGCCTATCTGGCAGGTTCCATCGGTGGCATTGGTGCCGAGGCGGCGACCCTGCTCCTGGCCTGTGCCACCTTCTCCCACATTTTCGGATATGAGCACGGTGGTAAGTTCAATCCGATCTTTCCATTGATGTTCTTGGGGCCTGGAATCGCCGGTATGATCAGTGTCTTCGGCGGCTTCACCCTCCTGGGTGTTCTGGGTGCCCGGGCGGTCCTGGGGATCTTTGGCAGCCTGATCGTGGGCGGTGGTGGTTGCATGGCCATCTACGCCATGTACATCGCCATGAAACAGGCCAAGGTGGATGGTGACATCAAGCGTGAGGCCCAACGCGCCGAGCGCAAGGCCCAGCGCGAGGCCCAGCGGGCTGCCGGTGGCAGCAGTGGGCCCAAGAGGAAAGTCGGCCGCAAGGGCCCGGGCAACAAGAAGGCGTGAGATCGTGAGCGCCCAGGGCGGGGACACGGGGCCTCCCTCGGCCTCCTCTTCCCAGACCGCCGAGCGCCCGCGCAACGTGGGCGAGATGCTGGAGCGTGCGCGTGCCTTTCTGGAGCGCAAGGGGGTCGAGGAGGCGCGCCTGGATGCGGATCTCCTGGTGGCCCACGCCCTCGAGGTCGATCGGCTGCACCTTCTGCTGAGGCTGGAGGAGCCCGTGGCCGAGGAGGAGCTGGTCCGTGCCCGCAGCCTGCTCCAGCGTCGTGCCGCCACGGAGCCGGTGGCCTACATCACGGGCGCCCGGGAGTTCTACGGGCGGTCATTTGGGGTGTGCAGCGGGGTGTTGATCCCGCGTCCGGAGACGGAGTTGATCGTGGACCTGGCTCGGGATCATCTGGCCGATCGCGAGCAGGCCCCGCGCATCCTCGACATCGGGACGGGCAGCGGCTGCCTGGCCATCACCCTGGCCCTGGAGGTGTCCTCTGCCACCGTGCATGCCGTGGACGTCTCAGGTGAGGCGCTCGAGGTGGCGCGCGCGAACGCGACCTCCCTCGACGCCGAGGTGACCTGGCTGGAGCAGGATGGGCTGCAGGCCGCCGGTGATGGTGCCCCCTGGGATCTGATCGTGTGCAACCCGCCCTATGTGAACCCCGCCGAGCGAGAGTCCCTGGCTCCCGAGGTACGGGACCACGAGCCTGCGGGCGCCCTCTTTGCGCCCGAGGATGACGTGCACTACTGGGTGCGCTCCCTGGCCCAGGGCGCTCGGGGTTGGCTCCGGAGCGGAGGCCTGATGCTGGTGGAGCTCGGCCACGAACAGGGCCCTGCGGCCCTGGAGCTGGGCCGACAGGCGGACCCGGAAGCGAGGGTGGAACAAGATCTGGCGGGCATCCCGCGCGTTCTTGTCCTGGGGGCCTAGACCTCTTGGCCCTCGGGCCGCGCCTTGACGTAGGTCTCGATGGTGTCCCGGTCGGGCTCGGCCATCTCCTGGGTGAAGACGGCGATCTCGTAGTGGTCGAGGGCCTGGCTGATGCGCTCGCAGCGCACGACCACCCCCTGGCCTCGGATGCGTCGCACCCCGCTGGCCACGGGCAGCTCGAAGTCCATCTGCAGGACGGTCATCTCCGGCACGGGCCGGTCCAGGAAGAAGCACACGCCACCACGGGAGACGTCACGGATCTTGGCCTCGTGGGCGCCGTCCTCCAGCTGCAGCATGACGGGCCACTCGGCCTTGGCTCTGTCCCACTGGCGGCGTTCACGGCCGCTGGGGCGTTTGGTGTCGGGGGAGGCGGGTTGCGGTGGAGTCATGGTCGGTGGGGATAGGGGAACACGCCGATTCTACGCTGCATCTGCCCATGGGCCAATGCCCCAAACGGCATGACTTCTGCCCTCGGTTTCGCTAGCATGGACCCTTGGTGAGCGGGGTCCCGAGGGGGCGGCGCTGACCAGATCACGTCGGAGAAGATCTCCCGAATTGATACGCCTTACGCGATAACCAAAGCCTCAGAACAACAGGAGACGCTAGATCATGTCCTCATTCAACAAAGTCATCTTGATGGGCAACCTGACCCGGGACCCCGAGATTCGCTTCACCCAGAACCAGATGGCCATCTGCAAGGTGGGCCTGGCGGTGAACCGCCGCTTCAAGGACAGCCAGACCGACGAGTGGCGCGAAGAGCCCACTTTCGTGGACGTCACCATCTTCGGCAAGCGTGGCGAGGCCTTCGAGAAGTACCACCGCAAGGGCGCCAGCGCCTTCCTTGAGGGGGAGCTGCGCCTGGACACCTGGGAGGACAAGAACAGCGGACAGAAACGCAGCAAGCTGTACGTGGTCGCCAACAACTGGGAGTTCGTCGGCGGTTCCAGGGATGGCGGTGGCGGTGGCGGTGGCGGTGGCGGTCAAGCTCAGCGCGAGCCCGCTGGGGCCTCGAGCGGCGGCTATGGTGACTACGGCGGCGGAAACGCTGGCGGTGGTGGAAACGCTGGCGGCGGCGAGGGCTCCGGCCCCGGCTTCCTCGAAGCTGACGACACGCCCTTCTAGTTCTCGACCAGGGCCTGTGCAGCTGACTGTTCTGTTCTTCGCCGGCCTGCGTGAGCGGGCTGGAGTGGATGAGTTGGTGCTGGACGACCTGTCCGAGCCCCTGAGTGTGGGGCAATTCAAGGCGGAGCTGGGACGTCGACATCCGGAGCTGGGAGACCTGACCTCCGTGGCGGGGGTTCTGGGGACCGACTACGTCCCGGACGGCCACCTCCTCTGCGGCGGGGATCGGCTGGCACTCCTGCCCCCCGTATCGGGCGGGCAGGCCGACCCGGGCGATGAAGACGTCCGCCTGGCTGCGGGCCTGTTCGAACTCAGCGCAGAGCCCATCGACCCCGGCCGGCTGGCCCAGCGAGTCCAACATCCCGCTTGCGGTGCCGTGGTGACCTTCACCGGCGTCACCCGGGACCACAATCGTGAGCGGGACGTGGTCGAGCTCGACTACGAGGCTTTTGAGGCCATGACCGGTCCGGAGATGGGGCGTATCTTCAAGGACTGTCGCTCGGCCCTGGAGGATCCCGAGTTGTTTGGCGGCGAGGGCGGAGAAACCGAACCCCTGCGGATGCTCTGCGTGCACCGCACGGGCCGGGTGGGCGTGGGGGAGCCCTCGGTCGTCATCTCGGTGGCCAGCCCCCATCGTGAGGCGGCTTTCTTTGCAGCGCGTTTCCTGATCGAGTCCCTGAAAGAACGCTTGCCCGTGTGGAAAAAAGAGGTCTACCAGGACGGGCAGCACTGGATCGGCGAGCGCTCCTGACGGCGCCCGCCCGGGCGGGCGGGTCTCAGCGTGACCGATACCTTTCGCCCCGTGGATAGGGCGGCGATCTGGACGCCGTTGGGGGCCTGCTGGTATCCTGCTCGGCCCGTTTCCCGTGGGAACCGGGCCCTAGAGGCCTTTCAAGCATGAGTCACCATCCCACCTCCCTCAACCTTCCGGATGTCGAGCGCGAAGAGCTGCCCGTCGACGTCCTCTTGGTGGGCGCGGGACCGGCGAGCCTCTCCTGTGCGATCCATCTCAAGCGCCTGCTCGAGGAGCGCGGCATGGGGGACAAGGAGATCCTCGTCATCGACAAGGCGAAGGAGATCGGGCACCACACCCTCTCCGGCGCGGTCATGGATCCCCGGGGCATCTCTGACCTGTTCCCGGACTGGCGTGAGCGCGGCTTCCCGGTGATCTCCGAAGTTGGGGACGACTGGGCCGAGTGGCTGCGCCCTGGCGGGAAGCACTGGACCATGAAGGGGCCCCTGTGTCCGCCGCAGCTCAAGAACCACGGCAACCTGATGGTCAGCCTGAATCAGGTCGTCGGCTGGTTGGCCGAGCAGGCTGAGCAGGCCGAGATCATGATCCAGCCTGGCTTTCCTGCGTCGGAGACTCTCTACGAGGGCGAGCGGGTGGTCGGGATCGATGTGCGGGACGGTGGGATCGCCAAGGATGGCAGCGCCAAGGCGAACTTCGAGGCCGGTGCACGGGTGCGAGCGGAGGTGACGGTCTTCGCCGAAGGCACCCGCGGCAGTCTCGCCAAGCAGCTCTTCACCCGACACGCCCTCTACGCCGGCAAGAACCCCCAGACCTACGGCACCGGTATCAAGGAGCTGTGGCGCGTGCGTGAAGAGGTCGGACGCGAGATGCACGGCAAGGTCTTCCATACGGGCGGCTATCCGCTCCACGCTGGCGGCTACGGCGGCTCGTGGGTCTACGGTGTGGCTCCCGACCAGATCTCGATCGGCTTCGTGGTCGGCCTGGATCATGGGGATGCGTCCCTCGATCCCCACGCTCTGTTCGTGCAGTGGAAGCAGCATGAGCGCATCCGTCCTCTGCTGGAGGGCGGAGAGGTGTTGCGCTACGGGGCCAAGACGATTCCCGAAGGGGGCTACTACTCGATGCCCAAGCTCTTCGGGGATGGCTTCGTGCTCGTGGGGGACAGCGCAGGCTTCCTGAACGCCGCCAGCCTCAAGGGGATCCACCTCTCGATCAAGTCCGGCATGCTCGCCGCCGAGGCGATTGCCGACGCGCTGCAGGCCGGTGACACGTCCGCCCAGGGTCTCGCCCGATACGGCGAGCTGTTCGAGGCGTCCTGGGCCAAGGACGAGCTGTGGGGCGTGCGCAACTACCGACAGGCTTTTGCCAGCGGAGTCTCCACCGGCATGCTGGATTTCGCCGTGCAGCGGGTCACGGGAGGGCGGGGTCTGCAAGCCCGACGCCCGGGCCATGAGGACCACGCCTGCATGCAGAGTGCGGCCCAGGCGAAGCTGGAGAAGCCCAAGTTCAACGACGCGGACTCCATGGACAAGCTGACCGACGTGTACCTGTCGGGCGCGATCCATGAGGAGGACCAGCCTTCGCACCTGCTGGTCGTCGACCCGACGATCTGCGTGGAGCGCTGCACAGCGGAGTATGGCAACCCGTGCCAGCACTTCTGCCCGGCCGCGGTATACGAGTGGCCCGAGGGCGCGGACTCTGTCGTCATCAATGCCAGCAACTGTGTGCACTGCAAGACCTGTGACATCGCCGACCCCTACGAGAACATCGAGTGGCTCGTGCCCGAAGGTGGCGGCGGACCCAAATACGTTGACATGTAATCACGCGATCGCGCGTTGCCCTCTCTCCAATACAACAGCCCATGAAGCTCACCTCCAAGTCCGCCCCCGCCAGCCTGCCGACCACGCCCCTCCTGGCCGTGCTCGTCTGTCAGGGCCAGCGCGTCCACCTGCCCAAGGGGGTTGAGGTGCCCAAGGGCTTCCTCACCGGCTTCGACGGCAAGCGTCGCACCCAGGCCAGCACCTGGGCGGTCAAGGGGCCGGCCAAGCGCGTCCTGCTTCTGGGGCTGGGACCTGCTGGAGACGTGGACGCCGAGGAGCTGCGCCGCGCGGGTGCCGCCGCTTCCAACCACGCCCGTGGAGAAAAGGTCTCGAAGGGCGCTCTTTGGGTGCACTCCAAGACTTCTGCTCTCGCCGGTGGATCCGCCGAAGCCGGTCTCTCCCTGGCCGAAGGTTTGGTGATGGGCAGCTACCAGTACACCGGTGGCAAGGGCAAGGCGCCCAAGGAAGTCTGCAAGCGATTCGATCTGCTCGGTGGCAATGCGGCCTTCCGCAAGGGTGCCAGGCGCGGCACCCATCTGGCCGCTGCGAACATGTACACCCGCGACCTGCAGAATGGCGCGGGCAATCAGGTGACCCCGCGGGTGCTTGTGGCCGAGGCGCGCAAGCTCGCCAAGCGCAGCGCGCGCATCAGCGTCAAGATCATCGACGAGAAGGAGATGAAGCGGCTCGGCATGGGCCTGTTGCTGTCGGTCTCACAGGGATCGAGCCTGCCCGCCTACCTGATCCATCTGACCTACAAGCCCAAGGCCAAGAGATCCAAGGGTCGCGTGTGCTTCGTGGGCAAGGGCCTGACCTTTGACGCCGGCGGCATAAGCATCAAGCCCTCGGCCAAGATGGATGAGATGCGCTACGACATGTCCGGTGGCGCTGCGGTGCTCGGTGCCTTCCACGCGCTCGGGGACCTGGACGTTGCGCAGGAGGTGCACGGTCTGGTGCCCGCCTCCGAGAACGTGATCAATGGCATCGCCACCAAGCCGGGCGACATCCACAAGGCCATGAACGGCAAGACGGTGGAGGTGAACAATACCGACGCCGAAGGTCGCCTGATCCTGGCCGATGCCCTCTGCTATGCGGAGAAGAAGATCAAGCCGGACACGCTCATCGACCTGGCCACCCTGACAGGTGCCGTGATCGTGGGGCTGGGTCATGAGCACACGGCGATCTATCCAACGACCACCAAGCTGCGCGACGAGCTCGTCGCGGCGGGCGAGTCCGTGGGGGAGGCCTGCTGGCCGATGCCTTTGACCGAGCTCCACAAGGACGCCATGCGGGGCAGGATGGCGGATCTGTCAAACATCTCTTCCCCCGCCGTGGGAGGGGGATCCCTCACCGGCGCGGGTTTTCTGGCTCACTTCGTGTCCCCGGATACGGAGTGGAGCCACCTGGATATCGCCGGAACCGCCTGGAATACTACTGGCCGCGGATGGGTTGGAGGCGCCATGGGCAGCGGCGTGGGTGCGCGCCTCCTTGTGGACTATCTCGGAAGGCGCAAATAGACGATCATGCCCGGGCGAGTCCCACCTGAGGACGCCCGGCAACCCCAGCAACGACCTGCACAAGAGACCCCACTACTGTGACCGACCCCGTACTCGTACCCGGCCTGGCTGGCATCCCCGCCGCCAAGTCCTCCATCAGCTTCATCGACGGCACCGCTGGCATTCTCGCCTACCGCGGTCACCGCATCGAGGTCCTCGCGGAGCACTCCAACTACGAGGAGACCTGCTTCCTGATTCTGGAGGGTCGCCTGCCCACCGCTTCCGAGCTGGAGACCTTCCGCGGGGAACTGGCCGCCCGCCGTGGGATCGAGCCCGCGGTGGTGCAGACCTTGAGCAGCCTGCCCAAGAACGGCCACCCCATGAACGGCCTGCAGGTGGGCTTGGCCGCTCTGGCCATGACCCAACCCAAGGTAGACGTCAAGGATCCTGCCAGCGTGCGCGAAGCCGTGCTGCACTTGATCGCCGCCACGCCGACCCTGATCGCCACCCTGGAACGTCTGCGCTGCGGGGATGATTATCTTGCGCCCACGGAGGGATCCAATTCCGCCGAGGCGTTCCTGTACATGCTCAATGGTGAGGCGCCCAGCGCCATCGCCGAGCGCACCCTTGACTGTTGCTTCGTGCTGCACGCCGAGCACACCATGAATGCCTCCACCTTCGCCGCGCGCGTGGTGGGCTCTACCGAGTCGGGTCCCTACACCGTGGCCAGCTCCGCGGTGGGTGCTCTCTACGGTCCCCTGCACGGCGGTGCCAACGAGCGCGTCCTGCAGGCCCTGGAAGCCATCGGTGGAGCCGAGCAGGTGGAGGAGTGGTACGCCGCCAAGCGAGACACGGGTGGCAAGGTCATGGGCTTCGGCCACCGGGTCTACAAGACCAAGGATCCCCGCGCCCACACCCTGCAGCGTCTGGCCGGGGAGCTGTTCGAAGCCCACGGCTCCACGCCCCTCTACGACACGGCCCTCGAACTGGAGAAGGCCGTGGTGGCCGACCTGGGCGACCGCGGCATCCACCCCAACGTGGATTTCTTCAGCGGCATCGTCTACCAGAAGCTGGGCATCCCCACGGACGCCTTCACTCCCATCTTCGCCCTGGCGCGCATGGTGGGCTGGTTGGCCCACTACGAAGAGCAGCACCAGGACAACCGCCTCTTCCGCCCCGCCCAGATCTACACGGGGGTCCACGATGCCCCCTGGGTGCCGATCGAAGAGCGAGGCTGATCGGGGCCGTGCGTACCACGGGGAGCGAGCGTCCAGGCGATCCCGTGAGACGAATCCCGTACGCATGCCCGTGGATAGCCTTCCTTGGCTCGTCGCTCTTCGCACAGTCCCAGGTGCAGGATCAGGCCCGCTTCGTAGATCTGAGCGAGAGTCTGGGCCTTGAGTGCAGCGGCGAGAGCGCGGCGTGGGGTGACTGCAACGGTGACGGTTGGAGCGACCTCCTCGCGGGTGGCCGACTTTGGCTAAACGATTCAGGCGATCGGTTCAGGGCGGCTGCGGAGCTTCCAGATGGCGTCCTGGTGGACTTTGATCGTGATGGTGATCTTGATCTCTTCTCTTGTGCCGGTCAGCGCCTGTTCCTCAATGACGGCACGGCGGCCTTCAAAGAACTCGAGCTCGAGGGGTTGCCGCGAACGCGCTCCAGGGGGGTTGCCGCTGGAGACTTCGACCAAGATGGTTGGATCGACTTCTACGTCGGTGGCTTTGAAGATTGGGGGGAGAACATCACCTATCCAGACCATCTTTTGCGGAACCTGGAGGGAAAGGGGCTCGCTCTGGTTTGGAGCGATGGTCGCTACAGAGCGCGCGGCGTCACAGCTGCAGACTTTGATGAAGACGGAGATGTTGATGTCTATGTCTCCAACTACCGCCTCCAGCCGAACTTGCTCTGGCGCAACGACGGCGCAGGCGGATTCTCGGACGTTGCAGAGTCTCTAGGGGTGATCGCGACTTCTGCTGGTTTCCAAGGTGGTCATTCCATTGGAGCGGCGTGGGGAGACTTCGATGATGATGGCCAGCTTGACCTCTTCGCTGGTAACTTTGCGCACAGGGATGATCGGGGCGACCAACCGAAGTCGCGCTTCTTACGTGGATTGGGCGAGGCGGACGGCTTCTCATTTGAGGATCAGGGCACATGCGGAGTGTTTTACCAGGAGAGCTACGCTTCACCGGCTGCTGGTGACTACGACAACGACGGAGACCTGGACCTCTTCTTTACGACGGTGTATCCGGTCGCCTCCTTTGGCCTTCAGAACAACCCCGTCCTCTACCGGAATAATCGGGACTGGGAGTTCGAAGACATCACCGATGACATCGGGCTCGGCGAGCTCCCGGCCACATACCAGGCGGCTTGGGCCGACTTTGACCGTGATGGTGACATGGACCTGGTTACCGCGGGGAAGCTCTTTGTCAATCGCGGAGAGGTAGGACACTGGCTGGAGTTGAGGCTTGCAGCACCCGTGGCAGGTGGGCTCAGTCATGCCAGCGTGATCGGTGCAAACGCTCGGATTCGGCAGGGGGAGCGGATCCTCAGTCGGCATCTAGTCGTGGGGACGGGTGAGGGCAACCAGAATGACGGTCTCCTGCACTTCGCCTTGGACCTCGATGATTCATGGGAGGGAACGGTCGAGGTCGAGGTCTCATGGCCCCCAGGCCATGGCCGTGACGAGGACGGGCGGCGACAACTCTACACCGTCAGAGAAATAGACCGTGTGGTGACGCTTACTCCGCAGCCTGAGGCTTCCAAGTGATTTCGTAACGACTCAGGAGGTCGCTACCACCAGGAGAGGCTTCGGATTCGGGCCAGGGCTCAGCGCTTCTACTTCCCGAAGTTCGGGTTGGGCCTGGGCATCCTGGCCTGCACGCTCTTCCGCCAGCGCTCCAGGCCCGCTTGCAGAGCCGCCGTGCGTCCCGGTTGAGCTGCTGCGAGGTTCTGGCTCTCGCCCGGATCCGCACCCAGGTCGAACAGCTCGGTCGTGCCATCCTCGAACCACTCCACCAGCTTCCAGTCCCCGCTGCGCACGGCGCCCGACGGCGCGGCCCCCTGGTTGCCGTAGTGGGGGTAGTGCCAGTACAGGGCGCGACCGGGGGCTGTGCCCCCCTGCAGGAGAGGTAGCAGGTTCATGCCATCCACGTGCTGCTCGGGGGCCTGGTCGAGTCCGGCCGCGCTCAAGACGGTGGGGTAGACGTCCATGGAGATGACGGGTGTGTGGCAGACCGAGCCGGCGTCCGTCACTCCGGGCCAGCGCACCAGCATGGGTTCGCGGATGCCGCCCTCGTAGAGCCAGCCCTTGCCCCCGCGCAGGGGCAGGTTGGAGGTGGGGTGCCCTTCGGAGGTGGAGAGCCCACCGTTGTCGCTGGTGAAGACCACCAGGGTGCGCCCTGTCAGGCCCAGCTCCTCGAGCCGGCCCAGGAGCCGTCCGACGCTCTCGTCCAGGCTCTGGACCATGCCCGCGTAGACTGCGTGGTCCTGAACGCGGCGCACCTTGCGCTCCCGCTCCTGGCCCCAGGGCTCTCCTTCCTGCTCGGGCAGCTGGCTGCGTTTTTGCTGGTAGTACTCCTTGTACTCGGGCTTGGTCTGCAGGGGTGTGTGCACCGCGTACCAGGAGAGGTAGAGCAGGAAGGGCTCTTCGTGCACCGACTCCATCCAGCTCACGGCCTCGTCGGTCAGGCGCTCGGTGAGCTGGGTGCCCGGGGGGCTGTCCTCCATCTTGGGGTTCTTGAAGGGGGCGAAGTAGCCACCGGGCGGGCTGCCGCGGTGGTGGCCGCCCACGTTGACCTCAAAGCCCTGGTCCTCGGGGAAGTAGCCCTCCTTGCCCAGGTGCCACTTGCCGAAGAACGCGGTGCGGTAGCCTCGGGTCTGCAGGGCCTCCGCCAGGGAGACCTCTTCGAGGGGCAGCTGGGGGACGTAGTCGGCGGGCAGCATCTTCCCCGCGCGGCCTGCGCCGAACCAGTCGGTGGTGTCCATGCGCGCCGGCGTCTTGCCGGCCATGAGCGCGGCGCGGGTGGGGGAGCACACGGGCCCGCCCGCGTAGGCCTGGGTGAAGCGCATGCCGCTGGCCGCGAGGGCGTCCAGGTGCGGCGTCTCGTAGAAGGTCGAGCCCTGGCAGCCCAGGTCCATCCAGCCCAGGTCGTCGGCCAGGAGCACGATGACGTTCATGGGTGGCTCGTCCTGTACCGCCGGCTGGAGGGGAGCTGACACGGCGAGGCACAAGCAGGGGAGGATCAACATGGAAGCAGAGGATACGGGTAGCTGTGACTATTGCGGGGGTGAATCCCCATCCCCGGGCTCGGCTGCCGCTGGTGGTTCTGTGCCCAGCGGGACCCGGCCCTTGAACAGGTTGCGGTACTTCTCGGGAACCCGCTCGCGGAACCACTCCAGGGTTTGTTTCCCGCGGGTGTACGGGGCGGGCATGTCAGCCTCCTCGTACTGCGAGAGGTCGCGCAGGATGCGGCCCATGCCCCTGAAGATCTCCCTTCTTACCTGGGGTGGTCGGGCGTTTACCCCTTCCAGTACCCGCTCCCGCAGCTCGGGTTTGTTACAGCAGCGCCAGGCGTACCACTTGCCGTGACCGATCAACCCGATGGCGGGTCGGTCGAGCTCCGTGCCGAAACGGTCCAGATCGGCAAAGGACGTGGCGCTGCCCAGCAGGGAGATCCCCAGGATGGCCCCCAGGATTCCCCGGCCTGCTGTGCTCCACCGTGGACGGGCCTCGAGGATCCGTTCAGCGCCTACTGCCACCAGGATCAGGGCCCAGGGCCACAGCAGACCCACGTACCGGTATTCGTAGATGATCTCTCCACCACTAGCGATGGGGAAATCACTCAGGCTGTAGGCGAGGAGGAAGGTGACGGCGTAGATGATGGCCATCGTGCAGGGCCGGGGCCGATTGCCCCCTCGCCAGCTGTTCACTCCGGCTCCGAAAGCCACCAGCAGGAGGGCGTAGACCGCCAGCTCCAGGCCCCGACCGGGCAGGGGCCCCAGGTCTGCGAAGGCCAGGGAACCGGGTAGGGCCTGCGAGACGATCTGTCCCAACCGTCCGAAGGTGGGTCCCCCCGAGTCAATGTGCTGGGCCAGGCTCTGGTCGTAGAGCACCATGCCGCTGAAGGAGTTCTTCAGGTTGTAGATCAGCCAGGGGCTGAAGCCGAGGCCGAAGCCCGCCACCTGGGCTGCGAACTCCCGTCGCCTGAACACTCCGCGATCGTTCAACCCATCGACGATCAGGAGCGCCAGCAGGAACAGCGCGCACTGCAATCCGAAGTACAGCGAGAACCCTCCCAGGAATCCGAGCAGCAGGCGCCGGCCCAGCTGTCTCTCGCGCTCGTGCAGATCCAGCATGAGCCACAGGCAGCCCAGGCCCAGGGCGTTGCTCTCCAGGTGGCTGCCCCAGGCGATGGTGGTCAGGTAGGTGTAGCCCGGTGAGCCCAGGGCGAAGAGCAGGCCGGCGATCCAGGCCGACCGCCGCGAGACCCAGCGTCGCAGGATGCAGAACAGAAGTCCCACGGCTACCAGATGCGTGAGGACCGGTACGAGCTTGAGCACCACCATCTTGACTCCCAGGAGAGCAAACAGAGGTGTAGCCAGCACGCTGGTCACCAGGGAGCCGCCGAAGAAGGGGGCGTACTGGTAGTCGATCAGGGACA
Source organism: Planctomycetota bacterium (assembly GCA_002720975.1). GTDB lineage: Bacteria > Planctomycetota > UBA1135 > UBA1135. The sequence continues at coordinate 763 of PBIX01000112.1, read as the reverse complement.
GGGTCGATCCGTTCAGCAGCTCCCAGGCCACGTTGGCCCGGTGGTACTCCTCGCCGTGCACGCTCCACTCGGCGTGGGGTGCGAGCAGGATGATCAGCCGGGGCAGGAGAGCCAGGGCCAGCAGGCCCAGGAGGGCTCGACGATCTCTGCCCCGTGAGCCGCCGGTTGCCGGATCCTGGCCGTTGCCATCGGCGGGGAGGGAGGGCGTGGGGACCAAGGGAGGAGGTGGGGGTGAGGGGCTGCGGTCGGCTGTCCAGTTGGTGGGGACGGAGGGACTTGAACCCTCACGAGCCATGGGCCCTTCGGATTTTAAGTCCGATGCGTCTACCAATTCCGCCACGTCCCCGTGCGCCTAGGCTAGAGCCTGCACGAACCCGCACCAAGGGTCAGGGTCCCGGATCCTCTGATCAGCCATCTCTTCCACTCCCTTGACCCCCCCCGGCAGCGGGGTATCCTCCTCAGAGCGCTGAGAGGCGGCATAGCCAAGTGGCTAAGGCGACGGATTGCAAATCCGTTATTCCCCGGTTCGAGTCCGGGTGCCGCCTCCATTCTCCCTCTCCTCGCAGGGGGCCGCAGCGGGGGGCACCGTGCCGCTGAATCGCCGGTCCCGTGGGTGCCAAGGCCTTTTCCGTGACAGTCGGTAGGTCCCGGAGATCGAGTCAGTCGACTGCAGGGGCTCGCAGGGTTTCGCACGCTTCGGCGCAGCAATCACTGACACATTCACTGACACCGGACGTTACGCCAAGTATCCCCTACAAGGCCT
>PBIX01000111.1 GCA_002720975.1 Planctomycetota bacterium | reverse complement strand
GTCTTCACGAGGGATGGATTGTCTGACTGGGTCGAGGAGCTGTCCGGAGATCGCATGGGTCTGGTGGTCATCGTCCTACCAGGCCAGGCGTTCTTTCTCCTCGCCGCACTGCTGCCGGCCTTTCTCTCTTCGCGCCCCTGGATGGATCGACTCGGACTCCGGCGACCCACCATCTCCATGCGAACCTGGCTGGCCCTTGCCCTTGCTACGCCGACCATTCAAGTCTGCAGCGCCCTCTTTGCCAGTCTGTTCTTTGACCTGACCAAGCCCTCGTCCCATTTGGAACAGATGGAGAATCTGCTCCTGGGACAGAGCGGTCTCGGCCTTGTGTTGGTCGTGCTCTGCGCCGCCGTCCTGCCTGGTCTGAGCGAGGAGCTGTTCTTCCGCGGCTTTGTTCGCGAGGGCCTGCTTCGACGGCACGGATTCATCCTGGCCATCCTCGTGCCCGCCGTGTTCTTCGCAGCCGCTCACATGGACCCGATGCACGCCACGGCCGTGCTGCCGTTGGGCATCTGGTTTGGGCTCATTGCCTGGTGGACCCGCTCTACGATTCCCTCCATGCTCGCCCATGCCACCAACAACGCATTTGCCATTCTGGCGGGGAACCTCGCAGGGGAAGAGGCCAAGCACCAGACTGCTATCGAGTCCCTCACACAGGCCCAAGGGGTTGTGATCGCGGCTTACGGATTGAGCTTCGTCCTCCTCATCGTTGGGCTGCTGAGTCTTAGAGGCGAGCGGACCTGAGGCCGACCAAGGCCCAACGGGAGTCCATGCCTGCACCCCTACCCCGCTTCGCCGCCCTCGCCTACTGCCTCCCAGCCCTGGGGCTGGCGCTGCTGGTACTCCCCCTGCAGCTGGCTGCGCCCCACTTCTACCAGGAGGTGCACGGCCTCGACCTCACCGCCCTGGCGATCATCGTTCTGACGGTACGACTGTTGGACGTGCTGTTGGCTCCCGTGGTCGGATTGGTTTCGGATCGATTGCGCACCCGATTCGGGCGTCGACGCCCCCTCTTGGTACTGCTCGTGATACCACTCGCCGGGGGTGCGGCCATGGCCATGGATCCCGTTCCGGGGGCAGGCATGGTGTGGTTCACACTGGCGTTCTCCTTGGCGTTGATTCTCACCACGGCCGTGGCGGTGAATCACGAAGCACTGGGACTCGATCTTATAGGTGGCTACGACCGGCGCACGCGCGTCTGGGCCCTTCGGGATGGATGCTTCCTACTGGCGGCACTCATCCTTGTGCTCACGTGGAATCCACTTGCCCCCATGGCACGTGGCTGGCTCAGTTCATGGGTACCCCTCGCTATTCCCTTCACCGTTGTTTCCATTTTCTTGTGCGTGCGTGCTCTGCCGGAGAACCGTCACGCTCAGGAAGAGGACCGCTCCCCCTCTACCATCGGTCAAGACCTGAAAGCTGCAATGCAGAGCCGCACCTTCCTCTCCCTCTGTGGTGTGCATTCTCTGGCCATCGCCGGCCTGGCCTTTCAGTTGACTCTTGCGCCTGCTTACCTTGATGAAGTCGTGCGGCTGAATGGAGAGGATGCTCTGCCCATGGCACTGGGCTGCGCTCTGGCCGGGTTGATCGTCTGGTCACTGATGGCTCCGAGATGGGAAAAACTGACGGGCTTGCGGGTGGCGCTATCAATCTGGATCACAGCGCATGCGGGGTGGTGGTACTTGGAAGTGGGCGACCAGAGGGGACTCCTTCAACTTGCAGGCCTTTCAGGATTTGCATCAGGCGGAGTGCTATGCATGTCCTCTGCCCTCTTCGCGGATACTCCCGCCTTGGTGCGCCGGGCCCATGGTCATCGATTGGAGGGTCTGCACTCGGGCCTTTGGATGGGCACACGCAAGGTGCCAGCCATGGCGGCAGCCGCGTTGACGCTGTGGGCCCTCCAGCGAATCGGGGGCGGCAGCGAAGAGGCGGCGACAGATGCGGGCCGGAAGATCTTACGCACCCTTTTCTCCTCGGGACCCGCCGCTCTTGGAGCCCTTGCATTGGCCGCGACGTATGCCGTGCGCTTGAATCGGCGCCTGGTACGCAGTCTCGGCACTACTCTAGGCGACTGACTCCCAGCTCGAAAGCCACGCACGTTCAAGCGCGTGGAGTTGAGGGCCCTATGATCTTGCCCTCGATCAACCTCGGGCTTCCTCATGAACTCACGACTCCTTCTCCCCCTTGCCCTCCTCACCATCGCTGGTGGTTTCCTTTTGCTCCTCGATGGAGGCGAGCCACCCGAGACAAACCTATCCAACCCCAGCCGGGGTAGTGGTCAGGAAGAGCCTCTTGTGATTCTGGATGGAGGCGACCAGGACCTCGAGGCCCCGGCTGCCCTCGTCCAAGCTGAGAGCACGAGTGATCGGGTACTGGCACCTGACCTCGAAACGCCCGGAGGCACAGAGCCAGCGGATGAGGAAATCGAACCGCACAGTTTCTACGGACGAGTGGTAGACCTCTCCGGCCGCGCCGTTGAGGGCGCCCGCGTGTGGCTGAACCAAACGTCGGAGGGATTCCCCTTCGCTACGTTCGGTGGACGTCAAGAAGTAGATGATGCTGTTCTGACCGATGCCAAGGGTCAATTCAGATTGGACGCTCCGAAGCGGACAGATCTGACTCTTCGCGCCCGAGCCAGCAATTTTGCTCCGTTCTCACAGGACGGCTTGCCCCTGCCCAAAGACGGCAACCTGGGCGATGTCGTACTGCAGCCCGGCACCATTTTGGCTGGCAGGGTATTGAGCGACCTGGGTCAACCCCTGGAGGGCGCTCAGCTACGAGTCCAAGCCCAACAGAGCCAAGGGGGGATGACCATCGTCGTCGCCTCGGACAGGGCGGGACCCGTCGATGCGACGACCGACGCAACGGGGCAGTTCGTCCTGGATGAGCTGGCCCCCGGCCCATACCTGATAAGCGTCCACCACTCCCTGCACCCCAATAAGGAGGTCAACGGACAGTGCGACGAGCCCGGAAGCCAGCCAGGGGAGCTGACCATTCAACTCGACCCCGGTGGATCTGCCAGCGGTCTGGTGCACGGCTGGAATCCTACCGATGAAGACTCCTATGAGGTCCAAGCGCAGCCTGTCGGGGATGACTTCATCGGACGCGTAAAGGGCATTCGCAGGGGGCAGATCACGAGCCGCAATTCCACCACGGGAGTGTTCGAAGTGTCAGGCCTGCGCCTGTCCAAGTCCTACAACTTCCTGGTTGTTCGCAAAGGAGACGCCTTCTTCACCCAAGAAGACGCGGCAAGTGTTGCTGGCCGCGCCGGGGACCATGGCCTGGTGCTTGAGTTGACCTCCAGTGCAGGCATTGAGTTTCATGTGGTCAACGCCAGTACAGGTGCGCCTATCGAGGAGTTCACGGCTTCCGCAGGCCGGTTCCAATTGAAGCCACTAGAGGATGAGGATGGAAAAGCCCTCGGGCGCCACCCCGATGGCCGTGCATCATTCGCCGAGGTCAAATCCGATGGGACTCACACCACCCTGGAGATCGCGGCCGCTGGCTTTGAGCACTTCAGGGATGAACGGGTGCAGATCAACCCTGGTGCCATGCAGGACCTGGGCACCATTCGCTTGAGGCCGGTACCGGTTCTGCGCGTGAAGGTCTTGGACGCCCTCAGTGGGAATCCCGTAGCCAAGGCACGCGTGCGACTCGTTGACGCTCCACTCGAACGGCAGCAGGTGATGGTCATAAGTCAAGGTGGCCCCATGGGAGGTCGTCAGAAATCGGTCGTCACCAATAGCGAAGGCAAAGCCGAGTTGACGACCAGTCCCGGTAAGCCCATGACTCTTCGGGTGACCCACGACGACTACGCGACGTATGACCTTCCCCAGCCCGCGAATGTGGCTGAGGAGTTGGAGATCCGCCTGATGGTAGGAGGAGAAGTGAGGGTCACAGCCCGAGACTCATCGGGTGAACCCATGGCCAACACAAAAATCGGCCACCGCACTCCGGAAGGTAGCGACGACGGCACAAGTAGGACAAACGACCAGGGCGTTCGCACTTTCAAGCATCTCAGCCCGGGCTCTCACTACTTCCGTATAGAGGACTCGACAGAACCATCCGGCTTCATGATGTTTACTGGCTTGGACGATGATTTCCTCGATAAAGATTGGGGGCGGATCGAGGTAGGAATCAACACGAGCCACGAGCTTGAACTGGCGGGTGCCGCGCGCGGTCATTTGCGTGGCCGACTGACCGTCCGAGGACGCCCTCTGGCCAATGCAGGCGTGAGCTTGACCCCTTGGACTGAAAAAGATGAGCCCATGTCACACCTGATGCCGTTCAGCTCCAACCCGGAGCAGACAGACTCCACCGGCGCCTATGAGTTGAAGGACCGCAAAGTTGGAGAGTACAAGCTCACCGTGAATCATCCGGAACGTTGGATGGAGACGGTCCTCCGCGTCACACTCAATGAGGGTGACACCGAGTTCAACTACGACCTCAGTGACACGGTTCTCGAGGGGAGAGTGGTGGACACGGCGGGCAATGGAATCGCCGGTGCCGCACTCCGACCAGAGATCTCAAGACCCGGCGGGGGATCGCGCTCTGTGATGATGTTCTCCGCATCCGTTTCAGGGGGCACCGGCGGCGGCGGCACGAGTGTCATCAGTATTGGTGGTCCAGACTCCCGTACGGTCTCCAATGAGGATGGCTCCTTCCGTCTGCACGGCGTCCGACCGGATGTAGACCTGACCTTGAAGGTCACATCTGACGGCTATCAACCGGCAGACATTGAAATCGAGGAGCTCAATCCCGATGAGGTCCGGACGGGGATCGAGGTTGCGCTCGAGGTCGGCTCCACACTCTCTATCCAGGTTGTTGGATCGGACGGCAATCCCGGTCAGTTCGGCTCGGTGAGATTGGAGCGCCTGGATGGCGGAGATGACGGAAAGGGAGATGGAGCGACGCGCGGCTCCGGTTTCCAAAACGGGAGTGTCGAGGTGCAGGGAATGGCGCCAGGGCGCTGGAATCTGATAACCACCTTGTACGCGATACCGTCTGGCCCCGGTGGTGAGATGCCCGACCCCGCGGTAGACACACGGGAGATCGTTGTCGTGGAAGGTGAACCGCTTGAGGTCGAGGTCCAGTTCTGAGCGCAGCCCCACGCCGGGCCTTGGCGAAGAAGGACTCCTCGAACACCTGCAAAACTCATGCAGGCCCGCTCCTCTAGTTTTTGCTGTCACAATCGGCCCACCCCTGGCAAGGTCGCCACCGATGCCTATCCCCCTCACGCTGCGCGGCACCGCTTGCCTGGGAGCCGGTGCTCTCTTGGCCCTGGTGGTATTCGCGCACAACACCTCCACGGCCCGCATGGAGCCGAGCGAAACACCCTCCGGGGTGATCCGCCTCGGGTCTCTCCTCTCTGCCGCCCGTATCGACAGCCCCCTCAGCTCCATTCCGGCGGCTGCCGACGTGGACAACCTCTCTGATCTGGCTCGCACCCTGGAACTCGATGAAACTTTCGAGGCATTTGATCCGGATAAAGCCGGCTGGCGAATGGAGGATGGCAGCGCCGTGGAGCCCGCTGAAGAGGGGCAAGCATTTGTGCTTCGGGGCCTCGGGGGTCGAGCTCGCTACGGGTGGGTTCTTCCAGCTGAGCCCAGCACGCACTACGTGTTCCGTAGGAAAATGAAGGCCGCAGGCGAAACCTATGCGGACTTCGCCGTCATCGAGGCGAAATCCGAGGGCCGGATCTCGGTTGGCGGACCCTTCGCCAACCACTACATGGCCGGGCGCGGACTGGCCTTGAAAGTCCACTGGCCCGCGGCACCAGAAGCGGACAGCGAGTGGCACACGGCCTCGGCGTCCTTTTTCACAACACCGAACACCCACTCGCTCGCCGTGATCCTGCGCCAGCGGGTCAGCCAGATCGCTGGGCGCGGACAGACCGGGGCGTTGAGCTTCGATGACATTCGACTTGAGCGGGTGGAGCCTTCTCCTGAACAGGCCATAGCCCTACTCAAGGCTCGCTCTCAAGCCAGTGGCTCTGACCCCGACCTGGGGATTGAAAAGTTCGGACAATTTCCGCCCCTCGGCGATGTGGGCGAAGCACATGGTCCTCGGGATGACAACTACTCCTACCGCTATGGGCTCTACGCGCCTCCACGCACGGAGCTTGGATTCAGCATCCGTGTTCCCGAAGAGGCGAGCCTGAAGCTCTCGGCGTGCCTTTCCCGTGAGACCCAAGCGGGCGATGCGGCGCGATTTGAGGTTCTCTCTGTGATCGACGGGGAGGAGACCACGCTCTGGTCTCACGATGCCAAGGCAGAGCCTGGTGGCTGGATCTGGGAGAGGGGCCGTGTGGGTCTCGGCTCCTTGGCGGGCCGGGAGATCGAGCTCGTACTGCGCACGACCGCCCTCGAAGGACACCCCCACCCCATCTGGGGCAACCCCTCCATCGAGACCCCGCCCACGGGCGCGGGCCCCCGGAACGTCATCCTCATTGCAGTGGATACCCTGCGTGCGGATCGCTTGTCCTGCTACGGGTACGAGCGCGCGACCACTCCCCACCTTGATGCGTTGGCGGCGGATGGTGTGCGTTTTGCATCGGTTGCCAGCAACTGCAACTGGACCTGCCCCTCCTTCGCATCGATCTTTACCGGACTCGTCCCTTCCCGCCACGGCGTCTTCTCCTACGGATCTCGTACCCCCCTACCTGAAGCTCTATTGACCATAGCGGAGCGTTTTCGCAACGCTGGCTGGGCGACGCAGTCCGTTGTGTACAAACCGCCACTGTACGACGGTGGGTTCGAGCAGGGATTCGACGTGGCCCACAACGTCCCACGCGAGGCCGTGCGGGGCGAGGACAACCTGCTTGAGGCTCTGCAGTGGTTGGAGGACGCGGGACCGGGGCGCAACTACCTCTTTCTACACTTCAACGATCCGCACCAACCCTTCACGCAGCCGGCACCTTTCGATCGCGCCTTTGGGGGGGACCCCTCGCAGGCCAATGTGGAGTTGCCCTATTCCCTCTACCAGGATGGCTTCCCGCGCACCGAGAAACAGCGCAACGTGATGCGCTTTCTGTATGACGGTGAAGTGAACTACGTGGACGATCGCATTGGAGCCTTCCTCATCGCGCTCAAGGAGCGGGGGCTCTATGACGACGCCGTCATAGGATTCGTATCCGACCATGGGGAGCAGCTTTGGGAGCACGGAGGCTTCGGCCACGGGCCTGCATTCGGTGGCGGCGATGCGCTCTTTGATGAAGTGGTCCGCGTACCGCTGATCATCAAGCCCGGTGCCGGCGAGTACGCGCGCGGAACTGTGGTCAAGACCCAAGTACGCGGGTTCGACGTAACCCCAACGTTGATGGAGCTGGCCGGTCTGCCCGAGGACACGGACCTGGATGCGCACTCCCTGGCCGCGTTCCTTCAACCAGATGCGAAGGAGGCGCCGGACCGGCTGGCCGTGATCGAAACCTCCGGCAATCGCGTCGCCATTCGCAACCAGAACTGGAAGTACGTCCTGACCTACTCCAGCTCACCCAAGGAGAACCTGTTCGACCTCCAAGCAGACCCCGGCGAGACCGAGGACGTTGCGGAACAGAACGCCGAGGCACTCTCGAACTTGCGCATGCAGGTGCTTGACTACCTCCTCTTGCATCGGCCCGGCACCTACTTGGTAGCCAATGCAGGAGTGCGCGACGGCGATGAGGATCTGCAGGTTGCAGGCATTGGTTCCCCGACGTCCTTTGCCGGCTTGCGCGGGAGAGCCCGCAAGTCCAAGGACCATGGACCCGTGGTGGAGTTCTCCGGCGAGTCTTCCGGGCTACTGCTCCTTGTGTGTGGAGTAACCCTGACCGGACCTGTGAATGTTATTGATGGCGTCAATCTGCCCACAGAAGCTGCCCGCTACCAATCGGGAGATCTTCGAGCTCTGTTGTTGGAATCCGCCCCCGCGTGGCACCTGTACCGAGGACCCGATCCCGTTCCCACAACTCAGCCGCAACAACAGACAATGGATGCTCGGCACCTGGAGGCCATGCGAGCCCTGGGCTACGGCGGTGACGACGAGGACTCTTGATGAATAGACTTCAAAACGGGCTGCTGCTTGGACTCTGCGCCCTGACGCTTCATCCCATTGCCACCGCATCCGGCGTGCCGCGTGCCGCGGATGACGGATTGACCATTGGAGCTCCCATGCCACGACGTGCCTCGGCGCGTGACCTGCGCGGTAAGAGTTGGACCTATGAAGTGACCTTTCCTGACGGTCGCAACGAGGTTCTGCTGAGCGTACCCAACTGGGACTTCAACTGGCAGACCGAGTACTTCTTCGCCGAGCCCATCGACGTTCCGAAGGGAACGATGCTCAGTTCGCGAGCCATCTGGGACAACTCCGAAGACAATCCACTAAACCCGGATCCGGCCGTCAGCGTTCGCTATGGGCGCCAGAGCTTCGAGGAGATGATGAACGGCTGGGTCAAGTACGACCGGGTGCGCGAGTAGGCGTCCGGATCACTTTCCACTGAACTCCCGTGCCAGGGCACCAGGGTCTTCCTTGTCCGGTGAAAACTCGGGCGTCAAGAAGCGCAAACCTCTCCCCTGTGTGAAGGAGAATGAGAACTCCAGCACCTCATCCTTGTAGCTCAGCCCGCTGAGCAACCCGATCGCCTGCTTGAGAAGGACACGGTTTTCTTCTTCCATCTCGGTAGGGTCAGCGATGTGCATCAGGGCACCATGGAAAACGGCCTGGGAGCATGGAAAATGGACATGCAAGGCGTCCTTTCCAAGGGAGATCCACGGCCCGCCCTGTCGGGCCCGGGCGTGGATCAACTCAAGGGTTCTAACGTCCATCCAGCTGAAATTGGTCCGTGCTTCCTCGACCTCCAGTTCCAGATCTGCCTCTCCGAGGTACTTCACCCATTCAGCGGAGAGCGCCGCGTTGGCTCGCGCCACCCCTTCCTGGGCCGACTGCAATCGGAGCCGCTGCTCCAAGTGCATGCGCGGACCATCCTCCACGGTCAGATCGGCTCGCTCAACATCCACGTGCTCCAGCACCCACGGGTCCCCGATCGTCTCCAGGTCAAACTCAAAGGGCCAAGCCACCATGATAAAGCGCGGCTGCTTATCCACCATTCCCTGCAGCCAAGCGCAGGCCACATCGAGTCCTGAGTTTCCGGCGAAGAGCCCGCGGTAGGAGAGATTCAGATCTAGGGCATCCGCCTCCACATCATGGGTCAGTCGGAGCTCCTGTTGTTGAAATTCCACCTTCGTACAGGCGCTGGTGAAAAGGGTCAGCCCGAGCAGCAGTTGAATCAATGTAGTGTTCACGATCTTCCTCCTTGTTTCCTTGTGACGACTCGCGCGGGGATTACTTCCCGATACCTCGCCCGGGGCTCCAGGGTACGCCCGCTCGATCGAGTTCCTGTTCCAACGCGGGAATAACCTGCGACCGCAGGCTCTCCAGCTGCTCCGCCAGGGCCGTCATGCCTGCCAGCCCGATAGCGAGACTCTTGCGATGACTGGGTGCCGGGCCGTAGGTGGACCAGCTCGTTCCCATAGAGGCGACGCCCAGCCGGCGTTGAATGGAAACCGGGCCGGGATCCCCCGCGCTGTCCCGCCGGGAGCTGCCGGAGAAAGCCAGTTCGATGTCCTGCAACTGGCGCACGATCCCAGCCGCGCGAGCATCCAGGGAATCCACGTCGCCCGTGGACCGGGAAAGGACCGAACGCATGGCCGTCACGCGCTCCAGCAGGTCCGCGGTGACGGCCCGGATCGCACCGGCCCGGCGGTTGGCCGCTTCGAGCTCCAAACCGAACGCGGCCGCCACAGCAGGACCGGCACCAGGCAAGGAACCCTCACGAAGAGGTGTCACCTCGAAGGAGACGGGCCCAGCGAGGTCCGTCCACTGTCCCTCAACCTGCTTGCGCAGGCTCACCGTGTAGGTTCCAGGTGCGGTAAGCACACCTTCAGGTCCACGGCCCGAGTGTGCGCCTTCGCTGCCTCGTGACCAGGCATCTACCGCGGGCCTGCGTAGGTCCCATGTGACTCGGTGCAGCCCTTTCTGAGCCGCGCCCGCCAACCGACGGACAAGTGCTCCCGCACCATCCCGAACCACCAGCTCCACAGCCGGGTCCGGTGCAAGCTCTTCATCGCGCAGAGCATCCCAGCCGGGGGTCGGCGTATCGCCACCCTCTTCGGCTATCTTTCCCTCGGCTTCCTGACGCACAGCTTTACGGCTCTTCAGGCTCTCGCGCAGGTAGTAAGTAAACGTCGCTCCAAACGGCGGATTCTCCGCCACATAGTAGGAGTCCCCTTGAGAGGCCTTGCCACCGCCACCCAGGGTGGGACGAGGTACATACCAGTCTGCGTCGCGCACATTGAACAGCGCCGCTTCCTGCTCCAGCACCTCGGTGCTGACCTCGCGCAGGGGAGCGTAGTCGTCCAGAATCCAGAATCCCCGACCGAAGCTCGCTCCCACCAGATCGCTTTCCCTGCGCTGGATGGCCAGGTCACGGAACGGGATGTTGGGCGTACCGCCGGTGAGCTTCACCCAGTGGACACCAGCATCAATGCTGAAGAACACGCCGAACTCTGTTCCCAGGAACAGCAGCTCCGCACGCTCGTGATCTTGCACGAGACGCCAGCAGAGGTGACGGGCCGGCAGGTCGCCCACGATGGACTGCCAGGTCGCACCTCGATCAGTGCTATGCAGAAGATAGGGCTTGTAGTCGCCCGTCTTATGGTTGTCCACACAGGCGTAGACACCATCGGGGTTGAAGAGATCGGCCTTCAGGTCGTTTACAAAGAAACCGTCAGGCACGTCCGGCAGTGAATCCACAGCCCGCCATAAACGCCCACCGTTTTCACTGACCTGGATCCGCCCATCGTCGGTGCCCGCGTACAAGAGACCTTGCACCAAGGGTGATTCCGCCAGGGAAGTGATCGTCCCGAACTTCGACATGGCCATCAGGTCCCACAGTGCGTCCACGCTCCACACACGGTCCATCATCGGAGTCCGCAGCCGATCGGCACCGTGTGTCAGGTCTCCACTGACGGCCTTCCACTCATCGCCCCGGTTGTCCGAACGCCACACGCGCTGGCTGGCGTAATACAGACGTGTCGGTGAGTGCGGGCTGACGAGGATGGGCGCGTCCCAGTTGAAGCGCTCCCACGGTTCGTTCTCGTCGGGCTGCGGCTGGATGTAGACGATCTCTCCCGTACGACGATCCGTGCGTACCAGGTTTCCTTCTTGCCACTCCGAATAGACGATGTCCGGATTACCCGGCTCGGTGGCGGGCTGATGGCCATCGGCAAAGACCGTGATGAACCAATCCGCGTTGCGAATACCGTTGGCGCTGTCCGTACGCGAGGGGCCTCCCTGGGTGGAGTTGTCCTGAGTCCCGCCATAGACGTTGTAGAAAGGCTCCGCATCGTCCACGGCCACCTTGTAGAACTGCGTCACCGGCAGGTTGGCGACGAACTTCCACGTAGCACCCTGATCGAACGTCTCGTACAGACCACCATCACAACCAGCCAACAGGTAGTCGGGGTCGGTGGGGTGGAAGGCCAGCGCGTGGTTGTCGGAGTGCTTGTTTGCTTCACCGACGGGGTTGAAGGTCGCCCCACCATCACGGGTCACATTCATCCAGACATCGGCCTGGAAGACGGTGCCCGGCGCGTGCGGGCTGGCCCAGATCTCCTGATAGTAGTGGGGTCCCGTGCCACCGGACATGTAGTCGTTGCGCTTCTCCCAGCTCTCCCCGGAGTCCGTGGAGCGGTAGAAGCCACCCTTGCGCGGGCCGAGCTCTATGGTGGCGTAGACGACCGATGAATCTTCAGGTGCGAGAGCGAGCCCAATCCGCCCCTTGTCCTCGGACGGCAGACCTCGGGTCAGCTCCGACCAGGTTGCTCCTCCGTCCACCGACTTGAAGATGCCCGACTCGGGCCCGCCATTGAGGAGAGCCGCCACCGTGCGCAGCCGTTGATGCTTGGAGGCATAGAGGACGTCTGGCTGCTCAGGATCCATGATGACATCGTTGACTCCCGTGTAGGGTCCGCCTGAGAGAATGAGGCTCCAAGCCCCGCCGCCGTCGGTGCTCTTGAACAAGCCCCGCTCACCGCCGCCGGACCATAGAGGCCCCTGAGATGCGGCATAGACCGTGTCAGAGTCGCGCGGATCGACGAGGATCTTCCCGATGTGCTCGGATGCACCCAGGCCAACGTTGGTCCAACTCCCCCCACCGTCCCGGCTGACGTACACGCCGTCTCCGAAACCAACGTGACGCCCCCCGACATTCTCGCCCGTTCCCAGCCAAATCGTGTCGGGCGCGTTGGGGTCGATGGTGATGCAACCGGTGGAGTAGGAGCCCTGGTCCTCGAAGATCGGCTTCCACGTGGTACCCGCGTTGGTCGTCTTCCAGACATTCCCGCTGCCAACCGCTACGTACCAGGTGCTCGGATCATCGGGATGCAGGGCGATGTCGGCGATGCGCCCCGACATGAGTGCCGGACCCAGGTTTCGCAGGCCCAAGCCGGCAAATGTCCCGGAGTTGAATACGGATTCGGGTTCGCTCGGCGCCTCGTCTTGCAGGGGTGATGCGGGAAGCGAGGCGCAGGATGACAGGACGAGACCTGAGAGGGTCAAGAAAACCATGGCAGCAGTACCGGGGGAATTTCGGGGGGAAGGGCTCATGCGGGGCACAGAGCCTACGCGATCCGAGCCCTTTCGGGACGGTCAAGCGACCACCTTGGCGCTACCGTTCAGGAACGCTCCGGTCCGCCTCCACATAAGACCGAGCCAGTTCAACCATGGATACCACTACTTCGGGGTGATCAGCGAACACGTTGCTCTTCTCCATCGGGTCTGTCTCAAGATCGTAAAGCTGACCGGCGGGTTCACCGGGGCCCACGGGCACGCGCGAGGGTTGCGTCCACCCTCCCGTTCCACGGCCAAAGATGAGCTTCCACTTGCCCTGCCGCAGGGCGAACAGCCCATCAATGGAGTGGTGCATGGTGGCTTCGCGTAGGGGTTCGGTAAGTACATCTCCCTTCCAAACGCCAAGCAGGCTGTAGGAATCCTGACCTGCATCGTTTCCCAGTGGATGGCCGACGACCTCGGCGAGAGTGGCGAAGAGGTCGGTGTGGCATGTGACCTCTTCAGTGACCGTGCCCGGCTTGACTACACCCGGCCAACGCACGATGAAGGGCACGCGGTGCCCACCTTCGTGGATGTCCGCCTTGATTCCGCGCCAGGGCCTGTTGGGATCGTGGCCGGTCTCGACCGTCACACTTCGAACCTCTCCGCACATGTCCTCGCCACTACGGCCCGGCGAGCCATTGTCCGACGCAAAAATGACCAGCGTGTCGCCCGCGATGCCAGCCTGATCCACGGCATCAAGCACGCGGCCGACACTGTGATCCACCTGATGTACGAAGTCGCCGTAGATGCCGGCCTCGCTCTTCCCCAGAAACCTCTCCAGGGGGGCGATGGGCGTGTGCGGCGCTGGCATGGTGAAGAACAGGAAGAAGGGACGCTCTGATATGGCTGCCCGTTCTTGGATGTAGGCCACGGCCCGATCCGTCAGCTCGGGTAACTCTGCCTCCGGCTTCCACCCGGGCGCCATGGGCCCCGCAACGCCAAAGAACTGGTTCATCTTGGTCTCGGTTGGCTCCACTACCACCCGATCGTCCTCAATGAAGCAATAGGGCGGGAAGTTGGGCACGTCATGGCCAAAGTAGTGGTCGAATCCCCGAGTTGTCGGCCCACCCAGAATGGGTTGGGAGAAGTCAACGCTGACGGAATCCAGCCCGCGTCCGCCACCACGATTGGGGGAGCGACCAGCCGTTATGGGCCAGTCCCAGCCCAGGTGCCACTTTCCGATACAGGCGCTGTGAAAGCCATGCTGCCCCAGCATGGCGGGCAGAGTCAGCCGCCCCTCGTCAATCAGGGGTGGATCCCACTCAAGCAGTACCGATTGTTGCAACCAGGTGCGCCACGCATAACGACCGGTGAGGATCCCATACCGCGTGGGCGTGCAGACGGCGGAGGGTGAGTGCGAATCGAGGCCGCGCATCCCTTGCGAAGCCAAACGGTTGAGGCTGGGCGTTGGAATTTTGGATGCAGGCTGATAACAGCCCAGATCTCCGTAGCCCAGGTCGTCGGCAAGAATGAGGATCACATTGGGACTCTGACCTTCAGCGCGCTCGGGCCGCGGCGCAGGATCCTCTGCGCAAGCCCCCAAGAGAAACAGACCCGTCAGTGAATACGCGAACTTCACGCAGCCATGGTACGGTTTATTCATGGAACCCAAGTGGGATCGCCGAGAGGAAATTCTTAACGCCACGAGCCATGGTTTGGGTTTTCTGGTTGCGCTGATTCTGCTCCCCTTCCTATTGGTGGAGGCCACACAACGTGGCACAGCCTTGCACATCACGGGGTGCGCGGTCTTCGGGGTCTCGATGCTCGCAACGCTGGCCGCATCTGCGGTCTACCACTCTTCCATCCAACCCCGGCGCCGACGGATCCTGCGCGTGGTCGATCACGCCAGCATCTTTCTGATGATCGCCGGCTGCTATACGCCGTTCTGCCTGACCAGCCTTCCGAGCATTTGGGGATGGACTCTGTTCGGAATCGTCTGGGGCGTCGCAAGCTTTGGCGTGGTCTTCAAGCTGTTCTTCACGGGCCGATACGAGGCCTTCTCCATGCTCCTGTATCTGGGCATGGGCTGGGTGGGGATCATTGCTATCGGTCCCATGGTTGAAGCCCTGCGTACGCCCACCCTCGTCCTTATCTTCTCCGCGGGGGCCGCCTTCACCGTCGGTGTCGGCTTCTACCTGCAGGATCACAAGCGCTGGTTTCACTTCGCCTGGCACCTATGCGTCGTGGCGGGCTGCTGCTGCCTGTACGGAGCAGTCTTTTCTGAACTACCCCACTGATCGCCTTCAGTTGAAGGCTATCGCCACACCGTCGGTGAAGTTCGAGGTAGGGCCTGGGTTCTTGTCGCGAAACCAGAGTTGAAAGCTCCAGGTCTCTCCCGGCTGCACGGAGACCGGCGGGACGAGGGGAATCGCGCTGGTATCCACGTCAACCACGATCTGTCCCATTGGCCCAGAGTTGCCGAGTTGGGCAACAAGGCGCGCGATGGTTCCCCCAAGACAGAGGTTGCCCTGGCTCCCACCTGGGTTGGGCACGAAACCCTGGGTCTGACTCGCCAGGAAATACCCAAACTGCTGAGGAGGAAGCCGGTCCGCAATCAAGCGCAAGGAGTCGCCCGCCACAGCGCTCCCGGAAGCGAGAACGCGAGCAGACATCCCGGTCGAATTCAGATTGGCAGGGCCACAGTAGCTCTGGCCCACAGGCCCCACGAGTGTGGAGAAGGGCACCTGCTTCACGTCCAGCGTTGTTCCCGTGCCATCCTTGCCGAACAGATTGACCACGCCCGACACCGTCTCGCCCGATGTCACGCTCAGTTGAGCAATCAGCACCCGCCCTTCAATGGGATAGCAGGGAGGAGAGAATGGAATCTCAAGCCAGAGGCCGTTGTTCGTAACGATCCCCCCGCCGGAGTTGAATGGGCCGAAGTCCACGCCGATGTCGAGCATGGTATTCCCGATCATGTCCTCCGAGCCAAGCGCCACCCATGAATCGAGGCGCAAATCTGGATCGATGGTGTACCCGGCAGGGTTGATTTGGGCTGAAGTGTCGCCACCCAAGATGTTTTGGTAGAAGCCGAGGCTGTCGGTTGTTTGCACACCGAGAAGGTCTGCGCTGTCACCATAGACTGCGTTCAGTTGCGCCGCCGGATCCGAAAGGGTCGCGAACACGCGCAGGGTGCTCAGCGTTCGTCCACCCACGATCCGGTCCAGGGCCACAATCTCGGTCTCGAGGCCGTCAATCTGGGCAGAGGCAAGACCCCCGAGGAACGGTACTACCAAAAGGGTGCAGGTCAGGGAACGGTAATGCATGGGGGGACTCCTGAGGGAGAGAGAGGGAACAACAGCCCAGTTATTGAATGTTAGACGCAAGAAAGCCCGGCGAGGTTCCCATATGCCCCTCTATGCCCCACGGCGGCGCGTAGCTGCTCTTCTGCCCATGGGACCGGTTCAGAGTCATGGGAGGCAAGTAGGCTCCCCGCCAGAGGAAGACCCCCTCACCTGAACAGGATATCCAAGCCATCCGTGATGTTGGAGGTCGTCTTGTCTCGGAACCACAACTGGAAGTACCAGTGTTCACCGCTGGCAATCACGGCCCCACCTGGAAGGACGTTCAGGTCCACGGGCAACGCCGCAAAGCCAAAGACCCCGGTGTTCAACACCTGGCCTGCCGGGGCCTTGTTGAAGCGCAGGATCTGCCCGCCCAGGCACAGGTTGCCCGAGCTTCCGCCGAAGAGCGGGACGAAGCCCTGTGTGTTGCTCATCAAGAAGTATCCAAACTCGTTGGTGGGCAAGAAGCGGGCGGTCAAGATCAAGGAGTTGTCAGCGATCACCGGCGAACCGCTGGCCCCCATTTGTCCCGCCTGCCCCGAAGAGTTGGCGTTGGCTTGGCAGTAGTTGGGAGGCGAACAGGAGTCCAAGACTCCATCACCGTTCCAATCCAGAGATGGATCCGCTGCGATCTCGCACTCGTCGGCCAGACCATTCCCATCGCAGTCGTTACTCCCTGAACCCACCACATCGAGGGTGAAGGTGCGCGTGTCCGTCATCCACTTACTGCGCGCGCTCTCGTCGCGCACCCATTTGGTGGGATCCACGACGACAGCCTGCACCGTATGCGCGCAGGGTGAGAGGCCCAACTGCACCAAGTCCAACTGAGTTCCCGTGGCACCCGCAATGGGCGCTCCATCCAGATACCACTGGATAGCAAGGGACTTCCCGCCCACGAGCACCAGGGGTTGCACGAAGAGGACCTCGCTTCCGTTGTAGACCACGGACTCGTCGGAGGCTGCGTCAATGGGACTGACAATCTTGTAGAGCTCGATCAGCAGGCTCTCCACAGATGGCAGATTGAACGGGCGCCCCAGGGCGCGCATGAGGGAGTTGTTCGTGGGTCGATAAATGCCCTTCTGGTAGTAGCGAGCGCCTTCGTAGGTACTGATTAGCCCATCGAAATTGCCGTTGTTGGTGCCCAGCCAATCCGACCACTTGGTCCCGGCAGAGGCCATCGCCGTTGCATCGAGGATCGACACGTTGGGCTCTGACACTTCACCACCCGTCCAGTTGGTTCCTCCCCCATAGTCGTATTCGTCCGCGAGATTGCCGAATGAATGCCCCAATTCATGCACAACCACTTCACTCGATGATCCGTTTTGACCTGAGGACGTAGCCAGATCCGATCCGGTGTAGCCCGCCCCCCCGTACTTGCTCGAATTGGCGAGAGCGATGACCTGGTCCACGTCGGGAGCATTGTTCGCGTAGGAGTAGGCCTTGCTCACGCTCACGCAGAGCAGGCGCTCGGTGCCGCCGCACCAAAAGGCCATGTCCAAGGCGGTGTCCTTGTTCACACCCTGATTGGGGTCGTTGTCCACTCCGGATTCGTTGGACACCACCGCCACCGTGTGCACGCTGAAGTAGTTCTGATAGCGGGTGAAGGGCTGGTGGTTGAAGAACGATACGGCCATGGCCGCCGCATCCTGCTGGAACTGATTCTGCTCGGTGCTGGTGTAGCCATCCCCCACCATGACCAGGTCCACCCGGTTGTCGGCACCAGCCGCACCGTAGGTCCCAAAGAGCGTCGTGACCGGGGCGGGGATCCTGTGGGTGGTACGCGGCACAAGAGGTATGGAAATGCGTCCTCCGAACAAGCTTCCATCTGGACGCGCTCCGTCCCAGTGCAGCCACTCCCGTGCCACATCTGGGGTCTGAGCGGACCCCGTCCCAACAAGCAGAGCCGCGGTCACGCATGCGAGGGGTAGCTTCATCAACCCAGGGTAACCTCTTTTCTATAGAGACCTCTGGACCTCTCCGGCCATGGCTTGTCGGGGCCCACAGAGGGGTGATCTAGATGGAGTGGGGTGCGGATCCCGCCGGGTGGAGCTCGGGAGGATCAGCGCTCGGAGCGTGGCCTGAGCCGGAACTCGTCGAGGATCAGCGCCTGCTTGGGATCGGCAGGGAGGTCCTTCGTTGGTCCGATGAGGCGGGCGTGCAGGGTGAAGTCGCTGCTTGTCAGGCTGCAGTTGTGGCCCTCGAGAGCGAGGACAGCGGGCCCGGGGCCCAGGCGCGCGGCCAGCTCGGCGCCGCTCCCCAGGGGGAAGACCTCCCAGCCACCCGCTTCATGGGACGTGACCCCTTCGGCACTGGGACCGCACCCGCTCTCTATGGCAGCCCGTGCAATCTCGACTCCCCCCAGGTAGGCAATGAAGCCGTCGTCGTAGCGGATTGCGAGCTGGACTTCCTCGAACTCTGCGACCAGGGCAGGGTCGATAAGTGTGCGGATGTACACCCGGCTGAACTCTCCCTGCATTCCGCTCAGGACGGTCGCATCGTCCTCATCCCCATAGCCGAAGCCTGCCACACCCTCGTCCCAATTCGATTCGTCGAAGTCCGCGCCGCGCCAGGCTTCGTCAGCGGGGTCTGCACCGGCCAGATAGCGCCAGGTCGCGTCCGCGGGGAGGCCCGGTTCCTCGCCCGTGGCCTTGACCCCAGAGAGGAGAGGGTCGGGGAGCGAGACAATCCTGGAGTGGAGCTCCACCGGACCGAAGTGGAGCAGCACCACGTGGTGGGCCTTTCCGCTCATTCCGGGCTCCTGGAGGAACCAGCGCTCGCTCTTGGGGGCGCGCTGGGGAACGCCGAGTCCGCCCTCACCGATGTAGGTGACTCCACTCGGATCCTGCGCCTCCTCCCGGATGGGCACGGTGCGCTTCACGGAATGTCCGTCGGCCTCCAGGGCTATATCCAGGTTGTACTCCTCGAACAGGGGCACCCAGTGCGACTTCGCGGAGGCGGGGTCCTTCACCGCGGGATAGATGGCGCGGTGGTACTGGGTGAGGAGCCAGCGACGCTCGGGGCGGAGCCTGGCGAGCTCGGATTCGAGCCAGACGGCCTGGTCCCCGGCTGCGCTGATCTCGGTGTTGAGCGTGATCAGGGAGACCGCCGGGGTGATATCTGTGGAGAAGTAGTTGAGGCCTGCACCTCCGGGGTCGTCGAAGATCTCGTCAAAGAGTGGTCCAGGTTCGTGATTGCCCCGGGTCGGGATCATGGGCAGGACCCGGCCAGCGGCCGAGGTTGTCAGCTCGTTCTGGCTGAGCCACCGCTGCCAGTGCCCCCACAGCTTTCCATTGGCGATGAAGTCGCCCCCGTGGGCGAAGGTGATGAGGTCGGGGTGCTCATCAGCCAGGAGCCCGATGAAGCGGTTCATCCGCTGCCGCTCCTGGATACCAGTGCGTGAGTCTCCGCCGTGGAGCATCTTGAAGGCGTGGTCCTCGGCTGGGGAGGTCTGAAAGTGCAGCTCGGGAGACAACAGCCCGTCACTCTCGATCCGGAACCAGTAGGTCGTGGAGGCCTGCAGGCCCGTGAGCCTGGCGTGGTGGTAGAAGGCTCCGGTCACCTCACCGATCTCTGTCGGGTCGAGCGTGTAGGCACCCGAGCGATGTGCGGCAACCTCGCGAGCGTGTTGCTCCTCTCCGTCGGCTCGGGTAGGTGCGTGGTCTTGCGCAGACTCGCGGAGCTCTTCCATGGGGTGGAAGTGAACCCTGTGGGAGTTGCCGGCCTCCAGAGTCGTCCAGGAGACGGTCACCTCGTGGGCCGGGTCGCTGGTCCAGACGAGCCTCCACTGGGCAGGCTGGGTCCCCTCGAGCCGAGTCCACGGATCGTCGATCGGGCAGGTGGCGAGAATGAGGAGGGCCGCAGTGATCATGGCTTCCGGGTGATTGAACTTAATCTGATGAGGTGGTGCCAGGCGAGAAAGAGGGTGAGTGGCACGCCGCCATTGGCGAGCCGCAGCACGGACTGGTGCCAGGAGTCTACGCCCATGGATGTCACCCTCGACAGGGCTGTTGCGAGCCCCCAGATTGCCATCCACCCCGCGATCCAGCGCCACCGGCGCAATAGGAGGAGCGCCGCGAAGAGGAGGTCCTGCAGACCGATCACGGTCAGCAGCTGTTCGGCCGAGGCCTGCGAGAGGCGCTGGCCCGTCCAACTCTTGACCGTGCCGATAATGAGGTCCACGAAGGGTCCGCTGTGTTGAAGGGCCTCGATCCCGTGGCCGATAAAAGTCAGGGAGGTGCCAAGGAGCAGAACCCAACCGGCGAACCCTGCTGAGGGGCGCCGATCCAGGTCCGGCTGGCCGGAGAGGAGTGCCAGGGCTAGCAGGGCGCCGATACGCAGCGCGTGAGAGAGGAGTGCCAGCCCGTCGGCCGTAGCGCCGGGGTTGTCCCACCTCGCGAGAGCCACGCAGAACATCCAGGTTGCGCCCGTCAGCAGGAGCACTCTCGAGGGGCGCACCAGTGCCGAAATAACGACTCCGACCATGATTGCGGCACCGAGCACGTCGACGCCCGAGGCTACGCTCTCAGGGAGGCCGGCCTTCATGAAGAGCCAGCTGTTGATTGCGCTACCGGGTACCCAGGCGTTGCGCGCAGAGGCGAGGGCGAGCGCCGCTATGGAGAGGCGCAGGGTCCAGAGGGCAGACTTGGGCATGGGATTCTAGAGCTTGCCGAGCACCTCGTCGGATGCTGGGCAGTCGAAGTCCACGGGTGCACCGGCAATCCACCTGACAAGGTCTACGAGCACACAGGTGTCTGGATGATCGGCGAGCACCAGGCTAACGCCCCTTCCAACCGAAGGACCAGATATCCTCGTCGTCATCCGGGCCCGGCTGGACAAGCGAGTGCTGGCGCGCGTAGAGGCGCCGGTTGTATCCCGCCCAGTAGGCATCGGAGATGAACATGGGGTTTCGCTCGAGCATCGTCTCCCACTTGTTCAGCCGGGCCAGCAGGGCAAGCCCGCGCTCGGGTTCAGCCTGCATGAGATCTCGTGTCTCCCCCGGATCTTCGGCCAGGTTGTAGAGCTGGGGAGGCTGACTCGCTGGTCGTAGGTACTTCCAGTCGCCTTCCCGAACGGCTGCTCCACGCAAGGCCATGCGCCAGATGAGAGCCTCGTGCGGATCCCCTTCTTGGGACCCTTGAAAGAAGGGCACGAGATCCACGCTGTCGTAGATGGGGCCATCCTTTGGCTTGCGCCCCTCCCGCTCTTGCCGCTCACCGGGTGCCGGCCCACTCCCCCCCGCAGCTGTGACAAATGTCGCCATCACATCAAGGGCGGACACAGGCCGGGTGTAGACCTGCGGCTCAAGCGCCTCGGGCCAGTGATAGAGGGTCGGTACTCGAACCCCTCCTTCCAGAAAGGTCCCCTTGCCACCTCGCAGTGGCGCATTGACCGCATGACTCACCTCCACCGAACCACCGTTGTCCGAGATGAACACGATCAGGGTGTTCTCGAGCTCGCCGCGTGCCGCTAGCCTCTCAACGATCTGGCCGATGTTCTGGTCCATGCAGTGTTGCATGGCGCAGTACGCACGCCGCTTCTCATCCGCAATATGAGCGTAGAGCTCCAGATCCTCAGGCCGCGCCTGCATGGGACCGTGGGGCGTGTTGTAGGAGAGGAAGAGAAACCACGGCCTGTCGGCCTCGGCGTTGGAGGCCTTCCCAGCCGAATCGATGAAGTCCAGGGCCTCCAGGGTGAACCAGTCCGTGAGGTAGGGCGTCCTAATCGACTCAGGCTTTTCGTCCCCGTAAAGAAGGCTGTTCTTCTTCAAGGTCGGCCAGTAGCCGTGGCTGCCACCGAGCATCCCAAAGAAGAAATCAAACCCGCGCCGCAGGGGGTGCTGTTCATCCAGGGCCTTGCCCAGGTGCCACTTGCCCACCAGCCCCGTGCGATAGCCCAGAGCTTGCAGCCGCTCGGAGATCAGGGGTTCGTCAAGAGGGATGCCTGCGAACTCGGGAGCGAGGTAGTCGGGGTGATGCAGATTGTGCTCGAACCCGAAGCGCGATCCGGAGCGGCCCGTGAGCAAGCCGGCGCGGCTTGGGGCACAAACGCAGCTCGCCACATAGCCATCGGTACAGCGCACACCGCCAGCAGCAAGACGGTCCAGGTTCGGGGTCCGGATCTGCAGCGATCCGTAACAACTCAGGTCCCCGTACCCCATGTCGTCGGCGACAATCAGCAGGAGGTTGGGCGGTCCGGTCCCCGCCTCTGCTGTGGTTCCTAAGCAGGCGAGGGCGACAAGAAGAGCGCGGTGTGGAGCAGGTAGCTTCATCGCCCCATGGGGCCGTGCACGGGTCAAAAATGCAACTGCAACCCGAACATCAGCGCGCTCTCCCCGCTGCGGGCTTCTCCGCCGACGAACACATCGTCCGAGTAGACGCTGCGAACCAGGGCCTGGCGCAGGATCATGTGGCGGTTCATGACCCAGTTGAGACCCAGGGAGAGGTTCCGGATCGAGGATGTGTACGTGCCTGCCTCCGCCAGTCCTCCGCTCTGCAGAAGTTGATCTGATCGCAACTCGGAGATCCGGGCGGCCAGAATCCATGCGCCGCGTCCATTGCCCGTGGCAGGATCAAAAGACTGATCGGGGGTTACCCCCTTGAAGGACTTGCTCTCCCCGGTCAGGACTCGCGCCACTTCCAAATAGGATCCGCTGAATCCCACATCTTCAGCTCCCCCGCCCGCGCGCATGCCCTGCTCCATCAGCATGTGCTCGGCCTGGACGAACCAGGGCCCGTCAAACCAGGCAGCCTCGAATCCCAGCCTCGTGCGGTCGCCATCAAGTCGCACACCTCCCGCCATTTGGATGACATCCCGACCGGCCGCGTTTTGCACGCTTAGATCCCCGGCATCCGCATTCAGTGAACCGGTGGTGGCGGCCAAACCCAGCTGCAGGTTTCGCCATCTGGATGCGGGCTCCTGTGCATGCGGGTGAAGCATGATTCGTCCGGCGAGGTTCACGCTCGTATCCGAGTCTCCGGACTCCACACCGTCCGTGGCGGACACGCCATATTCCAGTCGGCCCGAATCGCTCTTGCCGTTCAGGAAGAGGCCGTGCTCTTCCGCCGGCGAGAACTGGTTGAGGATGGAGAAGCGCGTGAAGTTGATGTGCCGGCGGCTGCGGACTTCCTCGAGGCCGAAGGGCACTTTCATGCGCCCGGCCATGAGCAGTGCACGGCTGGAACGAACATCCATGCCGATCCAAGCCTCCTCAAGTTCGACACCCTCTGCTGCGAAGTTGGGCTCCACCCGAAAGTGCAGGGAGTCGTCAAAGCTCCCGGCGAGCTCGGGTCTCATGCGACTCAATCCCAGATTGGCCCGGGGCGAGCGACCTCCTTCCACCACCGACCCCATGACTTGAAACAGGCCCTCGAGAATCACCTCACTGCGACCATCGGCGGAGACCCAGCGGGGGCCGGGGACATCCTGCAACGCTCCAGCGTGAGTAGCCGTGGCCAGCACAATGGCCATGGACGAGTAGATGGAGGTCATCCCGTTCATTTCACTTTCGCTCCTGTAGTTCAATTCCCGATAGACCCACGGGCTTCTTGCCCTCTTCGCGGACAAGAACTCTCAATTCGATCGACCGTATTCCCAGGCTCTCTCCCAAGTCAACAACGAGGGGCTGCATGATATCAGGGCTCAACTCCACTTCCATGTGCGAGCTGCCATTGACGAGCACCTCGATTTTCCGGATTGCCGCATATTCGGTACGACTCTTGAGTTTGGCAGGCCCCTGGTAGATCACAAGCGTGTTGGCTTGGATACGCTTGGACACAACGGCCTTGATCCACGGTTGCTTGTCGTCCACGTGAGCACGCCAGCGGGTGCGAGCCAGGGAATCGACCACATGCTCAGGCCCAAAACCCCCAGACTCCCACGTTGAAGATGCGCTGGCCTGAACCCCGGCCCCGTCCAGTAGGTTCACTCCCTGGATTCTCAGATTTCCAGCCATCCACTCCTCAGGGAAATCGATGGTGACAACGTTCAGGACCCCTGAGTTGATGATCTCGTGCTGCGATCCGACCTCAGGGTCTCCATCTTGTGAAACCAGGTGCACGTGCGCCTGCAGCCTATGCGGACCTGGTTTGACAAACGTGTGGCGCACCGCGAATCGCTCGTCGGACCAGGGTTTCCGCTTGTCCCCCTCGACTCGGGCTATCTCCTTGCCGTCTGCCTGGTAGATGACCCGCGCAACCCGCAGGCCCTCCCAGCTCCGGTCTGGTCCCTGATAGAGGCCCAAACGCTCTTCGGAGAAGCCCTCAAGCCAAATGGTCATGCGAGCGTCACCCGTTGCGTGGAGGAATACCTCGGCCTTGTCATCGGAATACGCCTTGATTGTCCTCTCCACCGCTTCCCCGGTCTGGGTCGCCGCGGATGCGCGGCGCAGGAACAGCAGGGCGAAGCTGGTGTCACTATTGGATCCCCATGCGCCCTGCCCGTTCTGTTTCTTGAGGAGGGTCAATGCCCCGTCCCGATACCACGGGTTGCCGCCGATCTCGTCGACACCCATGAAGGCGCCTACTCGCTCCAGCCCGTACAGGTAGTAGTACAGATTGTTGCCCACTCTTGGATGGCCGTCCATCGGGTAGTAATGCGCTAGCCACGCCATCCCCAGGACCCGTCCTGCGTCTACCGCTCGTATTGCTGCAGCTCCCAGCTTTCGGCCCTGGAGCATGTTGGGGATCTGAAGCACGCATATGCCGGCCGTGGTCATGGTCCCCGTCGCATCTCTGTGCTCACGGCCCTCGTGATAGGTGAAACCCGCGACGCGCCTCTTTCCCGATCGTTGCTCACCCTCGGTGGGGAACCAGGGGACTTCGACGGCGGAGGGCTGGCTCTTCATGACTCGTTCGATCATTCGCCGCCAGACCCCTATATCGATCTCGATACCTAGCTGGGCGGCGCCCCAAAAACCCAATGCTGCGTACTGGGTGCACGATAGGTCTGCATTGTCGCTCGGATAACCCCAGCTACCCGGGCGTGCATTGTTCTCCCATTCAAGCAACAGACCTACGAGGTCTTCAGCCCAAGCCCGGTGAGCCGGATCCCCTGTGGCTCCTAGCGCCAACAGTTGGCAGCCCGCCGAATACACGCGAGTGGGTGGAGCCGCCTTCAGGAACTGGATCGCCCTCACGACGGCCGGGTGGTCGGCTTTCAACCCACACCGGAGAAGGGTGTACAGCGCGAGACCGGTCGCCCCATTTCGGTAGGGGTCAGCCTGCTGCTCCCAGGAACCGTCCCACAGCTGCTCACGCAGCAGATTCTGCACACCACGGTCAATGGCCAGATTGATCCCTGCCTGCATTTCAGGGAGTGGCGGTATCTCCCGCAGCGGAACTGCGGTGAAGGTGCGACCTTCAGCTTCCGGCAAGCGCCCCCTGAGCTTCCTGTATCGCCGCAGAATCGTCTTGGCGCTCAGGCAGACGTCGTGAAGTGAGACCTCATGCAACGCGCCGGTCAGGGGATAGGACTTATTCGAGTCAACGTACCCCCCCACTGCGACAGTGTGCTCGGGGAGGTACTTGATCTCCCCATGCTGCTCGAGCGACTGCCCATGCAACTCCCCATTGACATAGATGCGTTGAGTCACTCCATCGTAGGTACCCACGACGTGGTACCAGGTGCCCAGCTCGAACCGCTCCCTGGACTCGAGGTACTTCATCTTCCCATCGCCGTCATCTGCACCCTCCGAGGAGACACCGAATGTGAACTTGTTGTTTCGGATTCCAAGATTGATTCCGGTTTCAGCATTACCGTTGTCCTCAAACGCACTGAAGAACCCACCCCACCCTGTATGGACGTCAATTGCAGCCCATGCCTCGATACTGCAGACCTCTTGAGGAAGATCATCCGCGGCGATCTTCTCTGAAACGATCAGGGCCGGGTGCCCTTTTGGCCTGAGCAGCGCAGCACTTTTTCCCTTACCCAGGAAGGTGGGGTCTGCACACGGCAATACCCACTCTCCTTCTACAGGAAGTACCTGGCCCTCCTCGTGGTTCGCTGGGATCAAAACCCAACGCGCGAGCACGTCCGGCTCTGCGGGGAAGAGCGCAGGACACGCCACACCCAAGATCCAAGCCACGTTCAATCCCATGGCGTGGATCCTAACC
>PBIX01000110.1 GCA_002720975.1 Planctomycetota bacterium | reverse complement strand
ACTCGCGCATTGCTCATCCTGTTCTCCGTAGGCAATCCCCCATGAAAGACTCCTCCCCCGCAGGCATGCGTTGGACCATTCGGCTTCTTTCCGTGGTCCTGTTCTTCCTGTTCATCGGGCTGCTCTGCTACATCATTGGCGACATCGACGACCTGCGGCCCCCCCCCGAGCTCCAGAACTTCTATGACACCGGGATCGATGCGGAACTGACCCGAGCCCAGCGAGAATTCAACGCCTCACTCGAAGTGATCCGGATGGACAAGGCGCGCCAGCAGGAGATCAAGACGAACCGCAGCGAAGCCATGGGGGTCGCCAGGGACACTTGGGCTCAGGCCCAAAGGGTGCATCAGTTTGAGCTCACGGCCGGACGGCAGCCCAGTACGGAACTGCGCGAGGAACTGGCCCAGGCGCACGAGGGCTACACCGCCGCCCAGGCCACCTTCGAAGAGGCCAATACGGAACTGGCGGACCTGGGTGCCCAGGAGTACGCCATCAAGCAAGAACTCGCGACCCTGGAGAACCGGATCAGGCCCCAGAGGGTAGAGGCCTACGACCTCTACGAGGAGGCCACGAAGGACCACAACCACACCCTCGCCACCTACAAGCTGTCATTCATCATCCCGGTCTCCCTGCTGGCCGCTTGGGCCTTGGCCAAGAGACGCGAGTCCATTTATCGTCCCATCCTGAAGGCACTCCTGTTGGCCAGCTTCTTCTGGGTCGTCGTGGTCATGCACGAGCATTTTGAGTTCAAGTACTTCAAGTACATCGCCCTGACAGCCGCCGTTCTGATCGTGCTCGCGTTCCTGGTTCGTCTGCTTCAGTCCTCCGCCCGGCCCCGACCCGACCTGCTCCTCAAACAGCGGCGCGAGTCCTACCACCGCAACACCTGCCCCGAGTGCGCCTACTCCTACCCGGACGATCACGGGGATGCATTCACCTGTCCCGCCTGCGGCACAGGCCTGTTTGCGAATTGCAATGCTTGCGGTAACAGTCGCCACAATCTGCTGCCTTTCTGCATCCACTGCGGCAGCGAAGAGGCTGCATCGGCCGTCTCCGCTTGATTGAACCGAAGGAGGCGCCATGAGATTCGCCATCTGCAACGAGACCTATCAGGGTTGGACGCTCGACAAGACGATCGAGCACGCGGCCTCAGTGGGTTTTGAAGGGCTTGAGCTGGCCCCCTTCACCCTCGCGGATGATCCGAGCACGCTCACTGAACAGGATGCCGCTGCCATCGGAGAACGGGTACGCGCAGGAGGGCTGGAGGTCACGGGCCTACACTGGCTGCTGCTGGCTCCCGAGGGCCTGCACCTCACCACTCCCGACGGCGCCGTCCGAGAGCGCACGGTGCTCTTCGTGCAGCACTTGGCCCGACTGTGCGCGGCCATGGGTGGCGAGGTGCTCGTCTGGGGCAGTCCTGCACAGCGCTCCTTGGATGATGACTGGGACCGGGATGAGGCGACGGCGCGCGCCGTGGAGGCCGTGCGTTCCATCAGCGAGGTGGCCCGGGAATCGGGCGTGACCGTGGCCATGGAGCCCCTGCCCCCCTCCTACACCAACTTCCTCTCGTCCGCGGCCGAGGGGCGCACCTTCGTGGACGCCGTGGATCACCCGGCCTGCCGCCTGCACCTGGACGTCAACGCCATGAGCCACGAACAGATCCCCATCGACGAGGTCATCCGCGCCAGCGGGGAGCACCTGCACTACTTCCACGCCAACGACCCCTGCCTGCTGGGGCCCGGCATGGGAGACGTGGACTACGGCCCCATCCGCTCTGCCCTGAGCGAGGTGGGCTACGACGGCTGGATGTCGGTGGAGGTCTTCGACTACGAACCCGGCCCGGAGCGCATCGCGCGCGAGAGTCTGGACTACCTGCGCGGGGTGTTCGGGATGGGTAACGGCTAGGCTGACAGGGGCTGAGACGCCGGATCCCGCGCAATCGGGCGCCCCAGTGGGATGCCCTTGGGTAAGATCGTAACCGGCTATTCGAACCCCCATCGGCCGCTCCAAGGAATCCCATGTCCATCACCCTCCGCTTTCTGGCTCCCCTGTTCCTGCTGCCCACCCTGGGTCTTGGCGCACAGACACCCGAGAAGGCACCCGAGAAGGCACCCGCACAGAAGCCGGCACAAGAGCCCGCGCCGCCCACCACGGCCGAACTCTACAAGCTCGCCAAGGACAAGGCCGCCCACGACAACAAGCGAGTGCTCGTGATGTGGACGTCCGCCGAGGGCACGACCACCAAGACCCTGGGCGAGATGCTCAACCGGCACCGCAAGCTGGCAACGCTGATACGCAACGAGTTCGTGATGGTGCGCGCCGACGGAGACAAGGACAGCAAGGACCGTAGCCTGGCCAAGCGCCTGGGCGTAAAAATCGGTCAGGGCCTACCCGCCCTCAGCGTGTTCGATGGGGAGGGCAAGTTGCTTGCGCACCAGCCCGCATCGGCCTGGGTCGGGGAGGGGAAGCTCGACCCGCAGCTCTTGAGCGCGACTCTGGAGCGGCTCAAGCCCAAGCCCCTGGACGCGGAGCTGGTACTCAAGGATGCCCTGGCCAGGTCTGCCGAATGCGGCAAGCGAGTCCTGATTCACCTGGGTGCCCCTTGGTGAGGCTGGTGTGGCAAGCTCGAGGAGTTCCTCGGGCGCAAGCAGGTGGCGCGCATCCTGAAGAAGAGCTACCTGTTGGTGAAGATCGACACCGACCGCATGACGAACGGCGAGGAGGTGGCCAAGCGCCTGCGCAAGGGCGAGGGCGGGGGTATCCCCTGGATGGTCATCCTCGATGGCAAAGGTACGGCCTTGATCAACAGCGACGGGCCAGGCGGCAACGTGGGCTGTCCGGTAACGGAAGAGGAGGCGGCCTGGTTCTTCACCATGCTTGAACGCACGAACAAGGGCCTGACGGACAAGCAACTCAAGATCCTGCGCAGAGAACACGCCGCCTTTGCCAAGAGCATCAAGGGGCACTAGCCCGGTTGATGAACCTGGTGAGCCCCCTAGTCCGTGGAACGAGCGCCCTCCTAGCCCTAATCTAGAACCATGCCGCCCGCCAACCGCGCCCTGACGTTCCTGCTTGGGATCATCGCAACGATCCTCGTGGGGTGGGTGGTTCATACGGGGAGCGCCATCCTCAAGCCTCTGGTCATCGCTCTCCTGCTGGCGAGCATGTTGCAGCCGGTGGTCATCGGGCTGAAGCGCCGGGGCATTCCACCGCCCGTGACCATCATCTTGATGGTCTGGCTCCTCTTCCTGGGCATTGTTCAGGTCGGTCTGCTGTTCAACGCGAACGTGCAGAAATTCCTGGAGAGCGGAAGCGATGCGGCCAACGTGCCCACCACTGAATCTGCTGAGGCACCCGCTCTGGACCCCATGGCCGGGCGCCTGGAGCTGTTGCCCGGGCAAAGTCAGGAAGACCTGATCGGCGAGACGGGTGGCTGGGTTGACATCGTGGACAAGATTGAAACGCGCCTGACCTCCTCGGGAATGGCCGAGAGCGTCGTCCGCTATGCAGCCAAAGCCTTGCGCGAGCTGCCGGTTGATCGCATGGCCGGCGACCTGGCGATCGGCGGTTTCGGATTCGTGGCCAACGTCGTTCTGGTGCTGATCTACATGGTCTTCATCTTCGCCGAGCAGGCGGTGTTCAGACGCAAGATCCTCTCCATCGCCGGCGAACGGCACGATGATGCGGAGCGGGTACTGAACACCATAGGCCGAGGAATCCAGCGCTACCTGGGAGTGAAGACGGTGGTCTCGCTGCTCACCGGATCCCTCTGCTACCTGGTCATGGTCGCCCTCGACATTCCCTACGCGCTGTTCTTCGGGTTCCTGACCTTCATGTTCAACTACATCCCCACTTTCGGGAGCATCATCGCCGGGTCCCTTCCCACGATGACAGCTCTGGCGGTGGAGGCCAGCTGGACCAAGGCGGCGGCCATCATGAGCACCTACCTGGCCGTGAACCTGACCTTGGGCTCCTTCATCGAGCCCCGCATCCTGGGACGCGAGCTGAAC
Organism: Planctomycetota bacterium; assembly: GCA_002720975.1. Taxonomy (GTDB): domain Bacteria; phylum Planctomycetota; class UBA1135; order UBA1135. The sequence goes on along the minus strand of PBIX01000110.1, from coordinate 10,612 downwards.
CTCTCGCCCCTGGTGGTGGTCGTCTCGGTGGTGGTCTGGGCCGGGCTGTGGGGCGTGGTGGGAGGTTTCCTTGCCGTGCCTCTCACGGCCTCCCTGCAGATCTGTCTGGCGAGCCAGGAGTCCACGCGGCCCCTGGCCGTGATGCTCGGCAGCGGTCCGCCCAGGGAGAAGAAGAAGGCGCCAGACCAGGCCAAAGGCCCCGAAGCCGCCTAGGGCCGTTTTCCCACTCCTGTGGGAAAAATAGGACTTCTTGACCCAGGGAGAGGTTTACATCGTATCATCCCGATATGTCGATATCTCTCGTGGACGCCACCCGCGTGCTCAAGGCGCTGGCCGATGAGACGCGCCTGCGAATCCTGCACATGCTGCAGCAGGGCGAGCTCTCCGTCAGCGACCTGATGGAGGTCTTGAACCTGGGTCAGAGTCGCACCTCCACGCACCTGACCCTCCTGAAGGAGGTGGATCTTGTCACCGACCGCCGGGCCGGCCGACGCAACTTCTACTCGCTGAAGTCGGGACCCTCCCAACCCCTGCTCGAAGAGGTCCTTGCCGACCACGCCGACTCTGCAGAGTTCGCCTCCGATCTGGCTGGGTGGGAAGCACTGCAGCGCCGACGGCGGGAAGAGGATCGCTCCTACTTTGATCGCGTAGCCGCCACCTTCGGTGAGCAGGTCCTGCCCGGGCGAACCTGGGAGGGGCTGGCTCGTTCCATCCTTCGCCTCGCTCCAAAGGCCCGCTACGCGGATCTGGGGATCGGGGACGGACTGCTGACCCTGATGCTGGCGGAGGTAGCGGAGTCCGTCACCGCCGTGGACCTCTCGTGCGAGATGCTCGAAGCCCTGAACCAACGCGCAAACCGTCGCGGCATCAAGAACATCGAGACCGTGGAAGGAGAGATCGAGGATCTGCCTCTCGAAGACGCCTCCTTCGACGTGGTCGTTCTCAGTCAGGCCTTGCACCATGCACACGTACCCGCGTCCGCCCTTGAAGAGGCACAGCGAATCACCAAACCGGGTGGTCGGGTTCTCGTGATCGACCTACTGGCACACACGGAGGAGTGGGTTCGAGACAAGCTTCAGGACCGACACCTGGGCTTCACGGAGAGCAACCTCGAGAACTTGCTCACACAAGCAGGATTCGCTGACGTCCGGGTGGATCGCGCGGCGCGCGATCCCAAGCCCCCCCACTTCATGACTCTCATCGCGACCGGCCAACGCCCCGCCGACGTCTAGCCCCTATGAACCAGTCCGACCACTCGAGCCCCGTGCGTGACCAGCTTGACGCACTGCTCTCCGAGCGCATCCTGATTCTGGATGGTGCCATGGGGACGATGATTCAGGACCTGCACCTTGAGGAAGAGGACTTCAGGGGCGACCGCTTCGCCAATCACGAGGGCCCCCCTCTCAAGGGCAACAACGACCTGCTCAGCCTCACGCGACCCGAGGCTGTCGGCGCCATTCACCGAGAGTTCCTCGAAGCCGGGGCAGACATCATCGAGACGAACACCTTCACCGCCACGGCGGTAGCCCAGGCGGACTACGGTCTCGCAAGCCACGCGGTGGACATCAACCTGGCCGCGGTCCGCCTCGCCCGTGACGCCGCGGACGAGTACACGGCACGCACGCCCGACAAGCCGCGCTTCGTGGCAGGCGCCGTGGGCCCGACGAGCAAGACCCTCTCCCTCTCCCCAGACGTGGGCGACCCGGGGTTCCGCAGCCTGACCTTCCAGCAGTTGCAAGCGGACTATGCCGATCAAATCCGGGCCTTGGCCGAGGGTGGAGTGGACCTGCTATTGGTGGAGACGATCTTCGACACGCTCAATGCGAAAGCCGCGCTGTCCGCGCTGGCGCAAGTGAGAGCCGAGACCGGTCTGGACCTGCCGGTGATGATCTCTGTGGCTATTACCGATGCCAGCGGACGTACCTTGTCGGGCCAGACCGTTGAGTCCTTTCTGCATTCGGTGAACCACATCGCCCCCTTGTCCGTCGGGGTGAACTGCTCATTGGGCGCCAAGGAGATGCGCCCCTATGTGGCGGACCTTTCCCGGCTCAGCAACAGTTGGGTGAGTTGTTACCCCAATGCGGGCCTTCCCAATGCCTTCGGTGAGTACGACGAAAAGCCCGAGACGACCGCCGGCCTGGTGCACGAATTCGCCGAGAGCGGCCTGCTCAACCTGGTGGGAGGCTGCTGCGGCACGACCCCCGAACACGTGCGCGCCATCGCCCAGGCCATGGAGTCGACTCCACCGCGGCAGAGGCCGTCATTGAACGGTGCGGAAATCACCCACTACACGGGCCTGGAAACTCTCAGCATTACGCCCGACTCCAACTTCCTCATGGTTGGTGAGCGAACGAACGTCGCCGGCTCTGCTCGCTTCCGACGCCTGATAACCGAGGGCGAGTTTGAACTCGCCGTGGAGGTGGCGCTTCAGCAAGTGCGTAGCGGCGCCAACATCCTGGACGTCAACATGGACGAAGGCCTGCTCGACTCCGAGCAGGCCATGACCCGGTTCTTGAACCTGATCGCGGCCGAGCCGGAGATCGCGCGCGTGCCGGTCATGGTGGACAGCTCCAAATGGTCCGTGCTGGAGGCCGGGTTGCGCTGCCTTCAAGGCAAGGGAATCGTCAACTCCATCTCCCTCAAGGAGGGCGAAGAGCCCTTCCTGGAGCATGCCCGGACGATCCGGCGCTATGGTGCGGGGGTCGTCGTGATGGCCTTCGACGAGGTAGGCCAGGCAGACACTACCAAGCGCAAGGTGGAAATCTGTCAGAGAGCGTTCCACCTGCTGACGGAGAGTGTGGGCTTTCCAGCCAGCGACATCATCTTCGACCCCAACATCCTGGCTATCGGAACGGGCATTGAAGAGCACCGCCGCTACGGGATCGCGTTCATTGAAGCGACGACCGAGATCAAGCGCACGTGCCCCGGATGCAGGATCTCAGGCGGGGTCTCCAACCTCTCCTTCTCGTTCCGCGGGAACAACGGGGTACGTGAAGCGATCCACTCGGCGTTCCTGTACCACGCCATCCGCGCCGGCATGGATATGGGCATCGTCAACGCCGGCCAGTTGGAGGTCTATGAGGACATCGAGCCGGCCCTGCTCGAACACGTAGAGGATTTGATTTTTGACCGCCGTGAGGATGCCACAGAGCGCATGGTGGACTTCGCGGTGGGCGTGCAGGCCAAGGGCAAGAAGAAGGTGGAAGACCTCTCCTGGCGCGAGGCCGATGTGAGCGGACGCATCGGCTACGCCCTGGTACATGGCATCCTCGACTTCCTGGAGGCGGACACCGAGGAGGCGCGACTCTCGATGGGTAAGCCCTTGGACGTCATTGAAGGCCCACTCATGGATGGCATGCGAGTCGTGGGCGACCTCTTCGGCGAGGGAAAGATGTTCCTGCCCCAAGTGGTGAAGAGTGCCCGAGCCATGAAGAAGGCTGTAGCGGTGCTGGAGCCCTACATGGAAGAGGAGAAGGCCGGAAGCGATGCAAGAACGCGAGGCACCGTGCTCATGGCAACGGTCAAGGGCGACGTGCACGACATCGGCAAGAACATCGTGGGTGTCGTCCTGGGCTGCAACAACTTCAAGATCATCGACCTGGGTGTGATGGTTCCTGCCGAGAAGATCCTGGCTACGGCCCGCGCAGAAGGAGTCGACATGATTGGCCTGTCGGGGCTGATCACGCCTTCCTTGGATGAGATGGTCCAAGTGGCTCGGGAGATGGAGCGCGAGGGGTTCCAGATTCCCTTGCTCATCGGTGGCGCAACGACGAGCCCTCAACACACTGCGGTGAAGATCGCTCCAGCGTTCTCCCAGAGCGTCCTCCACGTGCACGACGCCTCGCGCTCGGTTGCTGCGGTCTCAGATCTCCTCAACCCCAAGCGAAAGGCCGAGCTGGACACAACCAACCAAGCAGAGCAGGCACGGCAGCGCGATCTTCACGAGCAAAAAACCCAGAAGCCGCTGATGCCCCTTGAGCAGGCCAAGGCGGAGGGAACGTCGATCGTGTGGAAGAGCGAGGACCTCCCGAAACCCGCCTTCCTTGGACGGCGGGTCATCGACGATGTCACGCTCTCCGACCTGGTACCGTTCATTGACTGGACACTCTTCTTCAGCACCTGGGAGCTGAAGGGGCGCTTCCCTGCCATTCTCACGCACGCACGCTTTGGTGAGGCGGCCACCGAATTGCATGAGCATGCTCAAGACCTTCTCAAGCGCATCGTGGACGAGGAGCTCATCCAGCCGCGTGCGGTCTATGGCTTCTGGCCTGCTTGCTCCGATGGCGACGACCTGGTGTTCTTCGAAGACGCTGCGCGCACCGTGGAGCTCTCCCGCATACCCATGCTGCGCCGCCAGACCCCAATCGATGGACACCCCAGCCGATGTCTCTCGGATTTCGTGGCTCCCCGCGCCTCCGGCCTCGAGGACCATGTCGGAGCGTTTGCCCTGAGCACGGGGCACGGGGTCGCCGAACTTGTCGAAAAGTTCGAAGCGGACAACGACACCTACCAGGCCATCATGGCCAAGGCCATCGCCGATAGGCTGGCCGAGGCCTACGCGGAGTACCTGCACGCCCGCGTGAGGAGAGAATGGGGCTACGGAGGAGACGAGGTTCTCAGCAATGATGATCTGATCGCTGAGCGCTACCAGGGTATCCGTCCCGCATTCGGTTACCCCGCCTGTCCGGACCACCGCCCCAAGCAGAAGCTCTGGCGCCTCCTGGATCCCGACAGTCAAGGCATCACCCTGACCGAGGGACTGGCCATGGCACCGGCCGCATCCGTCAGCGGCCTCTACCTCGCCCATCCGGAGTCCAAGTACTTCCAGGTAGGTCGAATCGGTCGCGATCAAGTCGAGGACTACGCCAAGCGGACCGGCTCCAGCTTCGCTGAAACGGAGCACTGGCTCGCGCCGGCGCTTGGCTACACCCCGACCACTTAGGAGGCCGCTTGGCGATCCGGGCCCGGTTGCCGGACGATCCCCAAGAGCCGCATTCAATCAGCCGCAGCGGGGGGGGTACAATAGGGGCATGCAGAGGAACATGCCCCCTCAAGAGTTTCTGGCCCAGCCTTTTCTGATCCTGTTCTGCCTGCTGCCCATGATCGGCTGCGGTGGCCCGGCGCAGCCTCCCGTCCCAATCGATGATTCCCAGCCTCCGGACGTCGTCGTGTTCCTGGTGGACACCTTGCGAGCCGACTGGACGGGACCCGGCGGATTCACCAAGGACACAACACCCAACCTCTCAAGCCTGGCCAAGCAGAGTGTGGTGTTCGAGCAGGCCAGCTCCGCAGCCCCGTGGACCCTGCCCTCGGTCGTGTCGCTGTTCACGGGTAAGCACATGGCCGAGCACAACGTGGTGCACGATCGCCTGCGCATGGCCGATGCCACGGTGACCTTCCCCCAGATACTCCAGGAGTGGGGGTACCAGACGGTGTCCTTTCATCGCAATCCCTACGCCGGAGGCAAGTGGGGCCTGAAGCGTGGATTCGATCAGGCGACTCTCACGAAGCAGCAGACAAATAGCTCTGATCTGGCGGAGTTCTTCGCTTCCATCACCGCCTTGCCCTTCCTGCTCTACGTTCACAACACCGAGCCCCACGACCCACACGTGGTGCGCAAGAAGTTCATGAGCACCTTCGACCCGGTCCCCTCTGAGTTCTTGAAAGAATACGGAGAGCTGGTCGATGTCTACCGCCGTAGCACCCGGGAGGACTACGTCAGCAAGAAACCTCTTGGAACGATCGACAACACGGAGATCCAGGAGAAGTGGATCCGGCGCCTGAATCGGCGAAGAGAGCAGGTCCAAAACCTCTACTCGGTCTCCGTACGCGATGCAGATGACCGCCTCGGGAACGTCATCGATGCTCTCAAGCAAGAGGGCCGTTGGGAGAACACCCTCTTCATCATGCTCGCCGACCACGGTGAAGAGCTGGGCGACCATGGCGGCTGGCAGCACGACCAGTCTGCCTACGAGGAGTTGATCCACGTGCCCCTTATCGTGCGCTTCCCGAAGGACGAGCACGCGGGCCAGCGAATCTCCTACCCGGTCTCCCTGGTGGACGTCATGCCGACCATTCTTGAAGCGGTCAACTGCCCTCTGGAGCAACCCCCCATGAGTGGGCGAAGCCTCCTGCCCCTGATCCGGGGTGAGGCGAATTTCGGAGCGGAGATGCGGGTGGTCTCCATCCGCAACAACATGAAGAAGTACTTCAAGCCCTACAAGGAGGGCCGTGGCGACCTGAACGTGGTGGTGCGCAACGGCGATCTGAAGGCCATCTTCAACGTGGAGCCGGGAACCGTAGAGCTCTATAACCTCAGGAGTGACCCGGGAGAAGCCCGAGATCTCTCCAAGGCTCGCAGTACGGAGGCAAACGAACTGGGGCAGTTCGCGGCGCGCAGGTATGCCGAGATGCTCAAGCACTCCGACCACGCACTGGCGGGCGACCTTAACGATCAGAGCGCCGAGGTGCTCAAGGCCCTGGAAGCGCTTGGTTATCTGGGTGGGGAGAGTGCCCCACCGGATGCACCCAAGTAGCGCCGGCTACCGCCCGTCCTTCCCGACGCGATGCCCCAGGTTCCCCTGAGGCAGAACGCCCTTGGCCAGACCAGGTCCACGCCAGGCAAGCTGCAACTCTGCGGGCGCAACGTGAGCCGGGCATGAGAGGCGCAGGGCATGCCAGCCCGCCTTCAGACCCACCTCGCCCATGCGGCTTGCGTTGCCAAACAGCTCGCCGTCTCCGATGAACAGGCGCGTTCGCCCGGACTCGGGCCTGAAGAAGGCATAGATCCCGTCACGGGGTACCAAGAGGAACCCTGACCAGCTGCCCATTGGGAGGTCGGAATCTGACCGCACGAGCCCTGCCTCCAGCTCCATCTGGCCTACGAACTCGGGCGCGCGCAGGGTCTCTGCCGTGTAGTGCACAAAATGCTGCTGGGAGAGAATCGGCGTGGACCCATCCGTTGCAAAGGCCACGGCCTTGAGGACACATGTCCGGTCCACGACGAAGGGCCTGCGATACAGGATGGACTCCGCTGTAACCGCCTTCCCATCGAGCGTGTACCGCACCTGAGCCCCGGGGTAGTTGGACTCAAGGGCCACACGAGCCTCCCCCAGGAAGACGGTCTCGGATGCGTCAATGGTCACGCGCGGGGGTGATGCATACAACTCGCACGCCGCGAGAGACGGCCGCTGGTCACCACCGTCCAAGATGACGCGCAGTGCCGTAGCCGGGGCAGGTTCAACGGAGAGGATTCGGCAACGACCGATGCCCCTCCCTCTCTCGACCTCCCGCCAGACACCGTGGATCTTCAGGTGAACTTCGAAAGCGGCGTCCGGGGTGGGAGCACCCAGAGGCGCACGCAAGAGGACGCGGTCAATGATGCGCTCTCTGGGGAGGGTGAACTCCAAGAAAGCGCGCCGGGTTCCCGGGGCCGGAGTCCAATAGGAACCCACGTCCCCATCCAGGCAGGCGCTAGCCGGATGATGGGCATCCGAGTCTTCGCTCGACGCCGCAGCACTGCTCCCGGCGGCCCGATTGGTGCCGTAGATCTGCCTCATGGCCACGCCACAGCGTGTGAGTAAGTCGAGGTCGTCGTGTCTGAGCCGACCGGCTGCATCCAATTCCAAGTCCAAACGCACGTGCCGTCCTTGACCGACGCTCTGGTCGTAGGCGGCGATCCAGCCATCCTCCACCCTCTGGCCTCTGGCCAGAGGCCAGGCCCGGATCGCATCCAAAGAGAAGACGCTCTCGTTGGGAGGGGTACCCGAGGCGATCGGCATGAGTTCCCCCACGAGCACCTCCAGCTCCACCGCCTCCGGAAGATCTTGCAACTGTGCCGGCAGGCTCACACAAAAGAGGGCCTGACAGGACTTCAGTAGCTCCTCGAGCCGCTCCCTCGAAGGTCGCTCACCGAAGCTGAGGCCAAGGGTCAGCCCCTTTGAGGCGCAGACTTTTTCCCACTCACCCAGCTTGGCCCCCTCAGGTCCGCCCGTGCTGTAGGGGAAATGCACAATGAGCCCCTGAAGACCTGCCGACCGAACCGCAGTGGTCCACTGACCATCAGGGTCCAGTGGCACGGACCCGGAAACGGAAATGAGGGCGTAGGACTCCGGCGCTTGAGCCCAAGGGGCACCCTCCCCGGATCCGGAAGGGTCCTCGGCTCCGGCCAAGATGAGGGGCAACGAAATCAGACTAGCCGCAAGCATGGTCTTAGATTAGCAAGGTGGGCGCGCAGAATGGCTGCGAACTGCCGCCCAGAGGGCCATGCTCTTGTGTCCAGCTTCGGGAGGACCTGAAAGGACGCGTGGCCTCCCGCCATCGGGTAGGCCTTCCCTGCGGGCCGTCAAGGCACAACGTTCATCAGTTGCCCCTGCCACCCTGCGGAGTCTAATCCTCACCTTCTTGGGCGCTGCATGGGCTAGGATTCATCCTGGCCAGGCCCGCTCCCCTCACCCAGCATCCCATGGAGTCCCTCATCCTCAGCGATCGACGATCCGTGGCTGCTCAAGGCAGAGCGCGAGTGATGGGTGCCCGCGCGTCATTCACCGTTGCCTTGTGCTTGCTGGTGCTCACCGCACCTGCCTCCGGACAGGAGTGGGGCGCCTGGCACACGGCTGGACCCTTCGACCACCCTGGCGGCGCGGGGAACATCGACGCACCCCAGTCCGTGGAGAAAGACCTGACGCGCCTGCGCGCGGGTGGGCCGGGACTGAAACCGGACGTCAAGCTGCGCGGAGTCGGCGGAGCACGGCTGGAGTGGCAGATCCTGCCCGGATCCGAGTCTGTTGCCGACGTGGGCGAGATCCGCTTCCGGAAAATTCTGAGTCCGCCCAAGCAGACGAAACGCAAGAACTGGTGGGAGCACAGCGTGGTCTACATGCACCGCACCATTACGGTGGAGGAGGCCATGCAGGTCCCCATCCGTTGCGGCTCCGACGATGGACTGCGCCTGTGGCTTAACGGGGAGTTGCTCGTGGACATTGCCGCTGGCCGCGCTCTCAATCCAAGCAATCACATCCTGACCTTCAACCTCGAAGCGGGAGTCAATCACCTGCTGGTCAAGGTTGCCAACGGGGGCGGCGAGTGGGGATTCCAGCTCGTGCAGAGGGAGATCGGAAAGATCGATCAGGATGCGGTCCACGCGGCGATCGATGCAGGCGTGGAATGGCTCCTGCGCAACCAGCTCATTGACGGTGCCTGGAGCGTGCATCCCGAGTACCGCGCCGGGCCCACGGCCTACGCGGGCTATTGCCTGCTCAAGTGCGGAGTCAGGCCCGAACACCCGGCGATTCAACGGGCCCACGCCTACGTCCTGCTGCATCCGTCGGACTTCAACTACTCCGCGGCCTGCGAACTGTTGTTCCTGTGCACCTTGAATCGACCCCAGGATCGACCCGCCATACAGGACCGACTGGATCGCATGCTAGACTGGCAGGCGAGTGCAGGGCTGTTCACTTATCCGGTGCATCCGGGAGGCGGCGCGCTGGCCCCCGACCTTTCGCTGACCCTCTACTCAGCCCTGGCCATGCACGCCTGTGAAGTCTATGGGGTGGAGGTTCCCGACCGCGCGTGGGCGCGCACCCTGGACGGGGCCCTCTCCTGTTTTGAGGGGGTCTCGCGATCGGGCCAGGCCCGGGATCAGGGCGCGGGCTTTCGATATCACGATGGTCGCGCCATTACCGGATCCATGACCACGGCGGGATTGAGCGTTATCGACCTGGTACGCGAGGGCCTGGACGGCAAGTTTCCCTCCGGCTCCCGCCGGCGGGCCCAGGTTGCCTCCGATGCCGGACTGGCGTGGCTGCACGGCAAGATGAACTGGCACGAGAACCCCGGCCAGGGCGGGGGGCACCACTACTTCTGGCTGTATGGAGTGGAGCGGGTGGGCAGCCTGCTGGAATTGGATGTGTTGGGGGGAGTGCCCTGGTACCTCGACGGCGCCGAGTACCTGCTCGGGGCGCAGGAGCCCAACGGGGCCTGGAGAAACGGGGTGGACACCATCCTGGCCCTGCTCTTCCTGAAGCGCGCGAGCGTACGGGTGCCCGTGGAGTCCGGAATTTCCTTGGATCTGAATCGGACACGCTGGGTCACGACGGATACCGAGGCTTCGCTGAGCCTTGTCGCGAGCCTGAAGTCCGAGATGGTGGTCTGGGTGCATGAGGTCCATTCGGCAGTGAGAGAGCGCCTGGCCTGGAAGGACCAGACGTTGCGGGTACAGCAGGTGGAGTACGTCGCGACGCTAGGCGAGGATGGCGCCCCCTTCCAACTCGGCGTGGGCAGGGCGGACCCGGATCAGCCCGCGGACGATCAACGCTATGCCGCCAAGGGCACCCTGCCCGAGCAGGGTGAATGGGACATCGTCGCCCGCATGCACGTTCTTATCGAGCCCGTAGAGGAGGGAGCCGAGCCCAAGGTGGAGATCCTCGAGTCCCTTCCCCTGCGCGTCTATGCGCCGGATGTCATCTCTCCAGACCAGCTGGGCTACGCCGCCCAAGGCAAAGACAACCTGCTGACTGGCGTTGAGATCAATGCCTCGACCTCCAGCGTCCAAGGGGGAACCAAGGCCGCGCACGTGGCGGACCAGCGGCTGGGGACATATTGGATTTGTAGT
>PBIX01000109.1 GCA_002720975.1 Planctomycetota bacterium | reverse complement strand
GACCGAAATGGCGCCATCCGCTGAAGTCGTGATCACCTGCTGGCCCCCGAATACCCCGCCGCCCTGGTTCTCGTACCAGGCGATCTTGTCGTCGGAGATCGAAGCCGACAGCACGTCCGCATCTCCATCACCATCCAGGTCGGTGGCGAAGACGGACCAGGCGCCAATCGCTGAATTCGTGATCACCTGCTGGTTATCAAAAACCCCACCGCCCTTGTTCTTGTACCAGGCGATCTTGTTGTCGTTGTAGGAAGCCGACAGCACGTCCGCATCTCCGTCACCATCCAGGTCGATGGCGTAGGCCGAATGGGCGTAAGCCGCCTGCTTTGTGATCACCTGCTCACCCCCGAATGTCCCCCCTAAGCCCATGTTTTCGTACCACGCAATCGTGTGGGCGAGCCCGTTAGCTACCAGCACGTCTGCATCTCCATCCCCATCCAGGTCGGTGGCGTAGACGGAGCAGACGCCATACGCTGAGTTCGAGATGATCCTTGGGCTACTGAAATCCTGTTTTGGCTTGTTCAAGCGATTTCGGTACCAGGCAATCTTGCCGTCGAATTCAGAGGCCGAGAGCACGTCCGCATCACCGTCTCCATCCAGGTCGATGGCGTAGACGGAGTTGGCGTAGTCCGCTGAAGTTGTGATCGCCTGCGGCAACCCAAAACCCTGGGCATGAACAGGGGTCATGCAGAAACCGAGAGGAACGAGCGACAACAGGACGGTTGACTTCTTCATACAGGACACCCTCATCTGGTTAAAGAAACAGCAGGTAAGAACCCATCGATGACCAATAGCCACCCCTGTCACAGTTGAAACCATTATTCCGATGTTTCCGTCTGCTGCAGTTCCACACATCCCGCAAGGTGCGGAGCTGGGCTGGGGGAGGAGGCTTCTAAAAAAAACGGACACCAACGTGACCACCAGCCCGACACTGCCGGAGCCCGTTAACTTGCATCCGTTCCGGGCTTTACAGCATCCAACACCGAACCCCTCTGACTCTCTCGCGCATTCGGCCTGTAGTCGATCTTCATAGCCAAGCCATGCGTCTCCCCCGCCGACCTTGAAAACCGACGCGGGGCAACCTATAGAGCGTTCGAATCCTCCCGCTCCGCCATCCTGCCCTCAATGGGGTTTGACCAGGCTCCAACAAGCCTCGTGTGTGAACTCTGAGGCTGGTGTTATGGACCTCACACTCAAAAGCCCCAGGAGATGGAGATGGTCGGCTCTTCACCGTTGAGGAGTATCAGCGAGTAGCTCAATGAGGTGCGCCGGACAGTGACGACCGGGTGAAGATTGTCTCCGTCGTAGATCATCGTCCCGGTCCAACCCTCGCTCAAGGTGTAGTTCAGACTGGCCGGTACACGGACCCTCTCATCCTCGAGTCCATAGGACAGGCTGAGGCTGCCGCTGAGACCGGCTCTGAGGTTCTGGGCTGCTGTAAGAAACACGGCGTTGCCATCCACTTCCCGAGAGGGCCACGCCGAACTCGTACCGACGGCCAGAGCCGGGCGGTCCTCCGTGGCTTCCATGAAACGCCAGTTCAACAGGGGGTAGACCTCCCCCTCCTCGGGGTCGTACTCAATACCGACCTGAAGATCGTCGCGAAGCCTGTGGGCGAGGGAGAACTCGACGGGCGAGCGGTCGGAGTCCGCAAGAACGAAACGCCCCGTCAGACTCCATAGACCGGATTGAATCTGTCCTGCGCCCCCCACGGGGGCGCCTTCGCCGGGTCAGCCCGGTCACATGGGGATAGCAGGCGCAGTGTCATCCTGTTGAGCAGTACACGGATCTGTCCGCGGAGCCGCGGCAAACAGAAGAACGGGAGCCGTCATGAGTACTGCTGTGATCATATTTGTGGATACAGACCCGAAAGGTCAGGCGCTATCAGTAAGTGGCGTAGGGCAAGCTACCGGAGATTCACATCCTACCTTCTCCGCCGACTTGCACTCAATAGAGCTCGAGTAGGCCTCCCCTGGCTCACCCTCCAAAGAGTTCCACCGAATAGGATCCGTTTGCGCCTGGGCCGATGGAGCGGTGACTGGGCGTAAGCATGTTGGAGTGGTGCCCGGGGGATCCGATCCAGGCCTGGACGGAGCCGACTCCCGAACCACCACCCTGGTGCAGGTTCTCGCCGGTCACCTGAAAATACCCGCCTTCGCGGCCCCGGTCGGACATGTGCATTCGTCCGGGCACGGGGGACTCATGGGCAAAGAACCCGAGGTGCGACATGTCGGCTGCGTGGATCTGTGCGGCGTAGGTCAGGCGATTGTCGAGGGCCAACACGCCGACCCCCATCATCTGGCGGTGCTCATTTGTCCAGGCGACGATGGCGAAGTTCTCTGCGCTGGTCCCGGCGCGCAGCAACACGCGGCGATTACGGGCTCGCGTCTCCTGGTCCCGAGCACCCCGTTTGCGGTTCACCATGGCGCAGAACATGTCAACGCGCGCGGCTCGCTCAGTCATGGGATAGGTGCGTCCATCGGCCAGGATCTTGTGCGCTCTGGCCAGGTTGGCCAGGGCCTGATGCACCTCGCGGCTCTTCTTGGACCAGATCCCCAGACGCAGTTCGATCCACTCTTGTACCGCGTCGGACGCAGCCCGGGTCTCGGCCGAAGTCGGCAGGGGCCGGGCGTGGATGATGGCAGCCTGCTCCTCGCGCAAGGCGGCCAGTGCATCACGTGTGCCTGCGAGGTCGATGGCCTCAGCGTTCCCATCCGCAGCTGCCAGGCACGCTTCCCGCGCACGATGCCAAGCACGCTCGCTGCTCTGTGCGCTCTTCTTCCCGGAACGGAGAGGGTCCTGTTCCGGATCGAATTCAATCTCGATGACCCCGAAGAGCCGTTGGCCTCTGGAGGAGATCGCCTCCCACTCGCCCGCCTCCGGCCCGGTGGTGATCAGCGCCGCGTAGCTCGAGCTCTCCGAGTCCCCCACGGGCTCCCCGTCGGCCCATTTTCCCGCCACGCGGGATACCCCCGAGATCCACTCGAACTCCTCCTGGCCCAGCCGCCGCCACAAGCCGACCCACAGGGACCGCGACTTGGCCGAGAGGCCTTGCTCGCCCTTGCGTGCAAACGCTTCCAACAGGAACTCCCGTTCAAGGCCTGACTCGATGCTCACCAGGTGGCCCCCCGCCACGAGAGCCTCACCTTCGGCCTGCTCAAAGCTCAGCGCCCTGGAAGTCAACGCGTACCAATGATCCCCCCTACTGCCGGGCACCCAATCCCAGTCGATCACCCCATCGCTGGGAATCGGCACCGGATCCTCCTCCCCGTCCTGGAGCACGCACGCAACCGGATCCCCAGAAGGAACCCACGGCACAGTCAGCGCGAGCACGACCAGGGAGGAAAGCAGGGGATTCAGCATGGGCAGTAAATCGGGCTCACGGCCCTAACCGCATGGCATGCTAGCGGTGATTCCCATTCCCCGAAAGAGCCCCCATCGCCATCCGCGCCCTCCCCGCGGGCCGCAGACGGGAGCGGGACGGAAGGGGCAAATCGCCTCGCCTCCGCCAACCTGCACCCAATGGGATCTGAGCAAGCTCCATCGAAATACAGGCCCTGGTCGAATACCCCATTCAACCTTGGTGCTGTGTCGTCGGAATGATGATTGCAGCAGCTGGAGACCGCATTGCATACACGAGGGAGCCAATGGCAATAGAGGCCAGGCCAGAAACCCGGTCGAACAATGCAATCCTCCCAGGTCATGCCAATTGATGGCAGGTTGCAGAGGAATCGTAGGCTACCCTGTCACCCCTTGCGCCCCCATCACGCCACCCCGGTCCTGCTCCTGCTCGGTTGCGCAAGCGCGCCGCCGGCCCTCGAGCATGAGCCGCAACCCAACGTGGTCCTCGTGCTGGTCGATGACCTCGGCTGGTGGGACCTCGCCTGCTATGGCAACCCCGCCGTCGAGACCCCGCGCATCGACGCCTTCTGCGCGGACTCGGTGAAGTTCACCGACGCCTACGCCGCGGCGCCCGTCTGCTCGCCAACGCGCGCCGCGATCATGACCGGCCAGTCGCCCGCGCGGCTACACATCACCAACCACGCCCCCGATCAGGAGCGCTTCACGCCCGATGACCCGGTCCTGCTCCCGGCACCTATGCACGACCGCCTGGCCCTCGAACACGTAACCCTGGCCGAGCACCTGCAAGCCGCCGGGTACGACACCGCCTTCATGGGCAAGTGGCACCTCGCTCCACAGCACGTCGCCGACGCGGCGGACTGGTTCCCCGACAAGCAGGGCTTCGATCTCAACCTGGGCGGCGACGGCATGGGAGGCCCGGGGCGGTTCTTCGCGCCATACTCCTTCCCGAATCTTGTGTCGAAGGCCGAAGGCGAGTACCTGCCCTACCGCATCGGCGACGAGGCCTCCGCCTACATCGAGGCGCAGGCCGCGAACGACGAACCCTTCTTCCTCGCCCTCTGGCACTACACGGTCCACTGGCCGATCGAGGCCCCCGAGGACCTCGTCGCCAAGTACACCGCCCGTGGCGTGGGACCCGGGGTCAAGATGCCGGAGTACGCGGCGATGACCGAAGCGCTCGACCAGGTCTTCGGCCAGGTGCTCGACGCCCTCGATGCCAGCGGGCAGGCAGACGACACCATCGTGGTCTTCACCTCGGACAACGGCGCGCTGCTGAGCGTCGCCGACCTCGGTCCCCTGCGCCAGGCGAAGGGCTACCTGTACGAGGGCGGCATCCGCGTGCCGACAATGGTCCGCTGGCCCGGGGTGACCGAGGCCGGGCGCGTGGATGCCACACCGATCGTCTCGACCGACCTCTTCCCCACCCTGCTGGCCGCCTGCGGCGCGCCGCGCCCCCTCGACATCCCTTGCGACGGGGTCGACCTGGGCCCGCTCCTGAGGGGCGGGGCCCTGGAGCGCGAGGCCATCCACTTCCACTACCCCAACTACGCCTTCCACCGCTCCAATCGCCTGGGCAGCGCGATCCGGGTGGGAGACTGGAAACTGATCGAGCGCTTCGACGACGGGTCGCTCGAACTCTACGACCTGGCCGCGGACCTGGGCGAGCGCACCAATCTGGCGGCGACCCATCCAGGTCTGGCCGAGGAGCTACAACGGCAACTCGGCGAGTGGCGCACAGAGGTCGGAGCGGCGATGCCCACGCGCGTAGCGGAGCGCTGACAATCCTGCCCGGCTGCAGGTTCAGGCCAACTACGCGACGCCTGTCACCTTGGACGGGCCGGCCATGAGCTCGAAGTCCGTGACCGTGGCATTGACCAGGGCGGGGTTGGCCCCGATGGAGGCGAAGAGCTCGGACCCCTGGAAGTCCAACATGGCCTGCCGATTCTCCCAGAGGTAGACGCCCCCGTAGGTGTTCGTCTCCTCATTGGCGAGCCAGTGCTTGGAGACCAGCCCCGGGACTGCGGCGAAGGTCTCAGCGAGACTGTCGCAGACCTCCTCGTATTGGGCGCGGCTCAAGTCGTTCAGGTTGAAGTTGATGATCAGAATATGCATGGGAGAAGAGTAGTCACAAGCGTGTCCACGTCAATGCAAAAAGGGCCGAAGACTAGCGCCCCTCAAAGACCTCGACCTCCCTGAATCGTGGGTTCGGTCCCCACGTCGCGAGTCCCACACGCGTTCGGTCCGGGATCGGCCGAATCGAAACACGGTCGAGGAGCACGACACCATCGATCGTCGCCGTCGCCCAACCGCGCCACAAGGTCAGGACCAATTCCCGCCCGTCCTCCGCGGCGGGTAGCTCCATCGGATCCGACTCGTACACCAGCCGGTCGTAGCGCTCGAGGCGGGCCGCGACCCGGTTCGCGCCGTTGGGCACCAGAATCAGGTTCCACCCGGACAAACCGTCGCGATTCCCCTCGCCCTGTACTGTCACCAGCACCTTCGGCGCCGCCGTCGATGCGAACTCAATACGCACGCGCACCGCGCCCTCAAGCTTGCGCGTAACCGTCTCCTTCACCCACAACAGATTCGAAGGCGAGTCCTTGGGGAACCCCGGACGCACCGTCCACTGGCGCCAGGCAACGCCCTTGCCCGTGTCCGTTCCTCCAAACTCCTTGTTGCGGGCACTGAACCCACCGACCTCTGTCTTGGCCTTGGAGCGGTACGACCGATGGTCGAGAAGAACGAGACGCTTCCAGTAGCGGGGCTCATTGACCTGCTTACGCAACCCCACCGGGTCCGGGGCTTCGGCGTCGGCACTGAAGGCCAACGGCGAACCATCCGGGTACGCGAGGGCCAAGGCCACTCCTGCCCATCCTCCCTGGTTGCGGATCTTGACCAGCACCTTGTTGCGTCCCGCGCGCAGGGTAATGGGCATGCGGATTGCATCGGGGAGGTTTAGGTGCGGGCCACGCCAGCGCTCGGTCGACCCATTGCTACCGTGCCCGCGGTAGGACCCCGCGCGCACATCGTTCACGAATAGCACCACGTCATCATCCGCGCGCAGATGCGCCACCGCCTCGGTCTCCGCCTCGACGGTGACGTGGGTCAAGGCGTAGATGGCCGCGCGGTCATCCCCATAGGGCCGATAGTCGAAGCGCAACCACCCCGAGGGCCGGAGCTCGACGTTCTTGTGGCTTGAGGTCCGCTGCCAGCTCGGCCAGGGATCCTGCCACACGCGCTGGTCGTAGTCGGCTCTGCTCGCGCGCAGGCTGCGCGGCTTCTTTGCGAAGTCGATCTCCAGCTCGGGTGGGAAGACGCAGGCCAGGGGGCTGGCCTTGGCCGCGAAGAAGGGGCCGATGACCTTCCAATCGAAGACTACTCCCAGCTCGCCGCGCAACCGCTCGCAGGCCTTCAGATCGCTCCGCGTTGAGTAGCGGTTCAGCTGTTTCGCTATGAGGTCCCGGGGCAGGGGCGAGTTGGGCCGCTCGGCGAATGCATCGGCGAAACCCTCGAGAGCCTCGGACTCGTACGCCTCAAACTCCTCGAACAGCTGACGCCTGTCCTCCTCGACAAGGGGAAAGCGGTAGCGCACCAGGTCGTCAAACACCTGCGGTCCGAAGGCGCGGCCCAGGTAGTGGGCCAATGCCCGCGGCACCTGTGGCTCGCGTCCATCCCGCATCGGCGCATCGCGATACTCGCGGAAGAAGCGGCGTAGGGGTGTCCAGTCGTGCTGGTGCTTGCCCAGCTTGGCATACGCTTCGAGAAACGACAGGAAGAAGCCCGCGCTCGGCCCGTAGTTCTGCATGCGCCAGAAGGGCAGATCACGGGCCAGGTAGTATTCCTCGAACTGGCCGAGGTTGCCCTCGAAGGAGTGCAGGGCGTCCCCGTCCTGATCAAGGGCCTCGTGTGCATAGGCCGCGCCCAGGTTGGCCAGGCCCTCCCGGAAGCCGCCGGTGATCGGTGAGGTGTCGTCGATGCAGTGGGTCAGCTCGTGGTACAGGAGCCCGTTGTCCACACGCACCGGCTTCTTCGGGGCTGGCTGGGCCTTGCCGATATTGATGATCTTGCCCCCACCCACCCCACCCCCGAAGTCCCAAAGCTCCTTGAAGTAGACCGTGACCCTCTCGCCCTCTGGGTTGGGGCGGCGGCCGAAGAGGTCGGTCAGGAAGACGTAGGCCAGGTCGAAGTGCAGGCGCGACGACTCGGGGATGCGCTCGACCAACTCACGCGGGCCGATGTAGAGAAACTCGTGACTGCCCGACACGTCGGTGCGCTCCCATGCCGGGTGCTCGCGTACCGCACGCACCAGCTCCTCCTCGTTCGGTGGTGTCGCCGCCAGGTGTTCCTCGCCGACCTTCTCAAGGCGTTCCTGTGCGCTGTCGTAGAGATCGATCCCGTCGAACCGACGTAGATTGCGGTAGAGCGCCAGCGCGATCCGACGCTCCCCTGCATCGGCGACCTCGTTCGCGTGCTCAAGCAGTGCCTCTGTACGTCCGTACTCTTCTACCGCCGCCTTGACCGCCCCCTCCTGCTCAGCGTTCAGTTCGGTGAGCAGGCGCTCGCGCAGGTCTTCGATGCGCTCCGTCGTGCGCTCGGCCTCGTTCACCGCTCCGATCACGGCCTCGTCCGCATCCAGAGCCAGCGCCCCGCCCACCTCCTCAAGCAAGCGCAGAGCACCGTGCAGGCGGCCGCGTGCTGCCATACGCCCGGCCTCGAGCCGGAAGACGCGCACCTGCTCAGCGCGGATGCGCTGGGCGACCACACGCTCCTCCCCCTCCGAGGGCGTGGCGGATGGGAAGCGTCCCACCTCGATCAGCGCGTCACGCACGAGCTCCTTGGTCGCCTCGTCCGCCGCATCGCGTAAGGCCTGGGAGAGGAGGCTCCAGGCCGCGGGCGGATCCTCCTTACGCAGGTCCTTGCCCTGGACAAGGACCTCCTTGAGCCGCTGGGCACCGGTAGCTCCCACGAAGCGCGGCGCTTCGATGAAGTCCAGATCCGCAAGGCCGTCCGGGTCGATCAGGTAGCCGTCGACAGCGGGCGCATACAAGGTGCTACCGCTCATGAAACCAAGACGGATGGCGACCAGCTCGCCTCCATCCAGCTCAAGCCCCTCGGGTAGCGCCAGCGGGAAGGCCAGGTCGACAGTCTCGCCGACGGCCCAAGTGCGAGTCCCGGGTTTGATCTCGTGGTCGCTTTGGTGCACATCGTCCACACCAATGGTGAGCGCAACGCGCAGAGCATGGTCGCGGTCCAACTTCTCCGTCGGTGTGCACTCCATCCGCAATATGAACGTGCCCTGGTCGGTGCATGGGGTCATCACCGTACGCACTTCGATCGGCAGCCGAGCGGGGTCGTCCTGGACCGTAGACAGGAACAGCGGGAAGGCGAGGAGGGCCGCGAACATGGGCGCAGACTCTAAGGGATTGGCTGTGCTGGCGGGGTCCTCTTCCGCTCAGTCTCGGGGCTCCAAAGTAAGGACGATTTTGCGTTGCCTGCCCTCGCTGAGCACGACCTCCTGCCGCAATGTCTTGTGGGACCATGTGCGCACCTCAAGGGCCCAAGTGCCCAACTCCAGTTTGCCCATGGAGTAGGTCCCCCGGCGCTCCCGTCGAGGCTTGCGCGTCCCACCGACGTCCATGGCGTATCCCGCCTGCGGCTCCATGCGCACACGAGCCTCCCTCACGCGTTGCTTCTTCGCGTCCTGAAGGTAGACCTCAACATCGATGCCCGGGTACATCTGGATCAGCCCCACGTCGGAGGTCTCTCCCTCACGGAGGAAGACCTTCCCCAGGCTGCTTGGCGCACACCCATCGGCCTCAAGAACCAAGTTGTGATCCCCCGGCGAGAGACCGTCGATCCGAAACTCTCCACCAGCCACTGTCATGGCCGCCGAACGCAGGCTCTCGGCTCGCAAACGTGACGGCGCCGTTCCATCGGGCAGGGAAGCGCGGCCCCTTATGGTCGCCGGGTCCGGAACGTGCACGTGCTGCATGTGCAAAGTGAGCTCGCCTTTGAGTGGCACCTGAATCTTCAGCGTCTCCGTGCGCTCGTATCCGCTAGCCCAGGGATAGACATCCCAGGTGCCCTCACGCAACGAGTAGAAGCGAAAGCGACCGAACTCGTCGGCGTGGGTCGACTCGTTGCGCCGACGATCCCTCCCATTCCGTGCATTCACCGACGCCCAGGGGACGGCCTCTCCGTTTTCGTTGACGACACGCCCGACCGTTTCGTTCGCCAGCTTCAGGTGGATCACAATCGGCTCATTCGAAATCTCTGAACCGACCCTCTCGTAGTGCGTCTGGTACGCATCGTGTTGGATGGTGAGTCCCCCCCTTCTGTCGAGTATGCAGGCCAAGGAAAAGCGGCCTTCCTCGTCAGTGTACGTGGGGAGGTCGGTGGCATTGCGCATTCTCCACGTGGTGATGGCGGTATCTGCAATCGGTTGTTCGTCTGGGCCCAGAACTATGCCCTCGATGGTTGCAAGGCGACCCATTCTGAGCTCTAGGTCCGTGACCTCTCCCCCCGGTGGAAGCGTGCGATCCAAGGTTACGAATTCGTCGAGCGTTCGCTCGATGACACCTCCCGCAAGGAGCATGCCGCTATGGCCGTGGAAGCGCAGATTCATCGAAGAGGGGAGCGCATCGAATCGGAAGTGGCCATCCGCGCCAACCGTGCAGGTGCGCGGCCACTCAGCGCGGGTCTTCCACTCTCCGGAGACATTGCCTTCCGAGTATCGCTGCGGAACCGGGGTGACCGTCACGGTCCCGACCGTGGGATCCCCGGAGGCGTCCAGGAGAACACCTGTGCAGGAGGCGGGAACCTTCATGGTCCATGTCAGCAGCTGATGCTCTCCACTCTCGACCAGGATGCGCTTCGCGTCCGCCATCGCTCCCCAGGGCGCATACAACCTCACGCGATTCTCACCCGGGTTCAAGGATCCTAAATCGACTCGGCCACTCGCGTCCGTACGATAGGAGCGGGTCACTATCTCCTCGATCTCCCGGGAGAGCCCCTGGATATAGGGATCCACCTGGACCTCGACGCCCTCGATCCCTGTTTTCGTTCCCTCGTAGATCACCTGGCCCGACACGCTCCCTGCTCGGTCGAGCTCGAAGACCAGATGGGTCTGTTCGCCGGGCCTGACGATCACGTCGCGTTGGACGGCGTAGCTCCATCCGGGAGCCCACGCCGCCACGTTGAATTCGCCGGGCTCAAGATCGAGAAACTTGAAAGCGCCACGCTCGTCGAGCTCCAGCTCAAGGGCGCGCGTTTCACGCCGATCGTCTGCCAAGACGTGAACCTCCGCCTCCTCCAGATCCTTCCCGGCCGGGCCCACGACGAGACCGGACAGCGATGTGGAGCGATAGAGGCGGAACACTGCCTCTGTATCCGGTCGGACACCCGCGCGCCGCGCCGGGATGTAGCCATCCGCACTCGCCTCCACGTCCAGCCTTGCATCCTCGGGGATCGCGACGGAAAAAGCACCCCCCGCTCCCGTCACCCCTACCACGACGTCCTCACCCACGCGGACTTTTATCGCTGCACCCTCGAGCCCTTCACGGCTGATGCGATCTTCGGCCCTACCCATGAAGTTCACCGTGGGAATCGCGAGGGCACCGAGAGCTTCACGCTCATCCATCCCACTGTCGGAGGTCTGCGTTTGGGCCGAGCCCTCCACCTCCATCAGGTCAAACCGATCGATGGGACCCTCCTCAAGAGCCTCGACCTGGGACAGGCCGAAATCGGGATGGGGCGACCCGTTCCTATCTAGCACAAAGAACACCACAACCGTGCCAAGGGCGAGGACCAGGCCCAGCCCTCCCAGGAGGAGGACACGATCACGAGCGCGTTTCATGGGAGAACCAGGCACGAGGGACATTGTTCCCTAACTCGGCCTTCGCAGCGAGTTACCTTCCTGCAAGGGCACCCGGGAAGGACTACATACAATGTCTCCGAAGGGTAAAAACCTGCATGCGGGGTTCTGGGGCCCGCTTTTCATGCTCTTCACCCTGGGGGGTGCCTAGCCCGGAACCGGAGCCTCGTCCCCCCCACGCCAATCCGTATCCTGTCCCCATGACCAGATACGTCGTGACCGGAGCCTTTGGTTATTCCGGTAAGTACATCACTCAGCGACTGCTCGCCCAAGGGCACACCGTTCAGACCCTCACCGCTTCCCCCCAGCGGGCCCACCCTTTTGGGAGTCAGGTGGAGGCTTTCCCGTTCCATTTTGATGATCCAAGAGCTCTTGAAACTTCTCTGCAGGGCGCCGAAGTCCTGATCAACACCTACTGGGTGCGGTTCGACCACGATTCGGTCACCCATGACCTGGCCGTTCGGAACACGCGTACCCTGTTCGAGGCCGCAAGGGATGCCGGTGTCGGTCGAGTCGTACACGTCAGCATCACGAACCCCAGCGAGGACTCACCCCTTCCTTACTTCGCCGGCAAGGCTCGATTGGAGCGCGCCCTTGCCGAGACGGGATTGTCCCATTCAATCCTGCGTCCGGCGGTCCTGTTCGGGCGGGGGGACATCCTGATCAACAACATCGCATGGGCCCTGCGGCGGCTCCCGGTCTTCGGCGTGTTTGGGAAGGGGGAATACAGACTCCAACCCATGCACGTGGACGACTTTGCAGACCTCGCAGTCGCGGAGAGCTTGGAATCCGGGAATCGCATCGTCGATGCGATTGGCCCTGAGACCTTCACCTATCGGGAGTTGGTTGCGGCACTGGGGGAGATCATCGGTAAGCCCCGACCCATCGTGGGTGTACCCGTATGGATGGGACGGTGTTTCTCCTGGATGCTGGGGCACTGGGTCGGTGACGTAATGCTCACCCGGGAGGAGATCGATGGGCTCATGGCGGACCTGCTGGTCACCGATTCCCCGCCTAGCGGCTCCACGGTGCTCAGCCAGTGGGCCAAAGAGCACGCGGCGACCCTGGGCGTGAGCTATGCGAGTGAGCTCGCTCGCCGGCGGAACCGGACCCAGGAATACGACAAGCTCTCTTCAACGCCCGCGGGGTTGGAGCATTGACTTTTTCGACTTCCCGGTCGCGCCTTGAGGCGTAGTCGCCAGCAATCACCCGCCAGGACAGTGGCACCCTCCTCCAGCCCAGCGCTGAGGCTCTTGGGGGATGGGCGAGGATGGGGGGATGAACCAAGGGACCGACTGCGCTGACGGGGTTCACTCCCGACAGCCTCGCGTACCTCTCCCACCCAAGCCCCCACCGCGGTGGCAGCGGCATTGGTGAATACCCACAGCCACACCCGGGCAAGTACCCTGTAGACCATGAGACTCTTCTCCACGCTGGTAGCCCTGACCCTCCCACTCACCACGCCCCTCCTATCTGCCGGGGACGACTGGCCCCAATGGCGGGGTCCGACCCGCGACGGGGTCTGGGGCGAAGAGGGCCTCTTGAGCTCGTTTCCGAGCGAGAAGCTGGAGCTGCGCTGGACAGCTCCGATCGGCCAGGGCTACAGCGGTCCGACCGTCGCCGATGGACGCGTCTTTGTAACAGACAAGATTGACGAGCCCGAGGAGACCGAGCAGGTGCACTGCTTCGATGCAGACACGGGCAAGCGCATCTGGTCCCACGCCTACCCATGCGACTACGCGGGGATCGGGTATGACGCCGGACCGCGCTGCAGCGTCCTCGTTCACGAGGGCCGGGCCTACAGCCTGGGGGCCGCAGGGGACCTGTTCTGCTTCGACGCAGGCAAGGGTCAGGTACTCTGGACTCACGATCTGCAAGACGAGTACGAGATCGACATGCCGATCTGGGGCATCGCCGCGTCCCCCATCGTCGAAGGAGACCTCCTCATCGTTCCGGTGTCCGGGAAGGACGCCTATCTGGTGGCCTTCGACCTGAAGACCGGCGAGGAGCGCTGGAAGTCCCAGAGCGACCGGGGCAACTACTCGGCCCCGATCGTGGTCGATCAGGCGGGCCAGAGGGTGCTCGTCTGTTGGTCGGGAGATCGGGTGATCGGCGTCGCACCGGCAACGGGCAAGCTGATCTGGGAGCATCCTTTCCCGGCCCACAGGATGCCCCTGGGAGTTGCCGCTCCCGTTCTGGCCGGGGACCTGTTGTTCATCACGGGCTTCTACGACGGCTCACTCCTGCTGCGACTGGATCAGCAGCGGCCCCGGGTCGAAGAGGTCTGGAAGCGGCGTGGCCAGAACGAGCTGCGAACCGATGCACTGCACAGCATCATCTCGACGCCACTCGTCTTGGATGAACACGTCTACGGAGTGGATAGCTACGGCCAGCTACGATGCCTGCGACTGAAAGACGGCGAGCGCGTTTGGGAAGACCTCTCGGCCGTGCCGAAGGCGCGCTGGTCCACCATCCACTTCATCCAAAACGGGGCGACCACGTGGATGTTCAATGAGCGGGGTGAGCTGATGATCGCCCGACTCTCCCCGGAGGGTTTCGAGGAGCTCTCACGCGCCAGCCTGATCGAACCCACGCGGGGGCAACTCAACCAACGCGATGGGGTGTGCTGGTCTCACCCGGCCTTTGCGGGCAAGCACATCTTCGCGCGCAACGACAAGGAGCTGGTGTGTGCGGATCTGAGCGCCCGCTGAACGCATGAGCATGGCCGAGATCGTCCACGTGGTGAGCTGCCACGCCGAAGGAGAGGTCGGGGACGTCATCGTTGATGGCGTCGCTCCCCCGCCGGGCGATAGCCTCTGGGAGCAGGCGCAGTTCATCGCCAAGGATGGCAAGCTCCGGGATTTTGTTCTGAATGAACCGCGCGGCGGTGTCTTTCGCCACGTGAACCTGCTGGTGCCGGCTCGTGACCCCCGTGCCGTGATGGGGTTCATCATCATGGAACCCGAGCACACGCCGCCCATGTCAGGCTCCAACTCCATCTGCGTCGCAACGGTCCTGCTCAATCGGGGCCTCGTCGAGATGACCGAACCCGTGACCCGGATGACCCTGGAGGCCCCCGGAGGACTGGTGGAGGTCGAGGCCCACTGCCGGGATGGAAAGGCGGAGAAGATCACGGTGACGAACGTCCCCTCCTTTGCGGCAAAGCTGGACGCAACGATTGAGGTGGAAGGCCTGGGGACCTTGAAGGTCGACACCGCCTACGGGGGCGACAGCTTCGTGATGGTCGATGCGGCGGACCTCGGCTTTGAGGTGGCCCCCCATGAGGCCAAGGACCTGGCCGAGACGGGTGTCCGTGTCACCCGGGCAGCGAACGAGCAGTTGGGCTTCACTCACCCCGCCAACGACCAGTGGCGTCACGTCTCCTTTTGTCAGATCGCCGGCCCCGTGGAAGTGGACTCCTCTACTGGTCTGAAGACCCTGCGCAACACCGTCGCGATCGACCCGGGAAAGCTGGACCGCTCCCCCACGGGAACCGGGGTATCGGCGCGCATGGCCGTCCTGCGGGCAAGGGGCCAGATGGACGTGGGCGAAGAGCTCGTCGTGCGCTCGGTGATCGACTCAACCTTCACGGGCAAGATCCTGGCCGACACCCGCGTCGGCGAACGCCCGGCGATCGTGCCCGCCATCACCGGCCGAGCCTGGATCACCGGAGTCCACCAGCACTCGCTGGATCCGACCGATCCCTGGCCCCGTGGCTACAGGCTCGCTGATACATGGCCGATGCCCGATCAGGAAGGCAGTCGCTAGTCCTCGAGCACCTTCAGGCCAACCGAGGCCCTGGTGGTGGTCCCCATCGATCCCGTGACCTCTAGCTTCAGCTCCATGGGTCCCGGAGCCGTGGTGTAGAGATAGAGCTCGCCGTCTTTCCCCCTCTCCACATACCCGCGGCCCGGGCCCTCCAGCATCCAGCGCAGGTGTGGGGTGCCCTTGTGGGGATCGGTGATCTCGAGTTCCAACCGCACCCGCTCACCGGCCACGACTTCATCGCGCTCACTGGCGAGCTTGCGCACGACCGGCAGAGGGAGCTTGATCCCGCGCGGCAAAGTCGCCGTGGCGAGCAGCGCCTGATCGATCTCCCTGGCGATGCCACGCAAATTCAGGTCCGGCTCCTGGCGGGCGTCGAAGGCCAGTATCCGCACGGCCACATTGCCGCGCACGAAGGCGATCCAGGCCAACGCTCGCGGGCCCGCTCCCGATCGACTGAAGTACCCGACGTCGCCGATGGTTGGTCCCAATTCCCGCAAGGCCGGCCGCTTCTGGGGTGACTGCAGTGACGAGAGCCAACCGAGCAGATCCTGATGGGCCGCCCGGGGCGACTGCGCCACGTGTGATTCAACCACGAACGAGACAACCTCCGTCTCGGGCTCCGTCCTCTTGAACCTGCGGGTCAGGAGTCCGTCGACGGCTTGCAGGTCAACACTTGTCCAGCCCGGGAGAGCCAGGTCATTGGCCAGACCGGCGCGGGGTTCCCCCTTTGGCCAGGAAGAGAACTCATAGAGCTCGGCGATCTGCTTCCTATGGATGCTCGCCAGGTCCAGGGGCGTGTCCACCTCCTGCGCCAGGCCCGGAGCGCTGAGAAGACCAACCAGGAACACCTGGCGGGCTCTCTTGAGAAGTCGGTGTGTATTCATCATGGGAGTGGATGGGATTGCGGCCTGACGATGGCTAGAAGATGCCCGGCAGCGCTTGCAGCGTCCTCTTCGCGTTGTTGTAGCAGGAGAGGAAGTTGTAGCCCGTAGTCGTGTCCTTCCAGTTGCGGTGGCTATTCCACCCGGGAACTCCCGGGGTGCTTTCCGGAGCCCCATCCTCATCAAGCTGCATGCAGGTGTCCGAGACCGAGAGGCCGTTGGCATCCGTCACGATGTGGTGGTAGCTGAAGCCGTGGCTGCCGCTGCCCCATAGATTAGTGGTGTACTCAGATGCGCCGATCCCCCAGATGGCCTTCAGGCTCATGGATCCCAGGCGCACCGGGCGAACGTCCGTGGCGCCCAGCATGCTCAGCATGGTGGTTGTGGCACCCATGGTGTCCGTGCAGTTGACGTAGACGCCTTTGGCGTGGTTGTTGAGCAGACGTGAGAGATCCATCTCCCACTTGGTCCAGCTGAAGTAGTGGGTGTTGCCTCCGTCCCCGCCAAGGGGGGGGCAATCGTAGAGTAGCCCCTCGATGGGCTCGCTCAGACCACCGTTCTGTCCGAAGAAGCCGCGAACAAAGAGGGCAGTCAGCTTGCGTTGACCATAGGTCGGCATGGTCAGCACGTCCTTCCAGGTGCCGACGTACTCGGCGACCTCCACCCAGGGGCCCGCGTAGCGGGTCACGTTGGGAGCACCGGCCGCCCAGACCGGCGGTCCGAGGAGCGTGTAGAAGCGCAGCGGAATCGAACGCCCACCGGGCACGTCCGACCACTCGCTCGTGCCAGTCGGCGCGTATTGCCAGCTCACGCCGACGACCTCGTCGGTGCGACGCACATCGGAATGCAGGTTGGGCAGGGAGAAGGTGGCCGTGCCACCCGGAGAGATCGGCCCACTGGCCATAATCGCTCCCTGTGTGGTGAGTACGCAACGCAAGTCGAAACCAGGAACGGGGTAACCCGTGCCCATGGCCGACCCGTCTGCTGCCGTACCCCCACTTCCAAAGGTGAATTCAAGGACCGGGGCCGACCCCATGGTGTAAGCCAAGGGGTAGTTGTAGGTCGCGGTCTCGTAGCTCGTCCCATCCAGGACCGGTGAGTCGGTATCGGTGTGCACAGCGACAACCGGGCGGGGTTCGCCGCTGTCCTGGTCCAGGTCCGAGATCTCACCGGCAGGCGCCAGGTTCGCATACTCGTGAATGGCGGGTGTCGCGTAGAAAGCGTAGGTCGAGCCCTTGCGGAAGTAGACCATGGGGAACTCGTCGTTTCCCGCCGCAGAGCTCTGGGCTTCGATCTCGCTCACTCCCAAACGTACGATATCCAGTGGCAGGTCGAGAGCCGGCTGGCCCGGAGTACTGATCCGCACCGTGTAGCTCCCCGTCGAGCACCGATTGCCCAAATCGTCCAAGCCGTCCCAGGCAATCAAGCGGACACTGTTGTCCGTCAGGAATCCGGTCCAGGGCCTGGCCACGACTACCCCGGCCTGCAAGATCTCCATACTGGCCATCACTGGCAAATGCGTGCCCTCGACGTGAAGACCAAAGCGGGCGGCGCCGCCGGGCAACTTGGGATCTGCAACACGGGTCGCCAGATTGACCTGAACCTGGGAGCGCGGGGCCGGACTGGACCAAGCTATTGCTCCAGTGATCACCACAAGGGCAACAAGGCTCATGGCCACAAGTCGAGAAGGAGGGTTCATGATTGGTGTATCTGAAGGGGTTGGCGACCGCGTCCCACGAGGCCCCCATCAAGATTAGCCCACGATGCAGCGACCAAGGACAGATTCTTGGATCCCCCACCCGCAACGCCTGCAAGGCTGCTCAGAGCCAGGGCGTAGCCATCAGGCGCAGGGCCAGCCCCGTCAGGACCACCCGGTAAGCCATGCGAAATCTGGCCTCGGTCAGGCGCGCGAGGATCTTCTTGCCGCACCAGGTCCCCACGATGACGGCGAGGGCGAGGGGCACGACCCGCGGGAGCTCCTCGGCGAACGCGAACCCCACAAACCCGAAGACGATGATCTTCTGCACGTGAACGAATACCTGACAGGCGGCCTTGGTCGCGACGATCTCCTCTTTGCGCCAGCCCTCCCGCAAGAAGAAGGGGGCGATCAACGGTCCCGTCGCCCCCACGACGACTCCCATGGTGCCAGCCACAACACCCACCGCCGCGAAGGCGGGTCGCTCTCCCCACCCGACCTTCCAGCCCTTGGGCTTCCAGGTGGCGAAGATGACCAGGCAGCCGATCATCACCTTGGTCTGATCGGGATCCAACAACCCAGCCACGGCGAGCCCGAGCACCGGAAAGGGCAGCGCGCACAGGGCGAAGGTCCGCCAGGCCGACCAGCGCACGTGCTCGCGGAAGAGCACCGCGCGGGTGCCGTTGGAGGTCAGTTGCACGAGTGCATGGATGGGGATGGCCAGGGCGGGCTCCAATCCACACAAGAACAAGACCGTCAGGAGAAAGATGCCTCCCCCCATGCCTAGGAAACCGGAAATCGTGGAGCCCACCAGAGCAGCCCCCACGAGCACGGCAAGCGTCAACAGCTCAAGCTCAGCCATTGCTGTATTCTGAATAGCCTGAATGAACGACCATAGCCTCGCCGGTGGAGCTTCTCACTCCCCTTCGGCATCGGACACGGTGGCAATCTCAATGGCGAAGGCGCTCAGCCCGTGGGTCACCGCGACCAGGAGACCGCTCTCCGAGTGCGCTGCGAGATCAACCACGGGGCAAGTGGGCAGGCCACCGCCCAGCACGGTCCAACTTGCCCCGCCATCGGTAGAGGTGAACACCCCCAGATCAGTCCCCAGATAGAGAACGTTGCGGTTGGAAGGGTCCTCGACCAATGCGGTGACCGGCTCGTGGGGCAGGGTGCCGGCGAGGCTCTCCCAGGTGACGCCGAAGTCCTCCGAACGGAACACGTAGGAGCGCCGGTCGCCATCGGATGACCCCGATAGAGTGACGTAGACCCGCTCGGGATCGTGCACAGAGGTGACGACGTCGGTGACGCGCCTCGGAGGCAGTCCCTCCCCGGCGCGCTCCCAGGTGGTGCCACCATCGCTTGTCAGCTGTACCCGGCCCCCGCCCGTGCCCGTCACCAGACGCTTGGGGTCCAAAGCCGACTCACAAAGCGCGAGAATCGATCCGCCCCAGGGCTCCGGGCCGATCGCCTCCCAACCATCACCACGATCGGAGGAACGGAACACGTTCTCGGCGGCGCAGTAGAGCACGCCCTCTGTGTGCTGTGAGGCCATGTAGGGAGTGTCCCAGGTGAAGCGCAGTCCCCGGCCCTTGGGCCGCACGTGCTTCGAGCGCCGCAGCTCACCGCGCGTGCCACGTCTGAGGTCCCCCTGCTGTTGTGTCCAGTAGACGATCGAGGGGTCGAAGGGGTCGGGGAAGCTCGAGAAGCCATCGCCCCCCGACCAGCGGTCGAGAAATATCTGCTCCCAGGCATCGGGACCGCCCGGCGTGAAGTTCACGTTCGATGGAGCCACAAGAGACGCGTTGTCCTGGGTCCCGCCCCAGATCTGGAAGGGCTCGGCGCCGTCCAGGTGCACCTTGTAGAACTCGGCGATGGGCAGGTTGTTGAGGTGCAGCCAGCTCGCCGCCCGGTCCCAGGAGACGTAGAGACCGCCATCGTTACCCAGCAGCACGCGCTCGGGACGCTCGGGGTCGATCCAGACGTCGTGCATGTCCAGGTGCATGCCGCTGCCCTCATGGTCATGGAGGCGCTGCACGTCCTCGCCGCCCCGTACGAAGGTCTTG
This sequence comes from Planctomycetota bacterium, assembly GCA_002720975.1. GTDB lineage: Bacteria > Planctomycetota > UBA1135 > UBA1135. Next base: position 7,722 of record PBIX01000109.1, on the reverse strand, counting down.
CCTCCATCCTTGGAGATCAGCAGAAGCAAGCCACACAGATAGACCTGATCGGCATCGTCCGGCGCAACGCGCACATCGCAGAAGTCCCAACCCACGTAGGTGGGTACGGCATCCTCATGGGTCTGGTTCCACGTGTCGCCCCCATCGTCGGAGCGGAACAAGAGCCCCTGCACTCCACCGCGACCGCCGCCCTTGGGCGAGTGATCGACGATAAGGGCGTAGACAACGCCTGGCTCGGAGACCGAGGCGTCCACGGCCACGCGACCCACGCGCTCCCCATCGGGAAGCCCACCGCCAAGCCTGGTCCAGGTATCACCGCCGTCCGTGCTGCGATGGACACCGCTCCCCGGACCGCTGCCTCGCTGCCAGGAGGTTGCCCAAAGGCGCGCGGGATCGCTGGGGTCCATCACCAGATCGATGATGCCCACGCGCTCACCAACATGAAGCACGCGCTCCCAACTCGCACCGCCATCCTTGCTGCGGTAGACGCCGCGTTCACCCGCGGGATCGTGCCGCGGCCCGATGGCCGCCACGTACACCAGGTCGGGGTCAGTCGGGTGAGCCACGACCTTGCCGATGTGGGCACTGTCGTGCAGGCCCATGTTGTTCCACGAGTCGCCACCATCGGTGGACTTGAACACGCCGGTCCCTTCATAGGACGTGCCGCTCAGGTGCGCCTCGCCCGTTCCCACCCAGACCAGCTCGGGTCTGGCGCGGGACACCTCGACGTCGCCCACGGCGTAGGTGGACTCCTGGGCGAAGATCGGCTCCCAGCTCAGGCCGCCGTTGGTCGACTTGAACACACCTCCCGCTCCCACTCCCGCGTAGATCGTGCCCGCGCTCCCGGGCGGACAGTCCACGGCCTCGATGCGGCCGCCGCAGAACTTCGGGCCCAGGGCCTGCCACTGCAGTTCCTTGAAGGGTGAAGAGGATTGGAGCTCGACGCGTTTCTCCCAGGCCACCAGACGGGCGTCACCACCCGTTACAGGCTCCTGGGAAGGCAGAACGGCGCACAGGAGCATGGACAGGATCGGGGTGTGCATGGTGCGCGTCGGGTTCAGGAGTTGAAGGCTTCTAGCGTAGCCTTCTGCGGCGGAACCATGACCCGGTCCAGGGTGCCGCGGATCAGCTCCATGGAGCGCGGGAGCTTGGCCTTGAGTTCGGCGGGGGTGCGGATCCCGCTCCACTCGGACTCCTCCGGCCCATAGGGAGCCTGCAGGTCCCAGGCGCAGGTGATGATCCAGTAGGCGAACTCCTGCAGGAGGACACGGTCATAGACCTCGGGCGCCTCCCTCATATCGGCGTATTGGGCCACATCGTAGTACCCCGCCTCGATGGCCTCCTGCATGGCGGCCCACAGGACGGAGTCGCGGGAGAGACCCCACTCGTCGGGGAAGGTGTAGTGCAGGCCCACGTCGCTGACGTGGTGCAGGATGTGCTCGACGACCTCCATGATCTGGCCATCCACGTCCTGCATGATGATGTCGCAGATGCTGTTCTCCATGGCGAGCTTTTCCCAGGCGGCCTCATCGCTCGGGCGCATCTCGGGTTCACCGTCGAAGAACGGAATGGTGGTGCGATGCCGATGGAGGTTTTGGAGCAGTTGCCGCTGGAGCCCACCATCCATGTCCGCAGTGCGCGGGAAGATCTCGACGACCACATCCGCGACCTTCTCCATGAAACCATCCCTGATCTCGTCCGAGCCGATGAAGTCGAGGCCGTAGACGGACATGGACTTTGTGAACGGGCGGTAGTCGGCGGATGGCGCCGGGCCGACGCGGTAGTAGGGGTCGGGGGCGGCCGACCGGGCAGGTGCAAGGAGCACCGCGTCTCCCAGGTGGCGGTGCGAGGGTGAAGATGCGCAGCCGGAGGTCAGCCCGAGGACGCACAGGATTCCAAAAGATCTGGTGAACATGCAGAGAGGTTACGATGCCACGGCTCTGGTGCCCACCGGAACCCGGCCACCACCACCCCAAGCACCCAGCCGACAGATGAGACACCTCCTGCCCTACCCCCTCCTCCTGCTCTGCGCCTGCGCCAGCGACCCTTCGAACGATCTGCCCACAGGTGCGCTAGCACAAGGCGTGTGCAAGGTCCTGTCCACCACCGACGCTCGTCTCCGGTTGACCTCCTCCCAGCGGGAGGCGCTCTTGAAGTCCGACATGACCCGCTGTGCCCAGCCCTTTGGCGTTCTGGTCGCTGCGGACGAGCGCATCCCCGCGGAGACGCTCGCACTGGCAGCGCGTGTCCTGGCCGAGCTCCTGGATCAGGACATGGACGGTGTGCCCGATGACCGGGCTGTTGTGGAAGCCGTCAGCAATCCGAACACGGCTTGGCTGGCCATGCCCCATGACCACGATGACTGGGAGGAGTGGCAGCTCCCTGGACTGCAACGCAAGCTCGGCTACGACATCATCATTCCGACCTGGTGGATGATCGGTGATGAGGAGCGCGACGACGAACGAGTGAAGGCGGTGATCGTGGAGGAGATCGTGCACTTCCTCACGCAGTTCGGTTACAGCACCGTCTACCCCGCCGAGTTCGGCGTCGAGGATTGGACCTCCGTCATCGCGCGCGAGACCCAGCGGGCCCAGTGCGTCTTCTGGCAGCACCCCGAGAATGACTGTCCCGGAAGTCCCGCCGAGTCCCGCGGTGACTGCACGGACCCCAACTGTGACGTGGTCGAGTTCTACCAGCAGGTGCTCGTGCAAAGCGTCGGCATGGAGCCAGGCTGGAGGGGAATCGGTTTTCCCGAGACCCGCGAAGAATTGGAGGGCCTCCTCTCAGAGGAGATCAAGCGCGTCATGAACGAGCCGAGCTTCCACCAACTGCGGAAGCCTTTGCGGTTCACCTACCCGAATCTCTAGTGCTTCGGGTAGGGCCCGAGCGATGGCCACGAAGAAGCCTAGGGGCCCGTTGTCACCCCTAGTGCACGTCCAGGCAAGGAGCGCCCAGTTCAGCTTCCCGGGGCTCCAGGCCCAGGCCGGGGGCGGTTGAGGCCGCCATGCGTCCACCGTCGCGTTGCGGAGCGTTATCCGCATAGTTGCGGGTCACGTAGCTGTTGAAGTCGGTCGCGGTAAAGCGGAACTCCTCGGGTGTCGAGTGAGCCAGGTGGGCAATGGCCGCTGTGACCACGTCCCCTCCCCAGGCATCCTCAATAGTCATTGCGATGCCGAGCTCTACGCACAGATCGCGCGCCTGCTTGGCCCGTGTCAGCCCACCGAACTTGCTGATCTTGATGTTGACCACATCCATGCCGTGGTCGGCGTGCCCGCGCAGCAGGGGATCCAAGCCATCGATGGACTCATCGAGAACGAAGGGGTGATCGGTCCGCTGCCGGATGGACAGACACTCCTCATAGGAGAGGCACGGCTGCTCAATGTAGACGTCGACGTCGCGCACGGCGCGCACGACCCGGGCAGCCTCGTGCATCAACCAACCGGTATTGGCGTCTGCGATCAACTTGTCCCCGGGCTTCAGGACCTCGGCGGCGGAACGGATGCGGGCGATGTCCTCGTCAGGATCTCCGCCGACCTTCAGTTGGAAGCGACGGTAGCCCTCGGCGCGATACTCTGCGACCCGCGCAGCCATGGCCTCGGGTGCCTCCTGGGAGATGGCGCGGTAGAGGACGATGTCCTCCCCATAGCGCCCCCCGAGCAGCTCGCAGCACGGCATCCCCGCCGCCTTGCCAAGGATATCCCAGCAGGCCATGTCCAACGCGGATTTGACGTAGGGGTGGCCCTTCAGACAGGCGTCCATGTGACGGTTCAGCCGACCCAGTTCGGTGGCCTCCAGCCCCAGCATGTCGGGCGCGATCTCGCTCAACCCCGCGCGCACTCCCGCAGCGTAGGAGGGCAGGTAGGCCGACCCGAGCGGGCACACTTCCCCCCACCCCACCAATCCCTCGTCGACCTCGATGCGCACCAGGGTGCTGTCAAACACCTGGACGGACTTGCCTCCGGACCAGTTGTAGCTGCCCTCATGGAGAGGGAGGTCCAGCTGCCAGGCGGTGATACGAGTGATCTTCATGGGTGCTTTTTGGAATCAGTAGGCGACAAGAACAGGCTAGCCCTGGGCTCGTGAAATAGAAAGCCGCACAATGACGGCATGGACCTATTGATGCTCTCAAGCGATGATCTGCGCGCGGCTCTCCCTATGGCAGAGGCCGTGGAGGCCAGCAAGGCGGCCTTCGCGGCCCAGGCAGAGGGTCGGTGCGTCAGCCCGCTGCGTCTCGGACTCACGGTGGAGCCGGCGCAGGGCATGACGCTGGTCATGCCCGCCCACCTACCTGGGACGGGGCTGGCGACGAAGATCGTCTCCGCCTTCCCCGACAACGCCTCGAAGGGCATCCCCACGGTGACGGGGCTCGTCGTCGTCCTGGACGAGGACACGGGCCAGCCGATGGCCGTCCTCGACGGGGCCTTTCTCACCGCGTGGCGCACCGGCGCCGCCGGGGGGGCCAGCGTGGATCTCTTGGCACGCGAGGACGCGGTCACGGGCGCGGTGTTGGGAAGTGGCGTCCAGGCGGGGACACAGCTCCTCGCCCTGTGCGCGGTGAGACGCCTGGAGCGCGTGCGCGTCTGGTCGAGGAATCCTGACCACGCGGCGGCCTTTACGAAGCGTTGGGCCCCGGAGGTGGACACGAATCTGGAGGTGGCCGAACGCGTTGAGGAGGCCGTTGGCGATGCTGACATTGTCCTGGCCGCGACCTCGGCATCCGAGCCGCTGTTCGATGCCGCTCTCCTGGCAGAGGGAGCACACCTCGGCTCGGCCGGCAGTCACCAGCCCCACATGATGGAGGTGGATCCGGCCCTCGCCGCTTGCGCCCGGGTCTTCGTGGACGACCGCGAAGCGGTCCTGGCTGAGGCCGGAGAGTTGATTGCGGCGATCGAACGTGGGCACACGGTTGCGGACGACTGGACGCTGCTGGGAGACGTGGCCCGCGGAGTGGCTGCGGGTAGGGAGGTCCCCACGGACAGAACCTGGTTCAAATCAGTCGGGCTCGCGGTACAGGATGTCACTGCGGCGTCGGCCGCAATCACCGCCGCCCGCCAGGCGGGGCTGGGACAGGTGGTCCGATTCTAGCGTGACCCGATTCTTCTGCCCCCACCAAGAAGAGTGCAGGCCATAATCAAGGACGCCTCGCCGCCCCTCTCCCCCATCACGCATGTCCGCACCATGACCCAGTCCACCCACCTCAGTCGCCGTCGCTTCCTCGCCGCTTCCGCCGCGGGTTCCGTGCTCAGCATGAACGCGAGCTCCTATGCCCGCATCTACGGCGCATCGGAGCGCCTGAACGTGGCCTTTGTGGCCGCGGGGGGCATCGCCACGGGTCAGCACATCGGACAGATCGCTGGTTTGGGTGCCGGATGCCCCGCCTATGCCGATGCGGACAGCAAGCGCTGGGGCGCTGCGGCCAAGCGCTGGCCAGATGCCAAGGGGTACACGGACTACCGCCAGATGTTTGACAAGCACCACAAGGAGTTCGACGCCGTGATGGTGGGAACGCCAGATCATCATCACTATCCCGCCACGATCCTGGCCATGAGCCACGGCAAGCACGTGTACACCCAAAAGCCCCTGACCCATACGGTCTGGGAGTCACGTCAGCTGACCATCGCGCAAAAGAACATGAAGCTCGCCACACAGATGGGCAACCAGGGTCATGCGACGGATTCACTCCGCGGGACTATCGACTACCTGCGCAGCGGCGCGATCGGCGATCTGATCGAAGCACACGTCTGGTCCGACCGTCCCTGGTGGCGGCAGGGCAAGCCGGTTCCCGAAGGCAAACAGGAAGTGCCCGACCACCTCGACTGGGACACCTGGATCGGTCCGGCGAAGATGCGCCCCTTCCACCACGACCCCTCGGACAAGTGGGGCGGTGTCTACCACCCCTTCAACTGGCGTGGCTTCTGGGACTTCGGCTGCGGCGCCCTGGGCGACATGGCCTGCCACCAGCTGGATCCCGTCTACTGGGCCATGGAACCCGGCTACCCGACCGAGATCGAGTTGATGGATGGCGGTGCCTTCGGCGACGCCCCCATGTTCGGCCCCAACTCCACGGTGCGCTTCTCCTTCCCCGCCAAGGGAGACCGGCCGGGCTTTGAAGTCTACTGGCACGATGGCGGCAACAAGCCCGAGCGGCCCGAGGAGTTGGCTGAGGGTGAGAAGCTCACCAATCAGGGGGGCCTCTACATCGGCACCAAGGGCAAGATGTACGCCGCTGGCGACCCGCGCAACTGGCCCAAGCTCCTGCCCGAAGAGAGGAACAAGGAGCAGGGTCGCCCCGAGCAACAGATCGAACGCTCGGCCGAGGGCCACCACAAGGAGTGGTACCTGGCCTGTGTCGGCGAGAAGCCCCACGACTTCCCCAAGTCCAACTTCTCCTACGCGGGCCCCTTCACCGAGATGCTCCTGCTCGGTTGCATTGCCCAGCGACTGGGCGGGAAGCTGCGCTACGACCCCGAGACCATGACCTTTGCGGATCGCGCCGACGCGACGGCTCTCATCACCAAGGAGTACCGCGAAGGCTGGGACTTCCGCCTCTAGCCCCGATGAACGACACCACAACTCCAGCCTGCATGCCCCCCACCCAGCTGCGAACTTCAATCAAGATCCTCCTTCTGCTCTGCGCGGGGAACCTATCTTGTGCTGGCATGCATGAGGCTTTGGACACCCCACACAAATCAATCACGCTGAATACCCGCTTCCGCGCGGACACCGGCCCAGAGGCTGCACACCGCTCCGGCGCGGTGGAGTGGGCGGCAGGAGAGACCGCCATCATCGTCTGCGACATGTGGGATGATCACTGGTGCAAGGGAGCCGCCGAGCGGGTGGCGGAGTTGGCGGGTCCCATGAACAGGCTCCTCAATAGAGCGCGGGAGGACGGGGTCTTCGTCATCCACGCTCCCAGTTCGGTGGTGGAGTTCTATGCGGGAACCGAACAGAGGCGGCGGGCCCAGAAAGCGGCCTTCTCCCCCACACCCGTCCCCCTCTCGGCGGCCGAGCGCTGGGGCACGAACTGGTGCTGGCCCGATCCGGACCGAGAGCCGGGGCTACCGATTGACGACTCGGACATGGGGTGTGATTGCCCCATCAAGTGCGAGATAAGGGAGGCCTGGACCCGTCAGAACAAGCAGATCGAGATCTGGCCTCAGGACGCCATCTCACACGATGGCCAGGAGACCTGGAACCTCTTGGCCGAGCGCGGCATCGACAACGTTATCCTGGTTGGAGTGCACCTGAACATGTGCGTGCTTGGACGCCCGTTCGGCATCCGGCAGATGGTGCACCTGGGCAAGAACGTGGTGCTATTGCGGGACATGACCGACAGCATGTACGACCACCGCATGCGGCCTTTTGTCGATCACTTCGCGGGACACGAACTGGTGATCGAGCACGTGGAGAAGAACTGGTGCCCTTCCGCCCTGAGTTCGGATCTCACAGGTGAGGCACCCTTTCGCTTCGCCGCCGACGATCGCGACTGAGTGGTTGTCTCTACCGGGTGGGGGGTCGGTCCCCTAGCGCCGACGGTAGAGCCAGATGCCCGATTCGCGCGCAGGAGCGGATTCCAGCTTGCCTATCTTGGTGTAGAGACGCGCGATGGAATCCTCGAGCATCTGCATGGCCTTTCCGGACTGGAATTCCTTGAGGGCCGCGCGCTTCTCCTTCTTGGAGAAGTTGGCCAGCGCTTTCTCCAGGTTCTCGTAGAGGGCGATG
>PBIX01000108.1 GCA_002720975.1 Planctomycetota bacterium | reverse complement strand
AGCTCGATGGAGTGTTCGCGGGCCAGGCTGCCCTGCCAGCGGCAGAAGGGGGATGACCAGTAGGCGCCGTAGGGGATGAAGGCTTTGGTGAGAGGCATTTGGGATGTGGTCAGCGTCCGAGGAAGGCGTTGATGCGTGTATGAGCTGAATCTGTGCAGGCAGTATCCCCGAAGGCCAGGTAGCCGAGCTCAATGGCCTGGCCAAAGGTCTCGGCGGCGGCGCAGGCGACAATCGCTTCTTCGATAATGGCCTGGGTGTCGGCGGGCAGAGATTCCTCGTGCTTGTTGCGCGGCTCCACCGGGGAGGGAGCCGCAATCTCACAGCGGCCGTCCGGGATGCGCGTCACCTTGCCAGAGAGCTGCCGCACCCGGGCCAGGGCCAGGGGTACGAGGCCGGACATGTCATCGGAGAGGCCATCGAGGATGCCCATCTCGTGGGCGTCCTCCGCCTTCAACTTGCGTCCCAGGCGCAGCATGTCGTGGAAGACCGCAGCCGCTTCTGGCCAGCGGCGGTAGGGCACGGTCAGGGCGCCGATGCCCGGAGCGATGCCCAGGGTGACCTCCGGCAACTGCATCCAGGCGCCGGCTGTGGCCACCATGGAGTGACAGCGCAGGGCCAGTTCCAGGCCCCCGCCGAGGGCCATGCCGTTGATGGCGGCAACTACGGGCTTCTCCATGGCATCCAGGTGCACCAGAAGCCGCGAGCAATCGCGGGCGAAGCCGGCGGCAGCCTCGGCATTACCGAGCAACTCCGGGAAGCTCCCGATGTCGGCGCCGGCGCAGAAGGAACGGGCGCCGTAACCGGTGATGACAAAGCCGAGTACATCCTCGTCATCTTCACGCTCGCGGATGACGTCCAAGAGCTCGTCGGTGACGGCGTCGTTGAGGGCGTTCATGGCCTGGGGGCGACGCAGGGTGATGACCACCACACCATCGATCTCGTCCACCAGCAGGAAGCGACGGAAGTTCAGGTACTCGGGCAACGGCCGAGTGGGCATGGGCATGCCCGGGCGTTCGGCGGAGAAGCGTTCCAGGATGCGCTGCACTTCCTCAGTGCCGAGTTCGTTCATCAACTCCAGCGGCCCCTTCTTGAATCCCAGGGCCAGGACGCAGCCGAGGTCCAAGTCCTCTGGCGTGCCTATCCCGCGGTCGAGGATGTCCACGGCCTGGGAGATGAGGATGCCGAGCATGCGGTCGCGGATGGCGGCGGCCAGTTCGTTTTCGACTTCGATGGTCTTGCCAGGAGCCAGCGTGTCCCAGGTCTCGGTGGTGCGGAAGATGTCGGCGGGGCGGTAGTGCTCGCCCTCCTCTTCCATCTGTAGGGTGTTGGTCTCGACAATGATCGGGTTTCCGTGGGCCAGGTTGAGCACAAAGAAAGGCCCGGCGTGAACGAGTTCGTTGCAGACGCTGTCAACCTGGGCGGGTGTGGCCTTGTCCAAGAGCAGAGCCGCCTCGTTACACCAGTTGTCGAAGACACGGTCGAGCATGAAGCACAGGGCATCGGAGGTGACCAGCGGCACCTTGCCCGTGGCGCAAAACAGACCGCGCAGGTAGAGCACCATGCCGGGATCGGATTGCTCCCACTCGATGACCTCCACGGCCGGGTTGCGGAAGGCGGGAGCGAAGAAGTGGGTGACGGTCGTGCGTCCGGGGTGTTCCAGATGGGCGAAGAGGCGTTGCGCCGGCAGGGAGCTGGTGTTGGATGTGATCAAGGAGGTGGGCTTTACCACGGCCTCGATCTGGCTGAAGATCTGACGCTTGAGTTCTAGGTTCTCCGTGGCGGCCTCGATCACCCAATCGCACTCGGCGAGATCTGCGTAGTCGGTGGTGGTGGTGAGGTTCTGCTGGATGTCCTCGGCCTGCACCTGTGTGATCTTGCGCTTGGCGAGACCCTTCTCCACATAGGCGGCGATGCGTTTAAGAGCTGTGGCGAGGGCCTCCTCGTCAATGTCCACCAGGACCAACTTGAGGCCGGGGATGGCGCTCTTCAGGTAGTAGCCGATGTCCGGGCCAATGGTCCCGGCGCCGACGATGCCTACGGCGGCGGGCAGGGGGTGGTTCGGGGGGACGAGCAGGGGATTTTTGAGTCCCTGGACCTGGGGTGTGGCGGTGGCTTGTCTGGAGGTCATCGGATAGGTGTCTAACGGGTGGGCGAGCCCGGGGGGATTGGGGCAAGAGGATAACCGAGAAGGTCCGCCGCCGAGGAGGCGAGGCCCCAGTTCCGTAGCGTGGCAACTGCGGTGAACCTTGGAACAGCCGGGTGTGCGCCTTGTTAGGCTCCGTCGCGCGCCGCCAGAGCGTCCAGGATCTTCTCCGGCGTGATGGGCAGGTCGCGAATGCGTACCCCGATGGCATCCTGGATGGCGTTGGCCATGGCCGGAGCCGTGGGTACCAGGCCCGGCTCACCGACACCCTTGGCGCCAAAGGGGCCGGAGGCGTCATCGGTTTCGACGAACTCCAGTTCTATGGGGAAGGCCATTTCGCTGGCCGTGGGCAGTTTGTAATCGGTGAAGCCGGGGTTGAGGACGCGGCCGCCTTCTGTCTTGACCTCCTCGTAGAGCGCGTAGCCAAGCCCCTGGGCGATGCCTCCGTAGACCTGGCCCTTCAGCGTCTGCGGGTTGAGCACGCGTCCGACGTCGAGCGCCGAGACGAGTTTCAGCACCGTGACCTGGCCAGTCTCCTGGTCGACCTCGACCTCGATGGCCTGACAGCCGTAGGTGTAGCTGGCGGACATGTTTCCATAACCCTTCTCCCAGTCCGGCAGCTCCGTGGCCGGCTCGTAGAAGGCCTCCTCCGTGAAGACGGTGCCGGCGCCGCCAGCGCGCGGAAAGTGAACGGCGCGCAGGAAGCGGCCCAGGTCAACCTTGAGCCAAGGAGCATCTTCCAGGGGCGGCAGCCCGGTTTCGCCGTGGGGAAACAACTCGCCGTCCAGAAGCTCGAATTGCCCCGGTGTCAGTTTAGCCAGGAGTTCCTCGGTGAAGCCCGGGTCGAAGTCGCCGTCCCGGCGACGCGCTCGCTTGATGTTCTCGGCGACCAGATCTCCGTACACGCGGGGTGCCCACTCGAAGAGCCGAGCACGCAGCTTGGCACAGGCCTTGAGCGCCGCGTTGCCGGCCATGAAGGCACCACGGCTGGCGTGGGTGCCCACATCCCAGGGGCAGGTGGCCGTGTCGGTCTGGTTGACTATGACGCTGCTCGGCTTGACCCCCAGTCCGTCGGCCACCATCAGGCTGATGGCGGAGTGCAGTCCCTGGCCCATCTCCACGCCGCCGTAGTTCACATGGACCACGCCATAGTCGTCGAGCTTGAGGATGATGCCGCTGCCGTCAGAGCGGTAGATCTTGCCGCCACCGCCCACATGGATCAGCGACGAGATGCCGATTCCACGGGAGGTCGCGCGCCCCTGTCCGCGCTTCTCTGACCAGGCGCTGCGCTCCCCTGCGCGGTCAAGGCATTCGGCAAGTCCACAGGTGCCCACCTTGAGACCCATGGGCGTTACCTCGCCCGGTTGGTTGCAGTTGATGCGCCTGATCTCCAGCGGGTCGATGCCGGAGAGTTCAGCCAGTTCATCCAGAGTTGACTCGATGCCCAGGGTCACCTCCGGATTGCCATAGCCGCGCATGGCCTGGCAGTAGGTGTTGTTGGTGTAGACGATGTCCGACCGGAAGCGCACAGCGGGTACCCGGTAGAGGGAGGTTGTCGGCAGGAGCATCACGCTGGGGTAGGTCGCCCCCCAGGATGCGTAGGCACCGTTGTCCTGGACGACTTCCACGGAGCGGAAGGTCAAACGTCCTTGTTTGTCGCAACCCTGGCGCACGCGGGACTCGGTTGACTGGCGCGGTGAGAGGTAGGCGAACTCCTGCTCGCGGTTATAGAGGACGCGCACGGGTTTGCCCGTGCGCCAGGCGAGCAGGATCGAGATATACTCGTAGACGTGGGTGTCGAGGCCAGTGCCGAAACCGCCGCCCAGAGTGGGCACCACGACGCGCACGCTGCATCCCTTGAGGCCCAGGCTCGCCATGGCCTTGGTGAAGTCCCGCTGGGCCAGGAAAGGGATCTGGGTTTTAGCCGTTATGGTCAGGTTGCCGTTGGAGTCGAACTCGGCCAGGGCACCGGCGGTGCCCATACACGATTGTTGAATGAGTGGTGTGGAAAAGGAGCCCTCGGCCACAAATGCCGCAGCCGTTTCCCCGGCGGCCAGGTCTCCGGAATCATGTCCGAAGATCAAGGGCAGCCGGTTGCTGGAGAGGGGCTTCCCGCGACGGTCTGTCTCGTGGATCAGCGGGGCCCCTTCGGCCAGGGCCTCCTCCACGCTGAAAACTCCGGGCAGGGGCTCGTACTCCACCTCGATCAACTCGGCTGCAGCGCGCGCCGTTTCAGCGTCTTCGGCTGCCACCGCCGCCAGTTCATCCCTGAACTGGCGCACCTTGTCTTTCTTGAGCACCGGATTATCACCCATGAAACCGATGATGATCTCCGGTGTGTTGAAGGCGGTGATCACCGCGCGCACTCCGGGCAGGGCCTCGGCCCGGCTCGTATCTATGCGTCTAATGCGGGCGTGGGCGTGGTCCGAGTAGCGGATGGCCCCATGCAACATGCCAGGAACGGTGATGTCGTGGATGTAGCGCGCGCGACCACCGACCTTGTCACCACCTTCCGGGCGGGGGGGAGACGTGCCCACATGACGCAGGCTGCTCATGACTCGCCTCCATTCGTTGCCGAGGCAGCGGCTTCGATCGACTCAAAGATCTGCACATAGCCAGTGCAGCGACAGAGGTTCCCGGTCAGGGCTGTTTGGATGTCCGCCCTGGTCGGATGTTCGTTTCTACGCAGGAGATCCACGGCGGCCATAACCATGCCCGGGGTGCAGAATCCGCACTGGGTCCCGCCGTTGTCGAGGAAGGCCTGCTGGAGCGGGGAGAGTCCTTTGCCACGACTGTCCGCCAGGCCCTCGATGGTCAAAACCTCGCGGCCTTCTACCTCGGGAGCAGGATAGAGACAGGAGTTCACGGCGCGTCCATCCACCAGCACCGTACAGGCGCCGCACTCGCCCTCTCCACAGCCCTCTTTGGTGCCCGTCTCTCCCAGGGTATCGCGCAAGAGATCGATCAGGCGCTTGTGCGGATCCACCACGGCCACCGTGCTGCGGCCATTGAGCGTAAAGGTGACCCTGTTCATTGTGCGTCACCTGTCGCCATGCTGATGGCCGCCTCCAGTGCGCGTGCTACCAATACGGGCGTGATGCGTCGCCGGTGTCGCGCCGATGCACGCAGGTCGCTGATGGGGGAGATCAGGGCGTCCACAGCGGCCTGTGCTTTGGCCAGCGTGGGCCCGTCCGGTGCTTTTCCCTCCAGGATTTCTTCCACTGCACTCAGGCGCAGAGGCGTGGGGGCGACGGCACCGACGGCCACCCGCGCGTGCGTGCAGCGGTTGTCCTCTATCTCCACCAGCGCTGCGGCGCTGGCGATGGCCAAGTCCATGCGTACGCGACCCAGGCGCATAAAGGCTGAACCAGCAGACTGTCTTGCATCGAGCAGGATTGCTGTCAACAACTCGCCAGGCTGTAGGACCGTGGAGCCTGGGCCTGTGAAGAACTCGTCCAACCCAACTGTGCGTGTGCCCCCGGTGTTGGCGATCTCGATCCGCGCCTCGTAGGCCAACAGAGCCGGGGCTGTGTCCGCTGCCGGAGACGCGTTGCAGAGGTTGCCACCCAGCGTCGCCACGTTGCGAATCTGTACGCTGCCGAGGGCTGCAATGGCCTGGGCCAGGGCGGGGAAATCTCTGGCTATTCTCTGGTCTGCGCCAATACCAGCCAGCGGAACCGCAGCACCTATGCGCAGCTGATCATTTTTCCAATCGATTCCTGCCAGCTCCTCCACGCGGCGCAGCGAGACGAGGTTTTCCGTGCCGGATCTCCCACTCCGGCGCTGCACCATGAGGTCTGTCCCGCCGGACACAAAGCGTGCCCCGTCGCTTCCGCCGGTCTCCAGTGCTTCTCGTAGGCTCGTGGGCCGCTGGTAGGTGAGTGTGGTCATGACCGGCGCGGATTCTAGCGCGGACCGACGCCCAGGCATTACCCCACTCCGGGGAAGTCCTTGGGCTTCCCGTGTTGAAGATGGATCGCCGGGCTTGGGGGGGGCTTGTGTCGCTGCGTGTCTGGTCGACCGGGACTGCCGTACCGGGGAAAAGGCCGTCCAGGATCCGGTTTTGGGCTCTGACTGAAGAGCTTGGCGGGTCCAAATGAAACCTGCGGATTATGGACCCTATGAGTACAATGTGACGGTAGTAGGGGCTTGACGGTACCAGTCGCTCAACACTTCACATGGAATCCAACCCCCGCACACCGAGGGGCAATGCGCGCCAGAATCCGCTCTTGGGCGACGCATACCAAGGCCCGTCCTGGATGAGGCCCTCGCTGAGCACTTCTTCAATCGCTTTGGATTTGGAGCGACGGCGTCTGATCTGGAAACCACCGTCGGTCGGCCAGCGGGGGAGGTCATGGGGGAGCTTCTGGCCGTCGGGGACGAAGCCCGTGAACCCTCCCTGAGGCTGGTGCGCTGGGAGGAGTACGGGTGCAACCAGGACGGTGACGACCTGGGGATCCCGGAACTCATGGCCATGCCCTCCAAGGAGCGTTCCACTCGCCTGCAGGAGCTGCGCTCCATCGACAAGGAACAGTTCCTGGACCATGTCTGCGGCTGGCTGCGCGGCATGTTGGAGCACCGCGATCCCGTGCGAGATCGGCTGACGCTCTTCTGGCACGGTTTCTTTCCCACCAGCATCAGGGTCACACTCCGGCGTTATGAACTCATTCGCCAACATCGTTTTCTGCGCCGGACTGCACTGGCTGGTTTTGGCGATCTCTTGCATGGCATCGTGCGCGATGCGGCGATGCTCGGGTACTTCGACAATGATTCGAACAGCAAGGAGCATCCCAACGAGAACTTCGCCCGCGAACTGCTAGAGCTCTACAGCCTGGGCGAGGGGAATTACACGGAGGTGGATGTGCGCGAGGCAGCACGTTGCCTGACCGGCTATCAAGGAGAGTCCGGACATTTCGTGTTGAACAAGGACCTGCATGACGAGGGCGAGAAGGTGCTACTCGGCCAGCGGGGCAACTTTGATGGCGATGATCTGGCGGAGATCCTGCTCGGGCAGGAGGCCTGCGCACGCTATGTGTCCCGCGCCCTGCTCTCCTGGTTCGAAGGCAGCGCACCGACCGATGGTCGTGTGGACAGTTACGCGGCGTTCATGCGCGAGCACGACTACGATCTGGCCGCCTGGATCCACCGACTGAGTTGCGACCCTGATTTCTACCGGGACGAGGTCATTGGCCAACGGGTAGCAGGTCCCTTGGAGTGGCTCGTCAGCACCTCGCGGCGCCTGGGTGTCAGCCCTTCGCCGCATTTCCTCTATTACGGAGCCGCCTTCGCTGGCCAGCAACTGTACGCACCGCCCTGCGTTACCGGATGGGACGAAGGAGAAGCCTGGATCACCCACTCTTCCCTGTTTCAACGGGCCGATCTCCTGGGGGCTCTGTTGGGTCTGCTGACAATCGAAGGCCATGGGGAAGACGGACCGGGGGACAAGGTGGCGGCCTTTCTGGCTCAGGTCCGTGGCCACGGCCTCGGCGTTCCGGATCTGGCCAAGTCGCTGACTGCGGCCATCGGCAGCGAGGTTGGTGACGAGGCCTGTGTGCGTTGGGCGGCGGACAACTGGCTGGGGCGGGAAGCGGATATCGTCGTGCTCGGGACGACAGGGCATCGTCTGCAGGAAATGCGCAAGGAGTTAGAAGCCACCGGTCCCTTGCTCCAGCACTCCAAGGCCAACGAGGTTCTCTTGCACTGCGCCCACACCATGCTCAGCAGCCCGATCGCCCACCTGGCATGACACACCAACCAGGACCGCCCATGAACACCAAGGCAAGCCAACATCAGCCGACACGCCGCGAAGTGCTATTGGCCGGCGCCAGTCTGGTGGCTGCGCCGGTGGCTTTGTCGGGAGTGTGCCTGCCGCGGCCCGTCACGGACAATGGCAGATCCCTGGTGCTTGTGCGCTTGCGCGGCGGTTACGACGGTCTGTCTGTGGTTGTGCCCCATACAAACGATGTGTACTACCGCGGGCGCCCCACACTGTCCGTTCCGAAAAAGGAGATCCTGCCCATCGACGACGAGCGCGGCATGGCGCCGGAACTTGAGCAGTTGCACGCTATCCTGTTGGCTGGCGGCGCCTCGATTATTCAAGGAGTGGGCTATCCGAACGCACCCCTCAGCCACTTCAAGGCGGATGCGATCATCGATAGCGCCCTGCCGGACAACCGGGTTGAGGACGAGGGGTGGATCGGTCGCCTGCGTAAGCACCTCTGGCCGGACAATGTCCTGCCGGAACTGGTCACCCATGTGGGCCCACTCCCGCCGCAGTCCCTGCGGTCTCCGGACCGCCCTTCCCTGTGCTTCGACACGCCCCTCAGCCTGCGGTCACTCGTTCGCACTGGTCCCGGGGCCAGTCGCTTGGGCGGCCGTTCGGCCGTTCGCTTGCAGAGCGGTGAGGGAATGAGGGAGCACGACATGCTTTCACGCCTGCGCAACACGGGCCAGGCGACGGAACGGCTGGCCCCGGAGATCCGTCGGCTGGTTCGTCGGCGCAAGCCCCAGGCTGAATATCCCGTAGGTCAGTTCGGCGAGTCCATGGGGACCATCGCGGCACTCCTGGATAGTGGCTTCGGCGCACGCGTGTACCACGTGACCCACGGCAGTTTCGATTCACACAGTGCCGGCTGCGCCTGCCAGGCGGATGTGCAGCGGGAGTTCAGTCGCGGTATCGGGAGTTTCCTTGAGGATCTCAAAGGGACTCATGCGGCACAGAACTGTCTCGTAGTCTGCTACAGCGAGTTCGGGCGACGCGTGTCCGAAAACGCCTCGGGCGGTACTGATCACGGCGCTGCGTCCCCGATCTGGATGTTCGGCCAGAAACTCCTGCCTGGGATTCACGGGGCCTCGCCTTCGCTGACAGACCTCGACGAGAACGGGAACCTCAAGTACAGCGTCGACTATCGAGCTGTTTTTGCCGCGGTCATCGACAGTTGGCTGGGTGGCGACCACCGGCAGGTGCTGCGGGCGCGCTATGACTACCCCGAGTGGATCAAGTCGCTCTAGAAGCCGCCGAGTTCAGGCCACTACACCGGAGGCGCGCAGATCCGCGATGGCAGCGTCGTCCAAACCGGCTTCGCTCAGGATTGCATCGGTCTGTTCGCCGTAGGAGGGGGCGAAAGGTAGTTCTCCACCGATGGCATCCAGGTGATCCACAGGCACGGCGGGCGGTGGTAGACGGATCTCGCTGCCGTCTGGGGCCGTGGTCTTGAGGGCCGTGTCGGCGACCAGTGGCAAGTCGGCCACCTCTTCGATGGGTGTGATGGGCGAGTGGGGGATGGCGGCGGCGGCGAGGGCGGCAGTGATGTCGGCGGTGCTGTGGAGAGCGGTCAAGGCGCTGATGGCCGCGTGCAGGTCAGCCTGGGAGGCGCGACGGCCTTCGTTGGTGCGGTAGCGCGTTTCGTCCAGAGCGGCGAAGAGCGGCGCGGCGATCAGGCGCGTCCACTGGGCGTCGCTGCCGACGGCGATGTAGATGAAGCCGTCGGCGGTCGCGTAGGAGTTGACCGGGATGAACTGGCGGTGGCTGTTGCCGTTGCGGCGTAACTCGTCTGGGGGGCTGCCCATGTCGAGCATGGGTGTGAAGGTGTGCAGCCAGGAGGCGGCACCGTGGGCCAGGGAGATGTCGACTCTCTTGCCGCGGCCGGATTCCGTGCGTTCGAGCATGGCCAGGATCGTTTGGGCAAAGACCTCGTCTCCGGCCTTGAGGTCGGTGACCGGCGGGCCGCACTGGAGCGGGGGGCCGTCACGCTCGCCGGTCAGATCCATGAAACCCATGAGGGCCTGGATGGCCGGGTCGTAGCCGGGGACATCGGGGTAGGCCGTGCCCTGGGCTGAAACCGAACACCAGATGAGCTCCGGGCGCAGAGCGCTCAGCGTCTCATAGTCGATGCCCAGGGGCGCGTGCCTGGCGGGCATCGTGTTGGTGCAGAACACATCGACTTCCAACTCGTGGATCAGGCGTTGGAGCGTGGAGCGCCCCTCTTCCGACTTCAGGTTGATGGCGATGGATTCCTTGCCGACATTGGGGGCGATGTAGTAGCTGTGGCGATCGGAGCCAGCGACGGGCCGCCCGATGTAACGGTTGGGGTCGCCGGGTGTGGCGCGACCGGCGACCGGCGTGGCCTCGATGCGGATCACGCGCCAGCCGAGGTGCACGAAGCGCAGCGTGCCATAGGGCAGGGAGAGAGCCTGTTCGAGGCTGAGGACTACCGGGCGTTTCTGCATGGCATTCTCAGAAGCGGATTGGTTCGTCGAAGGTTCCGAAGACGCCGCGCAGGGTGCCGCAGACCTCGCCGACGGTGGCGTAGGCCTCCACGGCGTCGATGGCCGCAGGCATCACGTTGGCACCGGAACTGGCCGCGGCGCCCAAGGCGCTGAGGGCACTTTCCACGGCGGCGGGGTCGCGCTCGGCGCGCACGGCCGCCAGGCGTGCGCGCTGTTCGTCGGCCTGGGATTGCTCGAAGGGGTGGAACTCGATTACTCGCTCTTCCTCTTCCTCCCGGTGGATGTTGACCCCGACCTTCTTGGTTTCACCGCTGTGAAGTTTCTTCTCGCGCTCGTAGGCGTGGCGGCTGACCTCGGCCTGCACGCGTCCCTCGGCGATGCCCTGCACGATGCCGCCCCGCTCCTTGAGGTCCGCCATGACCTCCAGGATCTTCTCCTCCATCTCATTCGTCAGGGTCTCGACAAAATAGGAGCCGGCCAGGGGGTCGACCGTGTCAGCCAGGCCGACCTCGTGGACGAGCAGTTGCATGGTGCGCAATGACAACTTGGCGGCGTGTTCGCTGGGGATGGTGTAGGCCTCGTCGAAACTGCACAGGGCCATGGTCTGGGTGCCGCCCAGGGCGCTGGCCAGGGCGTAGTAGGCCCCGCGCATGATGTTGTTCTCGGGCTGCTCGATGGTCAGGCCGCCGCCTCCGCCGCCGGCAATCATGCGCAGCTGTTGCGACTTGGGGTCTTCTACTCCGAACTCGTCGCGCAGGATGCGCGCCCACAGGCGGCGGCCAGCCCGGAACTTGCAGACCTGTTCCCAGAGGTTGCCGTAGATGTCAAAGTTGAAGGTCAGGCCGCGTGCCAC
Organism: Planctomycetota bacterium; assembly: GCA_002720975.1. Lineage (GTDB taxonomy): Bacteria > Planctomycetota > UBA1135 > UBA1135. The sequence goes on along the minus strand of PBIX01000108.1, from coordinate 16,985 downwards.
GCGGTCGGCGTCCAGGCCGCGCTCCAGGGCGCGGCGCAGGTAGGCGCTGGCGATGGCCAGGCCGTAGGCCATCTCCTGGGCCGGGGAGGCCCCGGACTCGCGAATGTGATAGCCGCAGACGCTGACCGGGCTGTACTTGGGTGCGTGCTGGGCACAGAACTCCATGGTGTCCACCACCAGTCGCACGGATTCCTCCACCGGGAAGATCCACGTGCCGCGCCCGACAAACTCCTTGAGGATGTCGTTCTGGGCCGTACCGCGCAGGGTCGCGAGGTCGAGGCCGCGTTTCCTGGCCAGGGCGAAGTACATGGCCATGATGGCCACGGCTGATCCGTTGATCGTCAGGGAGACGCTGATTTCGTTGAGGGGGATGCCGTCAAAGGCCTCCTCCATGTCCGCCAGGGTGTCGACAGCCATGCCCACGCGGCCCACCTCACCCTCGGCCATGGGATTGTCTGAGTCCAGGCCGCACTGGGTCGGCAGATCAAAGGCCACGTTGAGGCCCGTGTTGCCCTGCTTGATCAAGTAGAGAAACCGCTCGTGGGTCTGCGTCGCCGTGCCAAAGCCCGAGTACTGACGCATCGTGAACGGACGCGAGCGGTACATGTGCGGGTGGATGCCGCGCGTGTAGGGGAAAGCGCCGGGCTGGCCGATGGCTCCGCTGCCGCCGGATGCCTCCAGCTCCCCGGGGCCGTAGACGGGCTTGATGTCCAGTCCGGATTCCCAGGTCAGGGGTCGGGCATCCTTGCTCGATCCAGCGCTCATGCGGAGCTCCTTTGCGCCGCCGTCCGGCGCACAAATGTCACAATCTCATCCATCGGTGTGCTGGTGGGGAAGACTGCGGCCACGCCCAGATCCGCCAGGGCCGCGAAGTCCTGGGATGGGATGTTGCCACCGACGATCAAGGCCACTTCGGCACCGCCCAGCTCCGCCAGAGCGGCGCGGACCTTGGCGGTCAGCGGCAGGTGTGCGCCGGAGAGCACGGAAAGCCCCAACACCGTCGCGTCTTCGGAGACAGCTGTCTGGGCGATGGCCTGCGGTGACTTCCGCAGGCCCGTGTAGACCACTTCCATGCCCGCCTCGATCAGGGCGCGGCAAACGATCTTGGCGCCCACATCGTGTCCGTCCAGGCCGGGCTTGGCGATCACGACCTTGATGGGGGCGTTGGTCATGCCTCTCCCTGCCAGTTGCGCGTGGTGCCCCGGGCGATGTTGACGCGCAGGATTTCTGAGGTGCCGCCACCGATGATCGTGAAGCGCGCGTCGCGCAGGTAGCGCTCGATGGGGTACTCGCTGGCATAGCCGTAGCTGGCCAGCATGCGTGCTGCCCGATCGCAGATGTCCATGGCGGCTTCGGAGGCGAAGAGCTTGGCCATGGATGCCTCCTCGGTGTTCTCCAGGCCGTGTTCCGAACGCCAGGCGGCCCAGTGCGTCAACTGGCGCGCTGCGGCGAGGCGTGTGCGCATCTCGGCGATGTGCTCCTGCACCGCCTGGAAGTGCGCGATGGGCTTGCCGAACTGCTCGCGCTCCAGGGAGTAGGTGAGCGCATCCTCATAGGCGGCACGGGCCACGCCCAGGGCCATGGCGGCGGTCATCAGGCGGATCTCCGCCAGGATCTCGCGCAGGGCCGGGATGCCGCCACCCACTGTCCCAAGCAAGCAGGTGGCCGGTGTGTCTTCGAAGGAGACTTCGGAGGTCAGCGAGGCGCGCACGCCCATCTTTTCGATGAAGCGCCCGACGTTTAGGCCGGCGGCGCCTTTTTCCACCAGGAAGATCGACAGCTCCTTGGCTCCGGTGCGTGCGAAGACGGTAAACATGTCCGCCATGGGCGCCGAGGTGATCCAGGTCTTCTGGCCGCTGAGATACCAGGTGCCATCCCGTTCCTGCGCGCTGGTGCGCATGGAGAACAGGTCGCTGCCGGCGTCCGGTTCCGTCATGCAGATTGTGCCCTTGACTTCACCGGCGAGGGCCGCGGCCACCAGACGCTGGCGCACTTCTCCCGCACAAAAGCGCTGCACGAAGAAGGTGCCCATGAGCGATTGCATGGTGCAGGCGGCGGCCACCGCCAGGCTGCCCCAGGAGAGTTCCTCGACCGCGAGCAGATAGGACAAGAGGTCGCTGCCGTTGCCCTCGGGCTCCGGGTAGCGCATGCCGAAGAACCCCAGCTCCCCGGCCTGGGTGAAGAGCTCCTCCGGGAAGCGAGGTTCGCGGTCCAGGGACTCCGCTACCGGGCGAATCTGTTCGGAGGCAAAGCGGTGAAAGAGCTCGCGTACCGCCTGCTGGTCTTCGGTCAGTGAAAAGTCCATGTCTAGCCGCGCAGCTCCGCCGTGGCGGCCTCGTCAAGGTCCAGTGTTTGCGGGTCCACGGCCACGCCGTAGATCTCCCGCGCCGCCGTGGGCGAGATCAGCTCGTCGCGCACCTCCGCCGCCACCTGGGCCGCCTGGCGTTGGCGTGGGTTGCCGTAGCCGCCACCGCCCCCGGCTTCCTGCACATAGAGTGTGCCCGTGGGAACTCCTGTCACAAGGTCCTTGCTGGTGGGGGTCACTAGCGTGCCATCCGGTCGATGCAGTTCGATTTTATTCAGGGTGCCGTCACCACCACCATCCAGGCCGAAGGCCGGCTCCTCGTCGCCGTCGCCAAAGGTCACCAGCTCCAGGTCCTCGCCGCCCATCACAAAGCGCGTTTCCACACCCAGGCCGCCGCGTTGTCGACCGGGGCCGGCGGAGTCCGTCAGGTACTCGTGGCGCAAGAGGCGATGGGGGGTCTGCTGTTCGAACATCTCGTAGTCCTGGTCGAGCAGGCCGCCGGAGGCGTCGATCATGCCGATGTGGTCGTAGCCGTCCACGTCAGTCATGGCCCCGGAACCGCCCTTGAGGCCCATGAACATGATGTCCACGAAGGTATCGCCCTTGCGCGGGTCGTGGCCGCTGGAGAGCGAGCACAACAGGTTGTTCCAGCCGGCCGTGACGCGCGTGGGGATGACCGGCGCCAAGGCGCGCATGATGGCGTCGGCATTGGGAGGGCAGAGGTGGTTGCCGAAGGTGGTGGCCGCCGGGTAGGAAGCGTTCAGGATGGTCCCCTCGGGGATGATGATCTCGATGGGCTGAATCATCCCGTGGTTGTGGGGTATCGCCGGGTTCACCATCTGCAGGAAGGTCAGGAGCGTGGCGGAGGCGCTGGAGGTGTAGGTGCCGTTGACGAAGCCGTTGGTCTGGGCATCAGTGTCCGAATAGTCGAAGACCATGCGCTCGTCTTCCACGGTGATCTTGACTCGGATGGTGTATTTGGAGCCGGGGTTCTTGCCGTCGAAGTAGACACGGCCATCACCTTCATAGATGCCGTTGGGAATGGCGCGAATCTCCGCCTCCATCATGCGGCGGGTGGCCTCAAAGAGGTGCTGCTTGTGGGCCTCGAAGACTTCCAGGCCGTACTTCTCGATCAACTCCACCAGACGGCGCTCCCCCACGGTGCAGGCGCCGATTTCTGCGCGCATGTCCTCCTGCACGATGTCCAGCCGAATGTTGGCGAAGATCAGATCCCAAATGTCCTGGCGCAGGACACCGCGCTCGATGATCTTGATGGCGGGGATGCGCAGGGCCTCCTGCCAGACCTCGGTGGCGTTTGGGTTGTAGCCGCCGCGCACCGCTCCGCCGATGTCCGCCATGTGTCCCTTGGTGGCGGACCAGGCCACCAGGGTGTCGCCGACGAAGATCGGCTTGAAGGTGGCGACATCGTTGTTCTGGTTGCCGAGGCTGAAGACATCGTTGTGGAAGAAGACATCGCCGGGGAAGACGTTGCCGCTGAACTTCTCCGCGATGTGGGCGCACACGGGCCCCAGGGAGAAGCTCAGGATCGGCAGGTTCTCTGTCTGCTCAAGCATGCGCCCTTCTGCGTCATAGAGGCCGGTGACGAAATCCTTGGCTTCACACAGGATTGGTGAGCGCGTGGTTTTCTCCATGCAGATGCTCATTTCATCGGTGAAGGCCTTGAGGGCCCTCCCGATGATGGAAACCAAGACCTTGTCGATGACCGGGGCGCTTTTCATGGGCGCAGCTCCTGGCGAGTCAGGACGAGCGAGCGTTGATTGTCCATCAAGGCCATGAAGGAGGCGCTGATGAAGACGGTTGTGTCCACGCGTTCCACCAGGGCCGGACCAGGAATCAGATTGCCCGGGACCAGCTCGTGGCCGTCGTAGACCGGGAGTTCCTCGAAGGCCTCGCGCTCCGGCACAAAAGCCCGGCGTCGGCCCTTGGCGGCCGCGCCTGCATCGGAGGAGCCGTCGGCCTCCACAGGCAGGGGCGGCTTCTCGGTCCTGCCCAGGGAGCGCACTCGAATGTTGATGAGTTCCAGCTCTGTCCCCTCGGCGGACAGGTCGTAGCCGTAGAGGCGGTTATGCTCGCCGTGGAAGGACGAGGCCAGGGCCCCCAGGTCCCCGCGCTCAAGGGCGGCGCGATCAACGGCGACGGTAACTTCGTGGTACTGCTTGAGGTAGCGCAGGTCGAGTAGCACAGCGTGTGAGCGTTCGTCGGCGGCGATGCCCTCCCCAGCCAAATGGGCCTCGCCTTCGTTGATCATCTCATCCACCAGGGCCTTTAGGTGCTGGTCATCCAGGGCGCCGAAGCGGCAGACATAGGAGCGCAGGTAGTCGTGTTGCAGATCGCAGCGCAACATGCCGGCGGCGCACAGGACCGAGGCCGTGGGGGGGATGACCAGGCGCGGTATGTCGAGCTCCAGGGCGATCATGCAGGCGTGCAAGGAGCCTGCTCCGCCGGCGACCACCATGGGAAACTCGCGGGGATCCAGGCCGCGCTTGACTGTGATCTCGCGCACACCGTGGGCCATGTTGGTGTTGATCACCCGGTACATGCCGGCGGCGGCTTGCTCCGCGTCGATGCGCTGAGGGGTTCCGATGTGCTGCTCTACGGCGGCCTTGGCGGCCCCCGCATCCAGGGGCATCTCGCCTCCGGCAAAGGTGGCCGGGTCGAGGTAGCCCAGGACCACATTGGCATCCGTGCAAGTCGGGTGCGCGCCGCCTCGGCCATAGCAGGCCGGGCCCGGCGCAGCTCCGGCGGATTCCGGTCCCATGCGCAAGAGGCCACCGCCGTCGAGCCGGCCGATGGAGCCGCCTCCCGCACCGATGGTGGTGATGGCCAGCATGGGCAGGGCGATGCGCAGGCGGTCGAGTTCACTCTCGGCGTACATCTCCGCCTGGCCGCCGCGCACCAGCGAGGCGTCGAAGCTGGTTCCGCCCATGTCCACCAGGATACAGTCATCTCCGGCGTAGGCGGCGGCACCGGCGGGTCCTCCGGCGGGGCCCGAGAGCAGGGTTGTCGCCGGGCGCTCCTGCACGACATCTGGCAAGGCCACGCCGCCGTTGGATTGCATGATCAGGAGCACGCCGCCAAAGCCAAGGGCGGCCAGCTTGTCCGTCAGGTTCTCCAGATAGCGCTTGAGGATTGGGCCCACGTAGGAGTTCAGCACGGTGGTGGAAACCCGGTTGTAAAAACGCACAGTGGGCAGCACTTCGCTGGAAACGGAGAGGTAGGCCCCGGGCAGCTCCTCGGCCAGAATGTGCGCCGCCTCCTGCTCGTGGCTCGGGTTGGCGAAGGAGTTCATGAAGCACAGGGCCACGGCCTCCACGCCGGAGGCGCGCAGCAGCTGGGCTGCCTCGCGCAGGTCATCGAGATTCAGGGCCTCAAGCTCGTCGCCGGCGTAATCGAGACGGCCGCGCACCGGGCGCCGCAGGTGGCGTGGGACCAGGGGGCGCACATTCTCGAAGCGATTGTTGTACTGCTCCTCGCGGATGCCGCGGCGCATCTCAAGGGCGTCGCGCACACCGGCAGTGGTCACCAGCCCGGTTCTGGCTCCCCCGCGCGTCAGGACCGCGTTGGTGGTAACGGTCGTCCCATGCACGATGGTGGTCACCTTGCCCGCGAACTCCTCCGCGGAGATGCCCAGGGAAGCGGCGATGGTGTGCAGTCCGTTCTCGACGCCTTCGGATGGATCAGCCGGCGTGGAGAGGGTCTTGAAACTGTCCACGGCGCCGTCCGCTGACCACAGGAAGAGGTCGGTGAAGGTCCCTCCGACGTCGATACCGAGCTTGTAGGTGGTCATCTCGCTGGGGGGCGCTGGTTAGGCTTGTCTCGTGGGGGGGGCGGTGGGCTCCAGCTGGTCGGCGGTGGCTAGGCCCGCATCGAAGGCGGCCAGGTTCATGGGGTGGAAGGCGGGGCGACCGGCGCCGGCCAGGCTCTGGCGCAGGGCGGCGGCCGCGAGCGGCAGGCAGTCCAGGCCGCAGAGGGTACCTAGCATGGCCGCATTCAGGGAACGGGGCGAGCCCGTTTCGCTGGCCAGGGCCGTGGCGTCCAGGCCGTAGACACGCCCGGCCACCCCGGCCAGGCCACCCAGCAGCCCGTCCACGGAGGGATAGGAAGCCCCGGCCAGGGTCTGGCTGAAGGGGATCACGGTGGCGCGGTTCACGAGGGCCAGCGTCTCGCCGTGTACGCGGGCCAGGGCGCGCAGGGCCTCCAGGGGTTCCAGGGCCAGCAGCACATCCGCCTGGCCCATTGACACAAAACCCGTGCTGCCCGGACCTAGCACGACAGTTGACTCTACGCTGCCTCCACGCTGGGAGAGGCCGTGGATCTGGCCGATGCGCGCCTCCAGGCCGTGGTCGAGGGCCGCCTGGCCGATGTGGCGAGCGGCGCTCAAAACCCCCTGGCCGCCGACGCCCACGATCAGTATTCGCAAGGTCGAGGGGCTCATGGGGTCACGCCCTCCCGGTGCCCGGCCGTGTCGGTACCCTCTTCCGAGGCAAAAACCGGGTAGATGGCCTCATTCGGGCAGAACTCCGCGCACACGCCACAGGACACGCACAGGTTGGGGTCGATCTCGATGGCCGGCCCGGACATGAAAAAGGCGGGGCAGCCGAAGAGGTCCAAGCACGGACGGCAGTTGCCACACAGGCCGCAGATCATGCAGCGCGCGGCCTCGGCCCGGGCCTCTTCCTCTGTCAGCGTTGAGACGACTTCTTTAAAGGAGGAGAGGCGTTCCCGGCCGCCGAGCTCAGCTCCGTGGCGGCGCTTGCCCGGGGGGCCATGGCGATCGCCGCGCTCAACGCCCGGGCGGCCCGGCGGAGGGGCCGTGGGCTGGGGTGGAATGGGGGGCGGCGGCAGCGCAGCGGCTGCAGCCTCCCCGCGCAGGGCTTGATCCAGCCCCCAGGCTGCCCTGAGGCCGGCGGCGATGCTGCCGGTTACGGTCCCATCGCCACCGGTCAGGTCACCGGCGGCAAACAGCCTGTCCCGGGATGTGGCCCCGGTATGTGCATCAATTGCCAGGTACATGTCATTCACACGAACATCTGCGCTCCCCAGGAGGTCGCCGTCTGGTACCTGCCCGACGGCCAGTATCAGCTGCTCGGCGGGGAGTGTCTCGTCGCTGCCTGCGGTATCGGTGAAGTTCGCCGGCCGCAGATCGCCGACGACTTCAGGGGCCACGCCGATGATCTCCACGGAGCCCTGGAGCAGGCCCCGCACACGTCGGCGGTGCAGGATGACCACGCCCTCGGCCTGCGCTTCGGTGACTTCCTCGGCGATGGCGGGCATCTCATCCCGCTCCTCCAGGCACACCAGGGTGGCCGAGGCTGCCCCGCGCCGCAGGGCCGTGCGGGCGGAATCGATGGCTGAGTTGCCACCACCGACCACCAGCACATGGCCCGGGGCAAGTGGGGCCTGGCCGTCATTCGAGGATTCCAGCCAGGTCAGGGCGTCCACTATCAACGGGCCGGTGGTCCCGGCGGGTGCCTCGGCCCAGAGGGAGGGGAACTCCAGGCGGCGGCCCTCGCCGGCCCCCAGGGCCAGCAGCACGCCATCGCTCTCGGCCAGCAGGGTGTCCAGGTCGAGGTCCGCTCCCAGGCGTTGCCCACCGTGGAAGCGGACGCCCATTTCCAGGATGCGTTCCACATCCCGGTCCAGCACCTCCGGGGGCAGGCGATAGGCGGGGATGCCGTGGCGCAGCAGGCCGCCGGCCTGGTCCCGGGCGTCGTACAGATCGACGGAGTAACCCCGGCGGCGCAGGCCGTGGGCGGCGGCCAGGCCAGCGGGGCCGGCGCCGAGTACGGCTACCCGGCGGCCGTGGTCCGCTTCGCAGCGGGTGGACTGCGCCGGCAGCGGGAAGCTCTCCTGGCGGGCCGCCCAGTCCATGACGAAGCGCTTGAGGGCGTTGATGGCCACGGGTTCGTCGAGGTCGCCGCGTACACAGGAATCCTCGCAGGGCTTGTGGCAGACGCGGCAGACGGAGTCCGGCAGGGGCAGGCCGTCCAGGATCAGTTCCAGGGCCTGGGCGTGGTCGCCGGAGGCGATGTGGGCGGCGTAGCCCTGGATGCACAGGTGCAGGGGGCAGAGGGAGGCGCAGGGGGCCGTGGCCGGGCGCTCTCCCCGGTGAGTGGGGAGCGTGCCGGGGGTGCAGCTGTCGCAGGATTCTGCCTGCGAGGGGGCGCAGGCGGGGCTTTGGATGACTTCCAGGGAACGGGCGTGGGCCATGGCTCCTTCGAAGGGAACCAGGGTCTCCTGGTGGCAGCGGTGCCCGGCGCTCTCCCGGCCGCAGGTGCGGCACAGGTCCTCTGAGATAGCGAAGGTGACGGGCTGGGGTGCCAGCGGGGCGCTGGCTTGCTTCGCGTCCGGAGCATTCGGGGCTGGGGCGACACCGCCGGCGGAAATGACGCGTCCCTCTGAAACGGGGCAGGGGCGGCGGGCGATGACCACGCAGGGGCCGGTTGTTTCCCGGGCCCGGCGGAAGGCGGCCAGGGCCGTCGGCAGGTCCTCCGGGTCGACGGTCTCGATGTGGTCGACGCCCAGGGCGCGCACGATGGCCTCGATGTCAGCGGCCGAGCGGGCGCGGCCGGCCTGGACCAGGGCGGCCACCGGGGTGCTTGGGCTCTCCTGGAAGCCGGTCATGGCGGTCACCTCATTGTCGAGGATGACCGTCAGGGTGTCAGCGCCCTGGCGCACCGTGTTCAGGAGGGCGGGCATGCCCGAATGGAAGAAGGTGGAGTCGCCGATGAAGCCCACGGTTTTCTGGCCGGTGGTGCGCGCCACTCCGGCGGCCAGGGTCAGGCCGGCTCCCATGCAGAGCAGGGCGTCTCCGGTGCCCAGGGGTTCGCCTACGCCCAGGGTGTAGCAGCCGATGTCGTTGAAGTAGAGGGTTTCGGGGCCGAAGACGCTGCGTACGGTGAAGAATGTGGAGCGGTGGGGGCAGGCGGCGCAGAGGATTGGGGGGCGGACTGGGAGGTCGTGTGGTTTGAGGTCTGTGCAGGGGAGGGTGGGGTTGTCCCCCCCCCCAGCCCCCCCCAAGGGGGGGGGAGTGTTGGGGGCTGGGGGAGTGCTGGCGGTGAGGGGGGAGGTTGGGGCTTGGAGGGTGGTGCTTGGTGAGGGGAGCTTCAGGAAGTTCAGGATGGCCGCTTCGAGGAGCGGGGGTTCGTACTCGTGGTAGATGGGCAGGTGGCCCGTGCGCTTGCCTGTGATGTGTAGATCTATGCCGTGTAGATGGCAGATGGCGCGTAGATTGTCCTCGATGAAGGGGGACAGTTCCTCGATGACCAGGAGCTCGCGGAGGCCTTTGAGCTGGGTCAGCAGCCAGCTTTCCGGCAGGGGGTGGACGGCGGCCAGGGTCAAAAGGGGCGTGGTGTCGGTCAGGCCGCGGGCGGCGAGGACATCGGCGCTGGTGGCCGCGGGGACACCGGCGGCCAGGATGGCGCGGGGGCCCTGGGCGGGGCCCTGGCGTGAGAACAGGGTCGAGGTTTCGATCAGTGCCCGGGCGGTGGCCAGGCGCTGCTCGATTTCCACGCGCAGGCGGCGGGCGTTTTGTGGCAGGGGGAGCAGGCGCGCTGGGTCGCGCTGGAAGCCGGTGGGGCGGGGCGTGCCCTCGCTGTCCAGGCCCCCGAAGGTGACCGGGGCGGAGGTGTGGCAGAGGCGGGTGGTGGGCCGCAGGATGACGGGCAGGTGCGAGGCCTCGGAGAGTTCGAAGGCGAAGCGTGTGGCGTAGAGGGCGGCCTGGGGCGTGGGTGGGTCGAGGACCGGCAGATGCAGGAAGTCGCCCAGGTGGCGTTGGTCCTGCTCGTTGGGGCTTGTCAGGCAGGAGGGATCGCCTCCGCTGACGATCACCAGGCCGGCGGTGGTGCCCATGTAGGGCATGGTGGAGAGGGGGTCGCCGGCGTAGAGCAGGCCCAGGTGCTTCATGGCCACGATGGCGCGGGCACCGGCCAGGCAGGCGCCATAGGCGCTCTCCAGGGCGATCTTCTCGTTTACCGAGTACTCAAAGGGGATGCCCAGAGCCGGGGAGAGGCGGGCGAAGGCGTCTGTGATCTCGGATGAGGGGGTTCCCGGATAGCCGCAGGCGAAGCCCACGCCGGCCTCGATGGCCCCTCGCACAATGGCCTCGTTGCCTAGCAGGAGCTCGACGCGGCCCGCTTCCGCGCTGAGCAGCGGGTGGCCTGGTGTTTCGCCGGTGGACATGACCGGGGAGTTTAGTCCAAGGGCCCCGCTTGGCCCGGGGAAATCGCTGGCCGCCTGGTCCTCTGGGCCTTGTTTCTGGGGTTCGCCAGGAACTGGGGTTTGCCAGGAAAAGGGAGCGGGCCGAGCCGTTCCCTGTGAAATGGAGCGCCCGGGCCGGCCCCTTGGCCCCTTTGCTCTCCCTCAGCGGATACGCCAGGCGATGGCCAGGCCGGCCACGGCCCAGGTGGTGACATGGTCGAAGACCAGATTGAGCGTCCACTCACCGGGGAAGTGCATGTAGTTCCAGCCCAGGATCGGGGCGACGATGGCGGAGAAGACGCCCAGGGTGGCGACCACGGCCACGCGTTTCATGTAGGGCAGGGGACCGCAGGCGCAGGCCAGGGCCAGGATCCAGGCGGCCAGGGTGGCGGCCAGGATTTCCAGCAGCAGCCCTTTCCACAGGTAGTGCATGGAGTGGGCATTCACTCCCTCCGGGTGCAGGTAGACGATGGCGTAGGGGCCTTCGGTGGCCTCGTCCATCCACGCTTCCTGGGCGGCTACCTGGTCCTCCTCGGCCATGTCAGCGCTGTGCTTCAGGGACGGTACCCAGTACATGCCGGAGGTGCCCTGGCCGTCGGCCGCGGACAGGGCGGCCTTAATGGGGGCCGGGTCCGAGAAGCTGTTGATCGAGGGCAGGTGCAAGCCAAGGGCGACCCACACGATTGCTCCCCAGGTCCAGGCGGCGATGCCTCCCAGGAGGCCGGCGAAGAGAATGCGCTTCATGGGCATAGCATGGGCCATGGGCCGCTCCCCGGACAACGGGAATCTCGGGGCGTCGCCCGGGAAGGCCCTGGGGCCTCGACGGCGTGGGGCGCGGGGGGCATCATGACCTCCTGTTTTTATCGCCGACCCGCGCCTGGGACAAATGACATGGACCGACTGATCGAGTGTGTACCGAACTTCAGCGAGGGCTGCGACATGGGCCTCATCCGCCAGATCACGGATGCGGCGGAGTCCGTGGATGGTGTGCGCCTGCTCGATGTCGATCCCGGGCGGGCCACCAACCGCACGGTGGTGACGATTGCCGGTGAACCGGAGGCGATCATCGAGGCGTCTGTGCGCGCGGGGCGCAAGGCCGCCGAGCTGATCGACATGGCGCAGCACCGGGGCGAGCACCCGCGCTTCGGCGTCATGGATGTCTGTCCCCTGGTGCCGATTCGCGGCGTGACCATGGAGGAGACTGTGGCACACGCGCATGAGTTGGCCCGCCGCCTGGGCGAGGAGGTCGGCCTGACGGTCTATTGCTATGAGCATGCGGCGCGCGAAGACAAGCGGCGCAATCTGGCCAGTGTGCGTTCCGGCGAATATGAAGGCCTGGAGGAGAAGCTGGCCGACCCGGCCTGGCAGCCGGACTTCGGACCCGGAGAGTTCAATGCGCGTTCCGGCGCCACGGCGGTCAGTGCCCGTGACTTTCTTGTGGCCTACAACGTCAACCTCAACACGACCTCCACGCGCAGGGCCAACGCGATTGCCTTTGATGTGCGTGAAAAGGGGCGCATCAAGCGCGAGGGCAACCCGCTGACGGGAGAGATTGTGCGCGACGACCGGGGGCAGGCGGTGTGGCAACCCGGTGCGCTCAAGTGTGTGAAGGGCATCGGTTGGTTTATTGAGGAGTACGGCGTGGCGCAGATCTCCATGAACCTGACCAACATCTCCGTGACCTCGGCCCACGTGGCCTTCGATGAGTGTTGTGAGCGGGCGGCGGCGCGCGGTGTGCGCGTCACCGGCTCGGAGTTGGTGGGGTTGATCCCCCTGGAGGCCATGCTGGATGCCGGACGCCACTACCTGACACAGCAGCGCCGGTCCCTGGGCGTGAGTGACGCGGAGTTGATCAAGATCGCGGTGAAGTCCATGGGCCTGGACGAGCTGGCGCCCTTTGATCCGAAGAAGAAGATCATCGAGTACGTGCTGGCGGATGGCAGCCCGGCGCGCCTGGTGGACAACACCCTCGCAGGCTTCGTGCACGAAACAGCCTCCGAATCCGTGGCGCCGGGCGGTGGCTCGGTGGCGGCTGCCCTGGGTGCCCTGGGGGCGGCCCTGGGAACCATGGTAGCCAACCTCTCAAGCCACAAGCGGGGCTGGGATGAGCGCTGGCAGGAGTTCAGCGAGTGGGCCGTGCGCGGCAAGGCCTGTCACGACCGCCTCCTTTCCCTCGTCGATGAAGACACGGCCGCCTTCAACCGCATCATGGATGCCTTCGGCCTGCCCAAGGGCAGCGCAGAGGAGCAGGCGGAGCGCACCGAGGCCATTCAGGCCGCCACTCGCGGGGCTATCGATGTCCCCCTTGAGGTCATGGAGGCGGCCTTGGAGTCGATGGTCATCATTGCCGCCATGGCCGAACACGGACTGCCGGCCTCTGCTTCGGATGCTGGCGTGGGCGCCCTCTGTGCGCGCTCGGCGGTCTTTGGCGCGGGACTCAATGTGGCCATTAATGCCAAGGACCTGGCCGACGGTGCCGCGGCGGATGCGTACCGGGACCGGGCCCGGAAGTTGGAGGTGCGCGCGCAGGAAGAGGAGACGCGTATCCTGGAGTTGGTACGCGGACGGTTATGAAGCTAGGACCGGCGTCCCGCGGCGCGCGCTCCTAGCGCCCTCCGGGCATGCCCATCGTCGGCGCCGTCGTGTCACAGGCTTCGCTGGCGCCGTCGCAGCTGGGGCAGGATTCCCAGTCGGCGTAGACCGTTGCCGCGGCCCGGTAGTACTCCCGCGTTGACTCCGGTAGGCCGGGCTCGGCGAGCACGTTTACCGGCAGGCCATCGAGGTAGGAGCGCAGCATGGCGAGTCCCTTCTCGCTGAGCTCCTCGAGTTCCGTGTCGAGGGCAGCGCGCTCTTCCGGCGTTGGTTTCATGGCATCGATGTGCTTTGCCAGCCAACCGCCGATGATTTCCTGGATGGCGGCCCGGTGCCTGGGGCCGTCTTCGCTGAGGAGTCTGGCCCTTAGTTCCCCGGGCAGGCCTGGACCGAAGGTCGTGGCACCCATCTTGTCTCCATAGAACGCTGGTCGGGCGGCGTAGACGCGCAGGGCGTTGAAGGCAGGCATGCACACGGGGCAGGCATACACAAAGGAGTAGGGCATGCCCGTGGCGGCGTCCGTGCGTGTCAGGCGAGCGATCACGTCATCGCGCACGCCGTCTTCATAGAGGCCACGGAGGACCGCGTGGAAGATCAGGCGCTGCGATGAAGTGTGAAAGGAGGACTGACCGAGGATCTGGCGGAAGGGCGTTTGCTGTGGCTCGGCTGCCTGCGGGGCGCTGCACGCGGCCAGCAGCAGGGTTGTGGAGATTGTGTTTATGGTGTCGTCGGATGCTGAGCTCCGCAGCATGGGGGCAGATGGGGTTACAGTTCGTCTTGTCTGTTATTATCCAGACAATCGGCGCCCGATGCGATGTCGGCGCGATACCGGCGCCCAGGGCACATCATGAAAAACACCTCCAGCAGCTTGCACGGGCTGATCTGTCTCTGTGTGGCCGCCTGGCTGCCGCTGGTGCCCGTGGCACAGGCCCGGCGGGGCCAGACATCGGCGGCGGAAACAGGAGCGGTGCGGGTCATGACTTGGAACGTGCACCTGTTTGGCAAGAGCACCTTCGGGCTGGGCGGTACCTTCGCGGACGACTTGCGGCGGGTGGAGTTCATCATCGACGAGCTGGCTCAGCTGGCGAAAGAGGGTGTTGATGTGGTCGCCCTGCAGGAGGTCTGGGATGATGATCTCGCCGACGAGCTGATAGCCAGGGCTGGTTTTCCCCACGCGGCCAGTGGCCGTGACCGGTCCCTGCGCGGGGATGTGGAGCGCACCTTTCTGGGGTCGGGGCTCTTGATCCTCTCTCAGTATCCCCTTGAACGGATTGAACAGGTGGCCTTTGCCGCGACTGAGGGGTACGACAGCTTCACCTCCAAGGGCATCCTCGTGTGTGATGTGAAGCTCGCCGGGCGCTCCTTGGGGCTGGTCGCAACGCACCTGCATGCGGGGGGAGGGGAGCTGACTGAGGAAAACCGGAAGAAGCAGATCGCGGTCATCGGAGCAGCCATTGACGCGCGGGAACGAAAGGCCGGGGGACTGGCCCGACCCTATCTGATTGCCGGGGACTTCAACACTTCCCGCGAGGTGCCCGCGCGGCACGCCAACCTCCTGAAGGTCCTGGGTGGCGAGGGACGGTCGGCTGTCGATGTCTGGCAAGCCGCGCAGCAGACTGAGCCGGAGTCCGGCGTTACCGCAGCCTCATTCAACACATTGCGCCGCTTCTTTAACGAGGGGCGCAGCTCTGCCGGCCACTCCATTGACTACATTCTGATGCGAGCGGACGGGGCAGGCGAGCAGCCATTTGCGGTCAGGTGTGCCCGTGTGCGCCGGTTCGTCCTGGGGGAGGGGGAGACGCCCTTCGGGGAGAATCCGGAGGCGGATGGCAGCACTAGTCCGGTCGTCGATCTCAGCGACCACCTGGCGGTCGAGGTTGAGCTGGTGTCCAGGCCGGTGCTCCAGGTGCCGGTGGCCGGGCCCCTGCCCAAGCGTTTCCCCGAGAGCTTGCGCAGGGTGTTCACGCAGCATGCCAGCATTTTCGGTGTTGATGTCATCGCCACAAGGGGCGTACCCCAGGACAAGCTGCTGCATGCTGTACATGTGCTGGCCCAGTACCTCGATAACGATGAGGACGGCGAGGCCGATGACGGACGCGTACTGGCCGCACTCCGGGAGCGCGGGGCACTGCTTGTCATGGGTAGTGCCGAGGAGGATTTTGAAGAGCTTGAATACCGGGACCTGGAGCGGGCTGGCTTCGAGTTGAGTCAGGACCTCTACGCGCTGGAGACGCATCCGGCTGGCAGCAGCCTCTCCGGGGGGTTCGACTATGCCCTGGAGGAGGTCTGGCATCTGGTCAGCTTCGGGTGGGCCGAGACCTATCCGGAGGTCTTCGCCTTCGAGCGCGGTTCGCGTCTGGCCGCTGCCATGGATCTGGCGCGGGGCGGGTATCACCGGCGCATCCCACGCCGCTATCCGCCTGAGGCCTGGTACTCCTACTACGACCGCACCTGCGACTACGGTTGCCAGGTGGCCGAGTACTTCTACTGGACCCTGACCAGCAAGCTCGGCGCCCAGTGCTATCCGGGCCGTGCTGGGGAGATTGATGAGGAGTGGCGGCTGACAACTCCGGGGGAGTTGGAGAAGGGCGACCGCGCGGTCTGGAGCCTGCTCGATGATCAGCGCTGGAAGCTGCCGCAGGTGATTCCGGATGGTTCCTATGGGGGGTGAAGTGACCGTGTGCCCGGGCAGCCATCCTTGGTCCCGGGCTTGGCAGTTCCCTGGCACCTGAATCCAGATGGGGCTCCAGACCGTATGATTGGGGCCATGGTCCCCGACGAGACAGGTGGATTGGAAGGCAAGGAGGTTCTTGCTGCCACAGCCGAGTACCTCAGGCGCTGGCAGGAGGAAGACGATCTGGATGCCCTGGATGCGTTGCTGCGCGGCGAGATCGAGCGGCTGAAGCGCCGGATCCTGCACCATGGCCCCGGTGGTCTCTCCACCAGCCTTGGGGCGTCGGATGCGGCCAATGAAGTGGTCATGCGCATGCTGAGGCAGGAGAAGACGCCGGAGTTCCCGACTCCGGCGGCCATGCGCGGCTACCTGTGGCGTTGCGCTCGCAACCTGTTGATCGACCACCTGCGGGCCAAGCGTGGGGCGACGGTGCGCCTGGATGCGACAGATGCCACCAGTTTCCAGGATGTGATGGCTGTTTCCGACGGCCTTGGTGTTCTGGACGATGAAGAAGTGGGGGAAGCCTTAGCTCTGGCCATGAACCTCCTGTCGGATGACGACCGGGAAGTGCTGCACCTTTCATACATGGAAGGACTGGCGGTGAAGGATATCGCCGGGCGTGTTGGGGTGGCACCGGAGGCGGTGAAGATGCGCCTTGTGCGAGCACGGCGGCGATTGGCGTCACGGCTGGCTTCCTGGCGCGACGTCATGGAGGACTCTTGAGCGGATCTGATAAGCAGCGTCACGAGCACGCGGAGGCGGTCTTCGATGCTTGGTTGGTCAAACAGCTGGACGGCAAGGGGGCGAGCCGGGATGAGTTTCTCGCGGCGCATGAGGGGCTCCGCGACATCCTGGGGCAGATGCTGACGGAAATGGATTTCGCCGAAGGCCTCCTGAATGCTGGAGACCGGAAGGTCTCGAAGTCGAAAGTGGACCAACCCCCATCAGAAAAGCGGTCAGGCCGAGATGCCCTTGGGGACTTCCAGCTGATTCGCGAGCTGGGCCGCGGTGGCATGGGCGTGGTCTATGAGGCCCACCAACTGTCCCTCGATCGCACCGTCGCTCTCGCCGCTGCCACCGAACGCCGCAAACTCGGCATCGACGCCAGACCCGTCTGACACCGCTCCGCCAGCTTCATCAATAGCAACCTCGCCACCATCAGCCGAGGCGGGAGCCGCTGCAAAAGCAGACGTT
>PBIX01000107.1 GCA_002720975.1 Planctomycetota bacterium | reverse complement strand
TTCAGGGGCTACCAGGAGGGCAGGGGTTATTGGGACGGCCTCAGATTGCCCCATGACCTGCACAACGCCAGGCAGGCCGCGCGCATGCTCATCGGTGAGGGCTCCCGCGCCTGGCCCCACGTCCTGAGGAGCCTCCACGCCAGCGACCCCCAGGAGCGCTTTCTCGCCGCCGTGATCCTGGCCAGAACCCACTGCACCGAGAACCTCGACCTGACCGTGACGGTCCTGGTCACGCACCTCAAGGACAACGACTGGAAGGGTGACGCCACCATCGCGGGCCGCGCCCTGCATGAACTGGGCGAGGAGGCCTTGCCTCACCTGCGCAGGCTGCGAGGTATCGCCGACGGTCAAGGTCGTCGTCTCGTGCGCCTGGCCATCGAAGAGATCGAAGAGCCCTCAGCCAATGCGAGCGAAGCCTATGAGCGGGCACAGAAGATCGCGCCATCGGCCGAAGGCAAGCCCCTGGCCGTATGGCGCTTCGCACCCGATTCCCTGGACGGACTGGTCCGGCGCTAGGACGGAGCGCGGGGCGTAGCTCTGGTTCCGGAACCGTGGCATTCTCGGCTCGGGTCCACGATCCCGAACTGGTCGGATGGTCAAGCAATCAGAAAAGAGCCCGCCCCAGTACTACTGGGGCGGGCCCGTCGGGGTGGGACTTGGTTGCGTATCCGAGTCACCAAATCCTCCCGGTACCATCGTCTGAAGGAAGCACGTCAGGACGGAAGGATCTCGCCGCAGAACCAGGTCTTGGCCTTGATCCACTCCACGAGGAGGCCGCCGGCACCTTGGTTGACTTTGAATTCCCTTTGGTACTTCGTGCCAGAAAGGGTGCTCTTCTTACGGAACTTGTAGGCGTATGCCAGGGGGTAGTGCCAGTTCCAGAAGTTGAGACCTCCGACACCGATGATCGCAGGCGTTCCGTTGTTTTTGATCGAGTCGCGCGCCTTCTCACGGAGCCTCGACTTGAAAACACCGGGACTTGAGTAATCCGTTCGCGCCGACGCCGCAGTACGCCCGGAGAAGTACTTGTTCACCTTGTCCATGTGCTTCGGCCTCGTTGCACCCGATCCACCAGGAACCACACACCAAGTTTTGATGTGGCCCCGGATCTCCATCAGGATCGACGTGATCCCGGGATGAGTCGACCACGTACCCTTAATCGGGTTATAGATGTACATGCTGTCAGGTGCCACGGCCTTCGCCGATCCATAGCCACCACCCGTACGGTAGACACCGCTGTTCTTGACCCACCTGGGGTTCCCAGCGTCAGCTGCTTGGTCTACCCATCCGATCAACAACGCCCAGGCCGTGGCTCCGCAGCCGCTGTAGCATTTGAGTCCCTCGTCGGGGGCTTTCAGCTGGCCGTAGGTGCATTGGTCGGTATCATTCCCCGCCCAGTAGTAGGTCCAAGAAGACCAGCCCGAGCTGTATTGGGCCGGAGGGTCTTCCTCAGGGAAGGGGTCGCTCATGCCGCGCCCATCCAGGAAGAAACGGTGCATGGACTGCTTTCCTCCCAGCTGAGTCGTCGTGACCTCAAAATCAAGGGTCGTGCCCAGCGGGACGCCACCGACAACGCTCAGGCGCAGGACAGAAGCACCAGCGATGGTGGGGAAGCGCTCGGCGATGACCAGATCAGAAGCGGGCCCCGTCAGCATGAACGAAACAGTATCGGGCAGGAGTGCCATGAGATGGGTGACCCCTTGCTCCAGGGCCATGCCCTCGTGCTGGAGCTCCTGCTCAAACGCCCAGGTGGCCCGCCCTTCCTCAGCGAGGGTCTCCAGGCCCATCTGGGCAGCAGCCAGATAATGGGCCTTACATTCGTCCCATGCCGCGATCAGATCCCTATCGGAGGCCACACCGGTCCGGCCCGCCCTCGGAGTGCGCTCCAACAACGCGAGCGCCTTGCCCGACAGGGGACCCGTGCGAGCGACCAGGGAACCCCGCGAACACTCGGCCACGTAGCTCAGGGTGTCGAGCTTCTGGATCTTCGCCACGCGCTTGCCCGTCTTTGCCGCATCCTGAACGAGCCGGCTCCGAATACTCTGCGCCTCATCGCTCCAGTGCGGAATCGGAACATCATGGTCCGCGGTCGAGACGATGATGAACCCCTCCGGGAGAACAGGGAACTCGATATAGGCGGGGCCTGCGAGATCCGGGCGGAAGATCGGATGCACCACGGATGACAGGCGTGCCGTCGTCCAACCCAGACCATCCAGGCGATGATCTTCGAGGTGCTGCTGGGCGCGTTCAACGAGAAGCCTCGGCACCCGGTCCAGGGTGAGGAGGGAAGAGGATTCACTTTGGCGTTCCACGGTCTCCAAGCTGACGCTCGGGTCACCGACTCGGGCTTGCCCGAATGCTGCCGAGGCAATCAGAACAAGGCCCAGGGAGCCGCGCAGGGCCGAGGTGGAGAGGCGGTCGAGAGTGGTCGAATCTGTGCTTTGAAGTGTCATGTCAGTACTCCTGTAGGGGTTGCCGGGCGAGTCCGGGTGACCCGGGTAACGCGTGTAGAGCCGGGGTAGGCCGGACAGATCTCCGGCTCACCCCTCCGTTCGACGGCACTGGACGCGTGTTACAGGGCTTCTCGAACCGTTCGTCGGAAAGTGGGCCTCCCCGTGCCGGTATACGTGCCCGCGTGCACGTGAATCGTGTCCCAATTCTTGGCCACATCAACCGCAGCCTGGATCGAGGTGTAATCGGCGTTCGGGTAATCCATCCCGTCGTCATCCACGTGGAGATCGCTCGCCGCCGCGTGGGCGGTGAGGGTGCCGAGGAGCAGGGGAAGCGGGAGAGCGCGGACGGTTGAGTTCGAGTTGAGCTGGGTCATGTCGGGGTTCCTTGTGTGGGGCCGGCCGGAGTGGCCATGCCGTCACAGGGCCCATAAGAGGCCGCCCTCCGATCGGGACAGCCGATCGGCAAGAATTCACCACCCCATGAAAATCAGGCCCTTACGAGGCCCTGAGGGCACATGGGCGCCCCAAAGAGGGGAGGGACTCTTCCACGCGGGATACAGCCATGCCCCCTAAGCGAGGAATTCCACCGCCCTGGCTGACCGCAAGTCCATCGACCTGTGGGAGCCATGCCCCCACTCGCGCACCTAGTACTGGGCGCTCGGGGTGACGTTCATGCCGCCCTTGTGCAGGCCGACGGAACGCAGGCTGCGCAGGTAGACGTCAAAGGCCTTGGCCTCCGCACGCGCCATCTTCCAGTGGCCCGAACGCAAGCGGTTGGTCGCACGCCGCTCCCACCAGCCGACCTTTCCGCGGGTCAGACCCTGGGAGAGGCTCGAGAAGTGCTGGAACAGCTGGCGACGCTTCAACACATCGTCGGGGATGCGGCCTTCCCAGGTCTCGCTGATGTGGTACTCGCCGAACTCGCCCCACTCCTGAATGGTCTGGGGAGCTTGGAAGCCCTCCTCAAGGGACTGGTCGTAGAAGGGCGTGCCGGGGATGGGCTGGTAGATCCAGATCCACGGGTGGGCCAGAGGGGTCGCAGCACGGATGTCCCGGGCCTGGTCCACCGTGGCGTACATGGACTCCTTGGTCTCTCCGGGGAAGCCGATGATGTAGGTCAGGTAGCTGTCGATGTCGCGCTTGGCGAGCTCGACGGCGGCCTGGAGGTTGTCGTCACCGGCGGTGTGCTTGCCGATGCGCTCCATCATGGGGTCGGAGCCGGCCTCGGCACCGATGTTCACGATGTAGCAGCCGGCCTCGGCCATCAGATCCACCGTGGAGGGATCGTAGTGCAGGACGGAGAAGGGCTCCATCAGGGCCAGGAAGGGCAGGTTGAGGTCGCGCTTGATGGCACCCTCACAGTACTCGCGGGTGCGTTTTTCGCGCACGCCCCAGTTGGCGTCGTAGAAGCGCAGGACGTCGAAGTCAAAGCGATCCTGGAGCTCCTCGATGTCATCGAGCATGCGGTCCGCCGGCATGGCACGCCAACCGCGGTTGGTGACGGCGGGTGAACAGCAGAAGGCGCAGGGCTCGGGACAGCCAAAGCTCGCATGGTAGACCATGGTCACCACGGGGCGGTCTTCCTTGAAGGATCGCGGACGCGGGTTGCGCTCAGTGATGCGCTTCCCTGCAGATCCAAGCTGAGCTTGTCGGTACGGCTCGAAGTCCAGGAGGTCCCAGCAGCAATTGAGGAGCTCTTCCCAGCGGGCGATGGGACGGCGCTCGGTCTTGATCAGCTCACCATCGCGCAGGAGGGCAAGACCGGCAACCTCTTCCAGGTCCGAGCCGGCCTCGACAGCTTGGATGAACTCGCGAAAGGTGATCTCCCCTTGTCCCAGGCAGACGGCGTCAAACACGCCCGACTCCAGCTCCATCTTGGGCATGACCGAGGCCCACCAGCCACCGATCAGAGTCACCAGATCGGGGAAGCGGTCCTTGACCCTCTTGGTGCAGTTGTAGCTGTCGGTGACCTGATAGCCGACCATTGCCGTCGTGCCGTAGACCAGCGCACCGTCGCAAGCCGACACGACCTTGTCATGGGCTTCGGACGCATCCTCGTAGAGCGCACCGTCGATGATGACCACCTCATAGCCGTCGTGATGCGGCCAGGCCGCGATGGTCAGGAGCGACAGCGGCAGAACGTGGTTCCCCGCCTGGGTCGATCGACGCGAGTCGCAGACCTGGGGGTGGTAGAGGACGATTCGGCCTTTGCTTGTCATCGTGCTGGTGAAGGTTGGGGGCGGGAATGAAGGTGCGCTTGCGGGGGGGCGAATGGGTCCCTGGCTACCTAGGTGTCCCTGGTATAACTCTACCGCAAACGGGAGCTTTGGGGTGGTGGTCCCGGATGCAGGCTTTCGGCGTTATCGAGGGGTAGCTGTAGGGGTGATCCTCGGGAGGGGTTGTTCAGATGGGGAAGAGGGCCAAGAGAGAGGCCCTGCGGGCGTTCATGCCACCTCTCGGTCACGCCCACCAAGGAAGCGCTCCTCGAATCGCTCTGCGGGGATTGGAGGACTGATCAGGTAGCCCTGGATCTCGTCACAGCCCAGGAGCCGCAGGAGGGTCTGCTGGTCGGTGGTCTCCACACCCTCCCCCACGACCCGCAGACGCAGGCTGTGGCCCATCAGGACGATGGCCGTGGCGATGGCCGCATCGTCAGGGTTGGTTGTGACTTCATCCACGAAGGAACGGTCGATCTTGAGGGCGTCGATGGGGAAGCGCTTGAGGTAGCTGAGTGAGGAGTAGCCCGTGCCGAAGTCGTCGATGGACAGGTGCACGCCCAGGGACTTCAGGTTCTCCAGGGTCAGAGCGGTCGCGCTCGGGTCCCCCATCAGAGTGCTCTCGGTGACTTCCAACTCAAGCCACTCGGCGGGCAGGCCGGAGTCCTTGAGGGCTCGTTGAACGGTGCCGAAGAGATCCGCGTCCTGGAACTGGACCGCAGACAGGTTCACGGAGACGCGCACGTCGGGGAAGCCCTTGTCGCGCCAGTACTGGGTTTGATTGCAAGCCTCGCGCAGCACCCACTCTCCAATGGAGATGATCAGACCCGTCTCCTCTGCAAGGGGGATGAACTGGTCGGGCGGCACGCATCCGAACTGAGGGTGATTCCAGCGCACCAGGCATTCCATTCCCAGGAGTGCGCCATCGGCCGCATCCACGCGGGGCTGGTAGCAGACGGCAAGCTCGCCGCGTTGTTCGGCTTCACGCAGGGAGGCCTCGAAGGCGGCCCGCTCGGAGGCCCAACGGCTCATGGAACCCGGCTGGGATCCGGACTCCTGCAAGGCGCCGATCTGTTCGAGACGCTTCAGGCAATGCACGATGAGGGCGGGATGGGTGGGCGCCGCAAGGACCTCCACGACTCCGGCCTGCTCAAGTCGCTCCACGCGACCTGTGCTGATGTCGCTCACGCAGGCCACAACGGGCAGGCCTTCGATCAGCTCCGAGCGCTGGAGGGTGCGGCAGAGCTTGACGATGGAGGAGTGGGTCGAGTCCTCGTCCACCAGCAGCACGTGGGGTCCAAAACGCAGAGCCGTCTCCACGCAGGTGCCGTTGCCGCCCTGGACGCACTCCACCTCAAAGCTCTCTCGCTCAAGGTGCTCCACCAGCTCCTGCCGACGATCGGACTCCCCCTGACAGATCAGGATACGCAGGGGGGTGCTTACGGAGTCGGGGGACGTCATGGGGCGCGGTGGCCGGGGGGCGGCCAACCCTCAATAATCGACCGCAGATGGCCCCGGACTTGACCCGAAACAAGGGGCCAAGGGCCCCCAGGAGCCTCTGGAGGCCTACTGCCCGGCCAGACGCCTCAGCACGTACCGCAGGATCCCGCCGTGCTGGTAGTAGTGAGCCTCTTCGGGGGTGTCGATGCGCAGGTCGACCCGGAACTCGGTGGTCTGACCATCGGCTCGGGTGGCCCGTACGGTGACCTGGCCGCCGGTGGCTTCTCCGGCGGCGTAGCGCTCGGCGAGTCCGACAACGTCGTAGATCTCTGACCCCGTCAAGCCCAGGGACTCGGCGCTGTCCCCTGCGCAGAACTGCAGGGGCAGCACCCCCATCCCGACCAGGTTTGAGCGGTGGATGCGCTCGAAGCTCTCCACGATCACCGCGCGCACACCCAATAGAGACGGTCCCTTGGCTGCCCAGTCCCGGGAGGAACCGGTGCCGTATTCCTTGCCCGCCAGGATGATGGTCGGACAGTCCTCACTCCGATAGCGTTCGGAAGCATCAAAGATGGACATCTCGTCGCCGGAGGGCTGGTGGGCAGTGACGCCACCCTCGGTGCCGGGACGCAGGCGGTTCTTGATGCGCACGTTGGCGAAGGTGCCACGCATCATGACCTCGTGGTTGCCGCGCCGTGAGCCGAAGGAGTTGAAGTCGACCGGTGCCACGCCCTGCTCTTGCAGGTAGCGGCCGGCGGGGCCATCGGCGGGAATGCTGCCTGCCGGTGAGATGTGGTCGGTGGTGATGGAGTCGCCAAACAGGCACAGCACCCGAGCGCCCTCGATGTCATTCACCGCACTGGGGCCCTCACCCATGCCCGCGAAGAAGGGCGGGCTCTTGATGTAGGTGGATTCCTCGTTCCACTCGAAGGTCGCACCGGCCGGGGCGTTGATGGCCTGCCAGGCCGCCGGTCCCTCATACACACCGTCGTAGCTGGACTGGAACATGTCCCGGTCGATGGATGAGGCGAGGACCTCCGCTACCTCCGCGGCACTCGGCCAGACGTCGCGTAGGAAAACATCCGCACCGGACTCGTCCTGTCCCAGGGGCTCGTTGAGCAGGTCGATCTGCACGTTGCCCGCCAGGGCATAGGCCACCACCAGGGGCGGGGAGGCCAGATAGTTGGAGCGCACCTTGGCATGCACGCGCCCCTCGAAGTTGCGGTTGCCTGAGAGGACCGAGGAGACCACAAGGCCCCCATCGTCGATGGCCGCGTCAATGACGCCCGCCAGGGGGCCGGAGTTGCCGATGCAGGTGGTGCAGCCGTAGCCCACAACCTGGAACCCCAGGGCGTCGAGGCCGGGCGTCAGCCCGCCCTTGTCGAGGTACTCGGAGACCACCCGGGAGCCGGGCGCCAGACTGGTCTTGACCCAGGGTTTCACCTTCAGGCCACGGGCGGCAGCCTTCTTGGCCAACAGACCGGCGGCCACCATCACCGAGGGGTTGGAGGTGTTCGTGCAGGAGGTGATGGCCGCAATGACCACCGAACCGTGGCCCAGCTCAAAGGTCTCTCCCCCATGCTCCACGCTGACCTTGTTGTCGTGATCGTCGAGACCCACGGCACCCAGGATGTCCTTGCGCGCCTGCTCGAAGGCGGGGGCCATGTTGCTCAGGGCCACCCGATCCTGCGGTCGCTTGGGCCCGGCCAGGCTGGGCACCACGGCGGCCAGATCGACCTCTAGCAGGGCCGAGTACTGACAGTCCGGAGAGTCGGCCGTGTGGTACAGGCCCTGCTCCTTGGTGTAGGCCTCCATCAGCTCCGCCGACTCGTCACGGCCGGTGAGGCGCATGTAGTTCACGGTCACCTCGTCGATGGGGAAGATGCCGCAGGTGGCCCCATACTCGGGTGCCATGTTCGCGATGGTGGCGCGATCTGCCAGGGGGAGCGAGGTCATGCCTGGTCCGCAGAACTCCACGAACTTGCCCACGACGCCGTGCTCGCGCAGGCGCTCGACGATGGTGAGGACGAGGTCGGTAGCGGTGGTGCCCTCGGCGAGTTCACCGCTGAGCTTCACGCCCACGACCTGGGGGATCAGCATGGACACGGGCTGGCCGAGCATGGCGGCCTCGGCCTCGATGCCTCCCACTCCCCAGCCGAGCACGCCGAGGCCATTGATCATGGTGGTGTGGGAGTCGGTACCCACGACCGTATCCGGATAGGCGTAGCCGTCCTGCCCAACCATCACACCGCGTGCGAGGAATTCCAGGTTGACCTGGTGCACGATCCCCATCTCAGGCGGTACGACCTTGAAGTTCTCGAAGGCGCTCTGGCCCCACTTCAAGAACCCGTAGCGCTCCCCGTTGCGCTCGAATTCCTTGGCGGAGTTCACGCCCTGGGCGTCTGCACTTCCGGATGCATCGACCTGCAGCGAGTGGTCGATGACCATCTCGGCGGGCTGCAGGGGATTGATCGCTGAAGGATCGCCGCCCATCGAGGCCATGGCATCGCGCATGGCGGCAAGGTCCACCACTGCGGGCACGCCGGTGAAGTCCTGCATCAGGACGCGGGCGGGTCGAAAGGCTATCTCGGTGGAGGGCTTCGCCATCGGATCCCAGCTGGCCAGGGCCTCGACGTCGCCTGCGGTAACGCTGGAGCCATCCTCGTTGCGCAGCAGGTTCTCCAGCAGGATGCGCAATGCGAACGGGAGACGTGCCACATCAAACCCGCGCTCGGACAATGAGGAGAGGCGGGCGATGGAGTGGACTTTGCCTCCGACGGTCAGGGTGCCGCGGGCAGAGAAGGAATCCTGGAGGGGACTGGACATGCTGGGGGGAGCTGGGGGTCAGTGGAAGAGGGTCCGCCGGGGGGCGCACGGGGACAGAAATCGCCCCTTGAGCCGCGAATCGGGCGACATCCTAACACGCGCGAAGGCCCTCCGGGATCGCCAGGGGTCGGGGCTCCGGGTCTTCCCCTGCATCGGAACCGACCCTACAATCCCCGCCCGGTCGGGGAGGTAGCTCAACTGGTAGAGCGTCGCGTTCGCAATGCGAAGGTCGCGGGTTCAAGCCCCGTCCTCTCCACCATCCCGCCCAGTGGCCATGCCCGCTGCAGCCTGGACGGCCTTGGAGGGTTCCGGCTCCGGCGGACTCAGCGCCGCCAGTTCTTGCGCTTCGGCAGATTGCCGTCCTGGACGTCCCGCTCGAACCGGGAGACCACCTCCAGGATCCGGGCCCCGAACATCTCGCCCTGCCAGTCCCAGAAGCCCTCCATACCGTTGAGGGCGGCATCATCGGCGGGCCGCTCCACGGCCACCCGGCACAGCAGAAGCCGGTGCAGGAGATAGCTCGATTCGACGCCGAGCCGGTCGGCCTCTTTCTTGCGCAGTCGACGCAAGCGGTCGTAGAGCTCCAACTCCTCCTCGGACAGGTTTTCCGTCCCATCCTTCTTGGGCATGCGGGGGGCATGCCGGATGGGCTCTGCTGCAAGTCCACGCTCGATGGCGTCGAGCACCTGCTTGCCCATGCGACGCTCCATGCGCGGTGAGAAACCCTGGACACCGGTCAGCTGTTTCGAGGTTCTCGGGAGGCGCTGGGCCAGGGCCAGGAGCGCCGCGTTGTTCATGATGCGGAACAGTGGCTCGTTCGCCTTGGCAGCCAGCTCTTCGCGCAGGATGAAGAGCTCTCGCAGGACGGCCCGCTCCCCGGGCTTGAGCCCACGAGCGCCCTTGATCCGTACCCACTCATCGGGGTTGAAGACGATGGGAGCAGCCTCCATGGCTTCCAGGCGGCGACACTCGCTCTCCAGGATCATCAGACGCCCTTCGGCCTGCAGGGCCTCGCGCTGACGGTGCATCAGGGGGATCAGGAAGCGCGTGTCAAAGCGCGCGTAGGCCACCTGCTCCGGGGAGAGTGGCCGTCGTCCCCAGTTGGAGCGCTGCTGGGACTTATCCAGCTCCACGTCGAAGTGCTCCAGCATGACGCTGGCCAAGCCGGGGGCGGTGCTGCCCAGGGTCGCGGCGGCCACGCGTGTGTCAAACAGGCCCTTGAAAGTCAGGCCGTACTCGCGCTGGAGGATCAGGACGTCGTACTCGGAATCGTGGAAGATCTTGGTGCGCTCGGGATCCGCAAACAGGGGACCGAGGCGCTTCAGGTCCACGCCTGGGGACAAGGGGTCCACCAGGTAGTCGGTCTCCCCAAGGGTGATCTGCACGAGGCAGACCTTCTCTCGGTGAACGAAGAAGGAGTCCGCCTCCGTATCCACGGCGATCTCGGTCTCCCCCTCCAGGTCACTGAGCAGGCGGTCCATCCCCTCTTCGTCCTCGATGAGGATCGGGGGCGGAAGGTCGGGAAGCGCCATGTAGTCCGGAAGCCGGGGTGCGAGAGTTGCGTGGTCGGGCGAGAGGGGCGAGCCCCGGGTAGACCTCTAGGCGGTCTGCTGTGAGGCCCTCTTGCCACAGAGAGCGGATGGGATGGCGAGGATGACGGGACTTGAACCCGCAACCTCCGGCGTGACAGGCCGGCACTCTAACCAATTGAGCTACATCCCCGCGTTGTCGGGCGGAGTATAGCCGCCCACCGGGACAAGTCCACCCCGGCTGGGGGGATCAGGCCCCAATCGAACCCCCCCCTAGCCCGTCCGTACCGAGCGCACGGCGTCGGTGCGGTTCATGCGCCAGATGGGGTAGAGGCTGGCCAGGAGGGCCACGGAGACGGCCCCCAGAAACCCGATCCAGGCCCAGGGCCCGGCCCCGGTCATGGGCAGGCTGAGACCCGCGATCTTCTCCAAACTGCCCACCACGAAGGGCACGCCGAGGACTCCCAGGAGCATCCCGAGGCCTCCACCCACAAGCCCGACGGCGGCCGATTCGAGCAGGACCATGCCCGCCACCTGGCCGCGGGTCACGCCCAGGGCGGAGAGGACTCCGACCTCCTTGGCACGCTCCAGGGCCGAGAGCAGCTGTCCGTTGAGGACACCCAGCCCGGCGAGGGCAGCCGTCAGCACGATCAGGATGTCGAACAGGGTGAAGTCCCGCTGGATGTCGGCCAGGTGATCGTCCAGAACAGTCTGCCCCGTTCGGAAGTGGATCCCGTGTGGGCCCTTGTGGAAGTCAAACACGGCGGCCTCGACGATGTCCTGGTCGGCATCCGGCGCCAGCCGCACGGCCACCTCGGTCACGGTCTCCGCATCCACGCAGTAGTAGGCCTCCATGTGGTCGTCGGCGATGAGTCCGTACATGCGCTCGTCGGGATAGGGGTAGTGACCATAGGCGTCACTTATGGCGCTCACGTGAAAGGTCTCCACCACGCCGTTGGCGCGCGACAGATGTATCGGATCGCCCACCTTGTAGTCGAGGTCCTTGGCGAGCCGACGGGAGAGGATCATCCCCTGCCGTTGGCTCAACGACCGCATGAGGCTGGCGTCCTCGGCGCAGGGGCCATAGCCAGCAAGCTCGCTGACCTCCACCCCCATGATCAGGAAGGGCGCGTGCACGCGCACATTGCCCTTCTCCAGACCGAGCACACCCGGATAGGTGTGCAGGTGTTCGCTGAGGTCATCGAAACTGGTGGGCGGCATGTCCCGCACCCAGATCTTGTCCTGCACGGCTTCGGCGGCCCAGACCTCGATCTCTCCCTCGAGGCTGCGGGTCATGCCTTTCAGACCCACGAGGCCGGCGGTGACCAGAGCGAGAGAGGCAGCGCTGACGCCGATGCGAGCCGGCGATGAGCGGATGCTGCGCACGGCCATGTGGGCAGCGAACGGAAAGAGGGCCAGCAGGGGCCGAATGAGAACCCCGGCGACCGTCGACAGGATGGCAGGCAACACCATGGCCAACATCCCCAAGAGGCCCAGCACCCCCACCGCCGACAGCAGGACGATCACCAGTTCGGTGGTGGCCTCCCCCACGATCGGCACGACGACGAAGTACGCCCCGGGCAGGATCAGGCCCAGCAGCAGGGCGTAGAGCAGGTGGAAGCGCAGCCCCAGGCGGGTGTCGCGCAGTGCCGCGTCCCCGCGCAGGGCCCCCACGCTGCTCGTGCCACCCAGGGCCACGAGCGGGTAGACCGAACCCACCAGCGCGATCAGGAATCCCAGGGCACCCAGGGGCACGACCACGTCCCAGGGCACGAGGAAGATGTCCACGTGCTTGCCCGTCCCGAGGGTGGTGATCCCGCGCGTGAGCAGGCTGCGAGCCAGAGCCAGGCCCCCGGCCACTCCTAATGCTGCCCCGCTTCCGGCGAGCATCACAGCCTCCAACAGGAAGATACGTCCCACCTGGGCGCGGGTCGTGCCCAACGCGTGCAGGGTGCCCACCTCACGCATGCGCTCGGTGAGTGACATGGAGAGGGTATGGAAGATGACGTACAGGCCGAGCAGGAGGGCCATCAGCCCCGCCATGTTGACACCCGTGCGGAAGGCCCGCTCGTCGGCGGCCTGCCCCAGCACCGCGGCCTTGTTCAGTTCGTAGGAGTGAGTGCGCGCTAGAGTCGACTTCAAACGCTCCACGTCCACACCGGTATCGCGGCGCGCCCACCAACGCCGGTCGATGTGCACACCCGCATACAGCTGCTCGCCCAGGTCAAAGTCCATCACCACGACCATGCCCGCTGCTCGCCGGCCCAGCTGCTCGCGGGTGAGCACTCCACTGACCTTGAACTCAAGCTCCAGGGGCTCGGCCTCGGGTGCTTCGGTCTCGATAAGCACGCCATCCTCGCAGACCTTCTTGCCCGGACGACGGGGGCGGGAGATCCACAGAGGGTCGCCCAGCCCCACCTCCAGCTTCTCCGCCAGCTTGGTACCGATCAGGACCCCGCGCTCACCCGTTTCGGCGTGCACGGGCAGATCCTCGCCATCGGCCAGGCGGTAGACGCCCAGCTGGGGAGCCAGTGCGGAGTCCATGGCCACGAGACCCGCACGCTTTCTGGACTCACGGCCCTCAGCACCAGGCGGCTTGCTGGAGACGCTGGCGTCGGCCTGGAAGTAACGGGTCGCCAGACTGACGCCCTCGATCTCATCCAGTTCCGTCACTCCATCCACGGCGCGCAGCTCGATATCCGGGGACCCGGCCGCACGCAGGGGCCCGGTCAGGCCCACGATGGTGTTGTGGTCAAGCACAACCACAGCCACCACGGTGGCGATCCCCAGGGCGATACCTGCGAGGGAGAAGAGAGTCCGCCCAGGACGCTGCAGCAGGCTGCGCCTAGCGACGGTGGTGGCCAGACCCATGAGAGGACTAGATGGACAGGCCCTTGAGGGCGTCGTGAACAGCCTCGACGGTCAGGCCCGGGCCCTGCAGGGAGGCCTCGGGGGCCAAGCTGCCGTCCACCAGGAACAGAACACGGTCCGCCCGGGCAGCGTCGCGCGGGTTGTGGGTCACCAGCAGCACCGAACGCTCCGGCTGGCCCTCCCGCTTCTCGTCCACGCACGCGCGCAGGAGGTCCATGACCTCCGCCCCCGCCTTCTGGGAGAGGTTGCCCGTGGGCTCGTCGCAGAGAAGCAGGGGCTGGCCACCGATCAGGGCACGCGCGATGGAGCAGCGCTGCATCTCACCGCCGGAGAGTTGGTGCGGGAAGGCATCCAGCCGCGCCTCGATGGAGAGGCGGCGGGCCAGCTCTTCGAGCGCAGCCTCGCCTTTCGCTTCCGCCCCGCCCGCTATGGCAAGTGGCAGGAGGATGTTCTCGCGCACGGACAGGTTCGGCATCAGGTTGAAGAACTGAAACACGTAGCCCACCTGCTCGCGGCGCTGCAGCGTGCGCTTGCGGGTGTTCAGGCCCGCGAGGGAGGCGCCCCCCAGCTCGACCGTTCCAGCCGAAGGTTCGTCGAGACCAGAGAGCAGGTGCAGGAGTGTCGTCTTGCCAGATCCACTGGGGCCCATGATGCAGACGAACTCGCCCGGCTCAACCTGGAAAGAGACGTCACGCAGGATGGCGTTGGGATCGCCGCCCTGCCCGTGGAACTTGAAGAGTCCCTGCGCTTGAACCAGGGGGCCACTCATCACGGCTTCTTCACGAACAGAACATCCTTCACCCCGAGCCTGATCAGCGAGTCGTACATGACAAACGCCTCGGCTGCCGTCACCCCAGGCCCCACGTCCAACTTCGCCCGCTGACCCTTGAGGGTCGACTGCATGCCTTGCAGTAGTTTCTGGAAGGCACCGCTGCCTAGCACTTTGGAGCCACCCACCGAGTACTCCACGTGGCGCGTAGACATGTCGAAGCGGAAGCGGCCCGTTCCTCCCCAGGGCTTCGCACTCGCCCTGTGAACCTCCAGTCGATCGCCGGGTTGCTTCACGCGGATGCGGAACTCGGGCAGGCGAGGGGGGGACGCTCCTGTGCCTCCGTTGTCCACACCCTCCTCCTCCACCGCCTCGTCAAGGTCCAGGGGAATGGAGTAACGCAGCACATGCTGAGGAACAGATTGGGGCACAAGGCCTATGGCGGGATCGATCTTCGGTGCCCGGGCGTTGCCTACGGCAAAGTCAAGTCGATGGACACGCACGGGCTCGGAAGCAAGCACCTCCATCACACCCAGCGTCATGGAGAACGGTGAGTTCAGGTCGGCGCGGATAAGGACGCTGCCGCCGCGCACCTTGGGGCCACCCCCGGGCAACGCCTTGAGCTCCATCGGCCCACACATGCGCGTCAACTCCTTGCGCAGATTGGTCCACCCGCGCTGGGCCATTTCTCCTTTCATTTCCGCATCCAGGTAGATGGCATCCCCCACGACAACCTCCCCACCGATGCGGATGTTCACCACAGGCCGCTTGGGATCGAATCGGTCCGGCTTGCCGGAGATCACGTGCGGCAAGACCATTTCCGGATAGCGTTTCTCGACGTCCTGTCCGCCGTCCTGAACGAGAATCGAGAGGGCCAGTGCTAGCGGGAGATTCATGGATCAAATGGGAGTGGATGGGTTCTAGTCTTCGCGTTGCTTGACCTGGTTCCAGGCGACGACGAGCTCATCCAGGTCGCGCTGCAGGTCGCCATCGAGGTCGGTTTCCATGGCACGGAAGCGCTTTTCGAAACGGGTGAGGGCACGCTTGAGGAGGGTCTCAGGGTCACGACCAAGGTAGGAGGACAGGAAGGCGGCCGCCATTAGCACGTCCCCCAGTTCGTGGTCGATGGCCTTCCAATCCCCACTGGCCAGGTCTGGGGAGCCCAGGCTGGCCAGGGCCTCGGGAGGTAGAGCCGACTCCAGCTCGCCCATCTCCTCACGGAGCTTGTCCAGAGAACCCGCCACGTCGCTCCAGCGGAAGCCCGCTGTGACTGCCTTGCCCGACACGCGCATGGCGCGCAGGAGGGCGGGCATGCCGCGTGGGATTCCCGCCAGGGCACTGCTGTCCTCGTCGGCCTCGGCGCGCTCGGCCTTCTTGATCTGCTCCCAGCGGTCCAGAACCTGGGCACTGTCCTCAGCCTCGGCGTCCCCGAACACGTGCGGGTGGCGGCGGATGAGCTTGGCGCAGATGGCCTCACAGATCTGGGTCAGATCGAATCGCTCGTTGTCCTGAGCGATGCGTGCCACGAGCAGCACGTTGAGCAGCAGGTCCCCCGCCTCGTCCGAGATGCTCTCATCCTGATCCGTCTCGATGGCCTCGACCAGCTCGTGGGCCTCCTCGACCAGGTGTGGGGTCATGGACTCCAGGGTCTGCTCGCGATCCCAGGGGCACCCGTCCGGTTCCCGCAGGCGATCCACGATGCCCACCAGCAGGCGGAAGGTCTCCACCCGCGGATCGTCGGCACCGACGGGCTCCGGGGGGCGCAACCCGGTCTCTGCGAATTCACCATCCATGGCAGCCCATGGTACGGAGTCAGAACCGCTCTGCCATTGCCCTTTCAAGTGCGAGGGCTGCGGGACTTCGACCGCGATGCCGGAGAACCGTGCCAGGTTGGAAGAGTGGGATGGGAAGAAGTGGTCGCAGTAGAGAGGAGGGCACCCCCCTTTCTCGGGCGGGCAAGGGTCCTCTGGTGTATGTCTCCCGTTCCGGGCAACCCACCGGAGGGCATGCCCGCAATTGAGCAGATCTCGTTGAGTCCCCCCACCCGATAAGCAAGGATACGCTCAATGAGGAACAGGCTTGCGCACCAGACCCGCACAGTGGTCCGGCCCCTCTGGATCCTCGGCCTCAATCTTGTCTTCTTGGGGCTTGCACGGATCACCCTTCTCCTCCTCAACGGCTCCGATTTCGGCGAGCTGGACCCCGTGGAGATCTGCGGTTCTCTCTTTCGGGGACTTCGATTCGACGCCTCCATTGTGGCGACCTTTGTCGGGCTGCCTGTGCTGATGCTCATGCTCCCGTTCCGCTGGAGCGCAAGTCGACCTTGGCAGTATGTCTGGAGCCGCATGAGCCTCTTACTGACCTGTGTCGGGGTCATGGTTGTGGTCATCGACCTCACCTATTTCGGCCTGGTCCATCGCCACCTTGGATTCGAGGTTGCGGCCAGTGAATCCGAGTTCGGGGCCCTGGCAGCCATGGCCTTCTCAGAATACCCAGCTCAGTTGTTGGTGACGATCCTGCTGCCATTCGGGGTTGCTCTCTGCTGGTCGAAGCTCGAGTCCTGGGATGAAGGGGTGTGCGGTGGACGACGCCCTTCCTGGCTCGCCTTTCCGATCTCGCTGGTCCTGCTCGGCCTTGGTGTGAGAGGTGGCATCCACGGCAAGCCTCTCAATATCGTCAACTCCTTCGAGTCCGGATCACTGGCACGCGGGTACCTGGAGCTCAACGCTCCTTTCTCTCTCTATCACTCGCTACGGAACAGTCGCTCCCAAGCCACCGCATATATGCCCGACAACGAAGCTGTCGAGGTGGCCCGCGGACTGATCCTCGACCTGGACTCTGAGGCCCCTGTAGACAACAACTTCCCATTGCAGCGGGATCGGACTGGAGGCGGCAGTCAGCCAAACGTTGTCGTCATAGTGCTTGAGAGCTGGGGGTCGCACTACGTCGACTCGATCCGCGAGGCGGCCGGATTACCACCACTCGGTGCGACTCCGCATTTTGACGCGCTCGCCAGCAAGGGGCTGCTGTTTACGCAAATGTACTGCGCCGGCCAACTGAGCATTCAGGGCCTATCCGCCGTCCTCGCGGGCGTCCCTTCCCTTCCGCAATTTCCTTGGATGGGACGCGGTCTGGAGCAGAGCGAACTGTCCTTCCTCGGGCACATCGCCAAGCAAGATGGTTATAGGACGCACTTCCTGCGCGGTGCGAAGCGCTCCTCCTTTCGCCTCGACGCCATTGCCGCCCTCGCTGGCTTCGACGAGTACATGGGTATGGAGGACATCGTCCGCAATACGGGACACGAAGCGATGGAAATGTGGGGGGTGTGGGACCAGGATCTCTTCGACGAACTCAACCGAGTGAACATGAAGGGTGCAGATCCGTTTCTGAGCTTCTGCTTCACCGTCTCCACCCATGAGCCCTATCAGGTGCCCGCTGGCTTCAAGCCGGACTTCTCCGCCGAAGGAATCAACTCCGACTACTTGGCCAGCCTATCCTACTCCGACGCGTGTCTCGGCCGGTTCATTGAGCAGACCAAGCATGCCGGCTACTTCGAGAACACGGTTTTCTTGATCACATCCGACCATGTGATGCGTAGCTACGTCTCACCGGGTAACGAAGCCGGATTGTTCCACATCCCCGCGCTACTCATCGGTCCCGGGATCCGACCCGGCATTCAGGACAAGGTGTGTGGCCAGACAGACCTGCTGCCCACACTTTGCGATGCAACTGGATGGTCTTCCTCCTACTCGGCCATCGGCCGCTCCCTGCTCAGGCCCCTACCCGAGGAACACGGGGCGCTCTGTCAGAAGGGCAGCCTCATCCTGAGAGTCGAAGATTCCGGGTACCTCGTCCACAACCTGCGCCACACGGTGACCTCCAAGGCCACCAGCGAGGCGTTTGACGAAGAAGCTGTAGAGCAACGCCTTCGTGCCCTGATTCAGGTGACAAGCCAACTACTGCGTGAGAATCGCTTCCACCGGGCAAGCATAGCCTCCTCTTCCGGCAGACAACTGAAACCCTCCACTGACGCAGGTCGATGAGCTGCACGACTTGGCCCGAGAAGCTCTCCTAACACGCGCGGCCCCTGTGCCATCCTTGAGAGGCCTCATTTCTCGAACGATCTCCTCGCCGAGGGAAGCTCTCAAGAGGTGGCCTTCCGCACTCTCCAGCGCAGCGCGTTCTGCGGCGTTCCGCGAGGCCTTGTCAACGACCCGCTCGTCGACGACCTGAAAGTCCAGGACTTCACCCTCGTCCGCTGCGTACCGGGAGACAACAACCGCAGCAACGCCCAACGAAACGACGGTTAGATAGCGAGGGTCAGGAATCTTGGAGAGGGGTGACTCATGGAGGAGATGTCACACCTCTAGGGTTGCTCAGCGTAGGGCAGGGGGTCGGAACCGCCCGCCTCCTTGAATCCTTTGAGACGCAACCTACAGGCGTCGCAGCGGCCGCAGGCCAGATGAAGGTCCCCTTTCAGGACGGGGTCGTAGCAGGTGTGGGTCAGACCCAGATCCACACCCAGCTCGGCTGCGCGACGCACGATGGCGGCCTTGTCCAGATTGAGGAGAGGGGCCCGAATATGGACTCGCGTCCCGCTCTCCGTGCCTGCCGCCGTTGCCAGCTGCGCCATCTCCTCAAATGCACGTAGGAATTCGGGTCGACAGTCGGGGTAGCCGGAGTAGTCGACCGCGTTGACTCCCAGGAAGATCTCGTCCGCTCCCAGAATCTCGGCCCAGCCAAGGGCCACTGACAAGAACACCGTGTTACGGGCCGGAACGTAGGTGGAAGGCACGCCCTGTCCGATGTCCTCCTGGGCGCGGTCTTTGGGCACGGGTAGGTCGTCGGTCAGCGATGAGCCCCCCAGGGCAGCCAGGTCCAAGGTGACTGTACGCCACTCGGCGGCTCCTCCCTCGTGGGCCACGCGTGCCGCAGCCTCCAACTCTATCTGGTGACGCTGGCCGTATTGAAAAGAGAGGGCGTAGACCTCCCTTCCCTTCGCTCGGGCTTCCGCCAGGGTCACGGCCGAGTCCATGCCCCCTGAGAGGAGACAGACGGCTTTGGGTGTAGAGTTCATGATCGCCACAAAGAGGAAGACCGCCCAAGCCTGAGGCTCGCGCGGTCTTCACTCAATACTTCAGTGGAGAAGTGGTCTACCAGCGACCACCGCCACCACCGCCGCCGCCGCCGCCGCCACCGCCGCCTCGGGGCTGGCGCTCGCGAGCTTCGTTGACGGTCAAATCGCGGCCGTCAAGGTTGGTGCCGTTCATGGCCTCGATCGCAGCTTGCGCTTCGGAATCGGAGGACATCTCCACGAAGCCGAAGCCACGCGGGCGACCGGTTTCGCGGTCGGTCATGATGAGAATGTCCGAAACGGAGCCGCCAGCGGCTTCGAAAGCGGTGCGGAGAGAATCTTCTGTGGTGTCGTAACTCAGGTTACCGACGTAAAGGCGTCTGCCCATGGGTATCAATCTTAGGTTAGCGAGACGTCTCTACTGGCACTGGCACAGAAGTGTTCGGAACGAGAAGTGACGAATCGAGCATGTTGCTATTCAGGTCGGGAAGGCTCTTCGCCGCCCACTGTGGGCGTCGGATATCCTCCCCTCGGCGAGCTGACTCTGACGGGTCGTGCAACGCACGTTATCCGGGAACCCAGTGGGCCACGCGGATCTCCGAAGGAATCAGCCCTTCAAGTGAGCGCGAATCTTAGCTCCACCCCAGAAAAGGGACTACCCCTGCTGGACGTTCGTGTGTCAGGAGGGCGTCCCTGGGGCCCGTGAGAGCCATTCCCCTCGATAGTTGTAGTGATTCCTAGGGATGCGGATCTGGTCTGGTGCGACGGTCTATGGGGTCAGATACCCTGGAAAATGCCTCCACGGACCGGGTGAGGCGGCTCCTGCCCGGCCAGTTGGCCCGCAAGATAGCCCCGGAAACGTCCGATTCAAGACTGCGGGCCAGCCTGAGAGGACCGCCCACACACGATCGATGCCCCCCTGCGCGAGCCAATGGACCTGATCCTCACCTTTCACTCCCTGGATACGAGTGGGTCGGTTGTCTCGTACAACCCCGACGAGTTCCGGCAAGTGGTGGAGGGGTTGCTGGAAGAGGGTGTGGCCCTGGTGGGCCTGGACGAGATGCTGCGGGAGGAAGGTACAAGCGGTCAGCCACGGGCACTACTGACCTTTGACGATGGGTTCAGCTCCGTACACGAGCACGCGCTGCCACTGCTGGCGGAGCTGGGCGTGCCGGCCCTGTTGTACGTGGTCACGGGTTGGGTTGGCCGTACCAATCGCTGGCCGACGCAGGGGGCAGAAGCTCCGGAACTTGACCTCATGGACTGGTCTCAATTGCGCGAGCTGCAGGCGGCGGGATTTGAGCTGGGCAGCCACACAGTGGAACACCCCCACCTGGCAGACCTGACGGAAGAAGAGCTGGAACGGGAACTGGCAAACAGCAAGAGACAGCTGGAAGACGAGCTACAGCAAGGCGTGCGACATTTCTCCTACCCCTACGGCACCTACAAGTCGTCCACGACGGAGGCTGTTCGCAAGCACTACGGCACCGCTACGACCACGGACATGCGCTGGCTGGAGGCCAACGATGACCCGCTCCTGCTCCCACGTGTGGATGCCTACTACCTGCGGGAACCCAGGCGCTGGGCACCCATCTTCGGAGCACGCACGCGAACCTACCTGAAAGGGCGAGCTGCACTACGCAATGTAGCCAGCCACCTACGCAGATGAAGTCCCTCAGCATCGTCATGCCCCTGTACAACGCCGGGGCCGATCTCCCGCGCGTGCTGCAGCCCCTGCTTGCCGCGATCAGCGAGGGTACCGCCCTGGAGTTGGTGGTGGTCGACGATGGCTCCACGGACGGGGGCCCGGAACTGTGCCGCAAACTGGGAGCCCGAGTGATGTCATCGGGCGGCAAGTGCCTGGGACCCGCCAAGGCGCGCAACACGGGGGTCGCAGAGGCGCAAGGGGAATTGGTGCTCTTCGTGGATTCGGACGTGATCTTGCACGACGACGTCCCGGCTCGCGTATGCGAGCAGCTCAGCAGTGACGAGGGCTGGGTAGCCATGTTCGGCTCCTACAACGACCGTCCGCCCCACCGCAGCCTGGTGTCCCAATACGTCAATCTGCGCCACCACTGGGTGCACCAACACGGAGAGCGCGAGGCGACAACCTTCTGGAGTGGTTGTGGGGCAGTGGTGCGGCAGGCCTACCTGGACGTGGGCGGATTCAATTCGGCGCAGTTTCCGCGCCCCATGGTCGAGGACATTGACCTCGGCTATCGCCTCCGCGAGCAGGGTGGCCGCATCCTGCTGGACAAGAACATGCTCTGCACGCATCTCAAGCGCTGGTCTCTGCACAACATGGTCGTCACGGACATTTTCGGGCGCGCCCTCCCCTGGACGCGCATGATCATCGAGCAGAGAGGGGGGGAGACCAACCTGAACGTCAGTCCGGCGGAGAAGTTGAAGGCGGGCCTCTCGGGAATCCTCACGCTCTCTCTGATAGCCGGTTGCTGGGACACACGCATCTGGGCCTTGAGCGCAACCTTGTTGGCCCTCGCGTTCTACGTCAACCGCGGCTTGTTCTGCTTGATCGGTCGCCGCAACGGAATGGTGCACGTGCTCGCGGGACTGTTCCTGCACCAGTTGTACTACCACTACAGCGTCCTGTGCTTCATCTACTGCCAGATCGAAGCCCGCCTGCGATCGGGCAGAGCCCGCACCACATCCTGAGTCACTTCCAGAGCATTCCAAGCCAGTAGTTGCGCATCTTCTCCGCGGCTCGAGTCCCTGGGAAGTCCTTGACCATGGTCTGGAAGCGTTTCTCGTTCTTCCCGTACCCCATCCGGAAGAACGACTCGACGAGGTTGTCGTAGACCTTCGCCGCCTCCAATTCGGTCTGGTGCTCTTCGTCGTCCTCGAGTTTGGCGGCCAGCTCCAAGAAGGGTTTACCAGCTGGATGCCTCTTGAGATCCTTGGTCAGGGCTTCGAGAGCCGTCTGGGCCAGGACGGCTTCGCCCGCGGCGAGAGACTCTTCGATCTGCTCGAGCACACGCGCCAGATGCTCGCGGGTCTGGTCGGCAAGGGTCTTGGCCTGGGCCGCAAGTTCGCCGTCCTCTTTGGCCTGAATGGCCTCGAGGTATCCGAGGGCCTTGGCCAACTCTCCCTTGGCCAGGGCGGTCACCGCGCGCTTGGTCCCGCGCAGCGGCTCGAGCGAGACCGTCAGCTGTCGATAGGCCGCTCCCCCCGCTGACCGAGACCCGTTCACACTCTTCCGCAGCTTGCCGTTCCACACACCATTGCTTGCGCCCACCCGATAAAATTCCTCACCCTGATGGTCGATCAGCACTTGACCATAGGTGTCCATGCTCCAGGCTCCGGCCATGGCACTACCCGTCCCGATGGCAAAGGGGAGTGGGTAGAGCTTGAGCAACTGCTTGACTGCAGAATCGGAGTCCGGCGTCACCGCCAGAATCACGAGCCCCCGATCCACGAACTCCCGGTGGAATCGGATCAGGCCGAGCCAATTGGACTTCTCGGGTTCCTCGCACACGAAGAAATGCAACATGACCGCGCGCCCCGCCAGGCCTTTCAGGGTGGGGTCCTCACCCACCCAGTTCAGCCACTTGTCGGCCTGCAGCGGGGGCAAGTCCAACCGCGGCGCCATTCCGTGAGCCCCGGTGAGACTCAACAGAAGAAGGGGAACGCCAATGCAACGGGTCGCAGTTCGCACGACCCGGTTATACACGGGAACGTGTTTCCTGGAGAGCGTCCAAGTAGCGCTGCAGGTACAAGGCGGGTGTGTAGCACTGCTCGTGCCGCCTGCGACCCTCCTGACCCATCCGCTGAGCCAGCGTCGGATCACTCCAGATGCGATCGAGGTCACGCAGCAGGCCCGGTTCGTCGGAGTAGAGGGTGCCCACATCCGGGGCCACCACCTCTTGCACTCCACCGCTGGCTCGAGCGATGACTGCCGTCCCACAGGAGAGTGCCTCGGCGGCGGTGAGCCCAAAAGTTTCGGCACAGATAGATGGAAATACCAAGGCTTCGGCAGCGGCATAGTAGGCGCTCAGTTTCTCTCGAGGCACCCGTCCGGTGAATCGCACATTGGAACCGGCAAGGGGAAGCGGGCCACCCCCGTCGGGCTCCCCCACTACGATAAGTGGGTAGTCCGGACGCTGAGCGAAAGCCGCGAGGAGGCTATCGACACCTTTGGCTGCCGAGAGTCGACCCACGTAGAGAAAGAAGCGCTCTGGCAGATCGGCGGGTGGAGACCCTCCACCATCCAGAGGGATGGAGTACTCCGGAATCACCCGCATGGGCACATCCACCCCCGCCTTCTTCATCCACTCTCGGTGGTGGCTTGCAGTGAACTCACTTGGACTGACCACGAGATCCACGTTTGACAGACAGCGGCCCATCCAAGCTTGCGCCCCGCGCCACAGCTGGGGTGGCCTGCGGTGAGCCAGCGTGCATCGCAAACAGGCGCGCTCCTCACAGAGCTCACCGGTGTACTTGTAGAGGATGTGCGTGGGACAAACCCACCAGTGTTCATGAAGGGTGAAGACGCGAGTGGCCGCACCCATACCCAGCACCCCAGGACCGCCCACCAGCGAGATGTTGTGGAAATTGATCACGTCGAAACCGTCCGAGAGGATTCGTTTCAACTCGGACGTCTTGAAACTAGGCCGACCCGTCTGCTGGGTGACGAGAGGCGAGAGCTTGCCGAATCGACTACGCAGGCGATGCACGACAACCCCGTCCGATGTATCGGCAGCTTCTACGGGCTCGCTCTGGCCAGACACAACGCGCCAGGCATCCGTGCAGTGCACCACGTGCACCTCATGCCCGGCCCGGACCAGATCCCGTGCCAACTGCTGCACGAACGCCCCATCCCCGCCGAAGCTATAGGGCGGGTAGAAGGTCGTCACCATGCAGAATTTCACGCCAGACCTCCGGGGTCACCGCCACAACCGATCACACCCAAGTGGCACTCATGGTCTTCGGGGAGTCGCTTCAGTTGCATGGAGAGATGCAGGTCGATGGGCGTTGATGAGGGCGCACGCGGCAACCGCCCCAGCCTACCTAATCACCCTGCGCTCGCGTTCACACCGTCCCCGGAGTTCCCCGGCTCTGAGTCCTCTTCCGGCAGCTTGCACAACACGTTTCGGATCTCCTCGTGGTATTCCTGGGCCGTGTTGACACTCATGTGGTCGATATCCTCTCCCAGGAGCCGCTTGGCCAGCAGCTGGCCCATCTCCACGGAGTGATCGGCGTTGTTGTAGCGGAACGTTCCACCCCGGCCGACCAGATGCAGCCCCTCGTGCTGATTCACGAAGCCGTAGATCTCGGTCACCTTGGCGTAGTAGTCCAGATCGTAGACAGGGTAGGCGTAGAGGGTGCGGATGATACAGACGTCCAGCACCTCGCTGCGGTCGATGAACTCAAGCCTATCGGCCAGATCCGCCACGACGCGTTCGCGAATCTGCTCATCACTCAACTGCCACAGCTCATCGTCACGAGAGCAGAAACACTCACAGACGACCGACGTGTACTCGGGCCCTGGAACCATCGCCGCACTCCAGTTCTTGGGCTCGTGGAGCCTGGCGAACAGCAGGTCTTCATCGTGCACGTAGAGCCAGGTATCCGGGGTCACCTGCTCCTTCTTCAGCATCACGGTCGCGGTGATCAGATCCCGGAAGCGCAGAGAGTTGGCCGCATCGGTCACCGCCTGCGAGCACTTGGGCTCGATCATCTTGACCAGATGGGTCGCGGGGATCGTTGAGATCACATCCGTGGCGTGCTGCTCGCGGTCGCCATCAGGAGTGTCGTAGGTCAGCGTGAAATCGTGTGGGCCGTTGTAGACAATGCGTTTGACCGGCGACGAGAGATGGACCGTTCCGGAGCTGCTCTCGATGTCCTCTGCCATGCGGTCACAGATGCGCTGATAGCCGTCTCGAGGATAGACGAACTCGTCCACCAGGCTGACAACATCGCGGCTCTTGATGATGGCGTCCTTGATCGTCGTCAGAATCGAGAGACCCTTGCTGCGCTGGGAGACCCAATCCGAGCTGATCTCCTCGCACGGGCACCCCCAGACCTTCTCGGTGTAGCGTCTGAAGAACATGTCGAAGAGCTTCTCTCCAAACTGTGAGACGAAGGCCTCGCGCAGGTTGACGGGCTCCTTATCGCTGAGCAGGTCACGAGCAGCAGCACGGCAGTAGCTGAGCACAGCGTAGACACTGGTGAACAGGCCCGCGTTGCCCAACACGTTCTTGATCGAGATGGGATACTCGTAGTACTTGCCGTCAAAGTAGATGCGGCTGGTGCGCTGCACGGTGACAAGCTCACCCTCCATCAGCTTCAAGAACCACTCATGAAGCTCCTTGTTCTTGGTGAACCAGCGGTGCCCACCCAGGTCGAACTTGAAGCCGTTGACCTCCTCGGTCAGGCACAACCCACCGACGTAGTCATTCAGTTCAAGCACATTCAGGGGGACGTCCCGCGAGGCGAGATAATGGCCCGCGGCCAACCCTGCAGGGCCTGCACCGAGGATCGTCACCTGTAGGTCCCGATTGGGGCCGTCCCCACCCTTGGCGGGCTGTTGTTGATCGGCTTCGCTCACCCTATCCCTCGTTGGCCTCCACACGGCGGTTGTAGACCCATGCCACAAAGAGCGCGGCGGTCCCGGCCAAGATGCTCAGATAGATGAAGCCCAGGGCGCTGCCTACCCAGGTGACCTTGTACCCAGGAAGGAAGAGGCCGAAGAGCTTGAGATGCGGGCC
Organism: Planctomycetota bacterium; assembly: GCA_002720975.1. Lineage (GTDB taxonomy): Bacteria > Planctomycetota > UBA1135 > UBA1135. Next base: position 7,066 of record PBIX01000107.1, on the reverse strand, counting down.
GAGCGGCTTGCCCGGTACGTGATTGACTATCAGGAGAGCCGTTGCGATGAACATCGCCGTACCCGCCAAGAGCCCGATGGCCATTGCGAACTCGCGCTTCTTCAGGCGGGCGACCTCTTCCTTCAGTCGTTGGCCTTTCGAAGGAGCCGAATCGGTGGGCTGTCTGGAGAGCAGCTTCAGGTAGTACAGCATGGCCACTGGAGTGGTACTGAAGAAGGCCACTGCACCGGCCCACAACGCGCCGACCACTGCGCCTGTCCAGGTTATCGAGTAGCCCGGAAAGAAGTGGACCAGCAGACCAAGGTGATAGGAAGACCCGTTTTCCTGCAGCACGAGCCAAAGCGTCGCGCCTCCGAGAGCCGCACCAGCCAAGAGTGCACAACTCAAGCCCAAGGAGATGGCATTCATGCGGGCCAGAGATCTGGCAACGTTGGGAGATTGATCAGCCATTGGACAGAGCCTCTCTACGCAGACGCCGCTCAATCACGCGCAAGTAGACGCGATGGTGCAGGTTGAGGAATCCGGCAAAGACGTGTCCAACGAGGTATCCCGCAACCATACCCCAGCCGAGGCCAATAAAAGCGCCACCCCAACTGACTGAGTAACCCTTGAATAAGTAGGCGAGCAATTCCAGGTGGGGTCCATAGCGCAAGCTTCTGCTGGGATCGAGGCAAGCCATGCACGGGGTCGGCCCCTTGACAGTCATGGCTATCGTCATGAGAAACAGAACCCCCGCGGCAACGATGCCGCAACTCATACCCAGGGCGTGCCGATCCAGGTGGGCGAAAGCCTGAATCAACCGCTGCTGGTCGCGCTTTTCGGTTGTGGGGTCTTGGGGGTCAGTCATGGCAGGGGCTCCTAAACACATGGGGAATGCACTCAGCAACGCAACGTGCGATGCCGAGGGTCCCAGCAAGCCCCAGGATTCCCTAAAAGGATCCCCCAATTCCACGGGATTGTCTAACAAACGGAATCAATTCCTCGGCCAGGGACGACCGTCAGGCCAACGGTATTGGGTTCTTTTGCCTTTTGAGACAACTGGACCGCCAGAACACCCACGGCCCAGCGGTTTTGGGCCCCGGGACATCTCCCTGCCTTGGATACGGACCAGAATGGAGCCCCCCAACGGTCCGCCATTGAAAAGGAAGGCCCCGGCCTGCGGATCTGGCCCCCACAACGGGGCTAGAATCACGAAGAGCCCATGCGACGATCATCACCCAGCGACCGCCTTACACAGCCGACCCGACGGGTTCCGCTCGCCCTCCTACTGTTCGCCGCCTGCTCGGGCCCCGAACCCGAATTCCAGCAGCCCGACGTCCTGTTCCTGGTCGTTGACACCCTGCGTGCGGACCGACTGGGCAGCTACGGGTACGAGCGTGGCCTGACACCCGTGATGGACCGCCTGGCCGAGGAGGGTTCCGTGTTCACGCGCGCTTCCGCTCAAGCCCCGTGGACCGTGCCGTCCATGTGCTCCATGGTCACGAGTCAATACCCCACAGCTCTATTCGAGCACCCGGATGAGTCGCGCACAACGCTGGCGGAGGCCTTTCAGCAGGTCGGGTATACCACGGTGGGCGTGGTCGCCAACGCCCTGCTCGATCCGGGAACTGGTTTCGAGCGCGGGTTCGATGTCTACATTCCGCGGGAAGGCGCGGACGGCAAGCGCAAGATGCCGGGGCACTTCGACGCCGTTGCATCATGGGTAGACGAGGCACTCGTCAACGCCCTGGCCCACGATGAGAACGGGGGGCGCAAGCCGCTGTTCCTCTATGCGCAACCGAGCGACCCCCACGCTCCCTATCACGGTCGCCAGCAATTCCTCGCTGATCAACCCGTCAGCTCGGTCCCGCCCATCCTGCCGGAGAATTGGCAAGAGCAGATGCTGGCCGCCCAAGGCCCAGCCGCTCCTGCCGACGATCCCGAATGGAGCGAAGCTCTGCAGGACATCCAGAGGCAACGCAACGCCTATGACCACGATGTCCGTTTCACGGACGCCGCGCTGGGACGCTGGCTCAAACGGCTGGAGGAGCTGGGAGTGGACAACCTCTTGGTGGTGATCGCCTCCGATCACGGCGAGGAACTCTGGGAAAACGTCACTCCAGCACCAGCAGACCGATTGAAGGAGATGCCCCCGAAAGCTTTCTTCTTTCAGAGTCACGGCTACAGTCTGGCGGAGCAGGCCCTGCGCACCCCGATCATCCTCTCGGGCCCGGGAGTTCCTGCGGGGCGCAGGTTCCCGGAGCCCGTAGAGAACGTCGATCTCTTCCCCACTCTCGTCACCTTGTGCGGGCTGGAGCGGCCAGATGACCTCCACGGGATGGATCTGACTCCCCTCATGCAGGGCCGTGTCGAGCCGGGAGACTGGCGCCTTGAGACCTACGCCTACGTCAACCACGGGTTCAGTATGCGGGACGAAGCCAGCGGGCTGAAGCTGGTCTTGCCCACCCCCTTCGGGATGGAGAGAGGCCTGTCCCCGCCTCAGTTGTTTGATCTCAATGCAGACCCAGGGGAGCGCACGAATCTCGTGGAGCAGCGCCCCAAGGATGCCAGTCGGCTGACCAAACGCATGATGCAGTACCTGAAACGCTACGACTCCGACGGGACGAGCGTGGATGAAGGAACAAAGCGCGACGAGTGGCTCAAGAAGCTGAAGGCGATGGGTTACGATGGCGAGTTGGTAGGCGAGGACGACGAATAAGAGGACGAAGAAGGAAAGCAGTAGAACTGCCAACAGGCCTTGCGCATCCCTACCAGGGACCTACTCTTGTCCCCCCAACATTCCCCCCCAATACCCTTCGGGCCCCAACCCAACGTGACCCAAGCCACAAAAGAACAGGTCCTCGACGCCCTGCGCCAAGTCATCGACCCGGACCTACATCAGGATATCGTCACCCTCGGATTTGTCACGCGCTGTGATGTGGATGGCTCCAAGGCGGATGTCGTCATCAACCTCACGACCCCTGCTTGCCCGGTCAAGGACCAGCTACGGGATGAGGCGCGCAAGTTCGTCAGCGCCGTACCGGGTATTGAAGAGGTGGAGTTGGAGATGACCGCCGAAGTCCGTAGCAAGGACGGCCCCACCCACAAGCTGGCCGAACACATCAAGCACATCATCGCCGTGTCCAGCGGCAAGGGCGGTGTGGGCAAGAGCACGGTGTCCGTCAACCTGGCCTGCGCCCTGGCCGCCACGGGAGCGCGGGTGGGCCTCTTGGACTGCGACATCTACGGCCCCGACATTCCCATGATGATGGGGCTCAAGGGCCAGCCTGATCACGGTGGCAGCGCGGACCGACCCTCCCTGGTCCCCAAGGAACGCTACGGGGTCAAGACCATGTCTGTGGGCTACCTATTGCCCGACGACAAGCCCGCCGTCTGGCGTGGTCCCATGGTGCACAAGCTGATCGAGCAGTTCTTGAGCGATGTGGAGTGGGGCGAGTTGGACTACCTCCTGGTGGACATGCCACCTGGAACCGGTGACGCACAGCTCTCTCTTGCGCAACTGGTACCCCTCACAGGAGCGATCATCGTCACCACTCCCCAGGCCGTGGCCACCTTCGACGTGGGCAAAGCCATCACCATGTTCAATCAGGTCAACACCGAAATCCTGGGCATCGTCGAGAACATGTCGGGCCTCATGGTCGAGGGCATGGTGGAAGGTGCGCAGGAGGGATCGCAGGTGCGCCTGACCCTGGGTTCAAAGGAAGAGGTCTGCTCTGTGGACAGCGAAGGACGCTTCCGCACCGTGGCTGAGATGTTCGGTGCGGGTGGTGCTCAGATGCTGGCGGAGAAGCATGGTTTCCCGGTCTTGGGCCGTGTGCCACTAGACCCCGCCGTGCGAGTGGGTGGCGATGGTGGCGATCCCATCGTGGTGGCCGACCCGAATTCACCCATAGCGCAGAGCTTCCACAAGGCTGCGGGCAAGGCCGCACAGCGTATTGCTGTGCGCTCCTTTGCCTCTCTACCCGTCTTGGATTGATCCCGATTGGGGGATGTGGCCCCGGTTGACGCAATCCTTGCAACGCGCTCTGGAGCGGGTTTTTCAAGTATGGGTAGAATCTGGGTGTGGATCTCGTCCTGTCCCCCCACAGAGCTCCCAGCTTCAACCATGACCCACCTGCCCCGTCTGTCGACCCTGATCGTCTCCCCTCTTCTTCTCGTCGCGCCGCTCCTGGCCGCCGTTCAGGATGATGAGGTTGCCGCCGAACCCACACAAGAGGAGGAGGCCGAAGCCAAGGCTCCTGCGCCCCCGAAGGCCAAGGTGCGCAAGCGCTTGCAGGGGAGCTTGCCGCTCTCCTGGTCCGAGCAGCTGACTTGGCGCTCCATCGGGCCGGCGAACATGGGCGGGCGCATCACTTCGATGGATGTGCATCCGAATGACGCCAGCACCTACTGGGTGGGAACGGCTGGCGGTGGAGTTCTCAAGACCACAAACAACGGGGTTACTTACGAACACCAATTCACCAACCAGGATACGAGTTCGATTGGAGCCGTGGCAGTCTCACCGTCCAACCCCGATCAGGTCTGGGTGGGAACCGGGGAGAACAACCCGCGCAACTCCGTGTCCTGGGGCGACGGTATCTACAAGTCCTATGACGGCGGCGCGTCCTGGCACCACATGGGTCTCGGGGACTCATTCCAGATCAGCACCATCATCGTCCACCCCGAGAATCCGGACGTCGTCTACGTGGGTGCCCTGGGTCACCTCTGGGGACCCAACCCTGAGCGCGGTCTGTTCAAGACCACGGACGGAGGAAAGAGTTGGGAGAAGGTGCTGTTCGTGGACGACCTGACGGGTGTCATCGACATCCGAATGCAACCGGGCAATCCCGAAGTGCTCCTGGTCGCCACCTACGAGCGTGAGCGCGACCTGTACTGCAGCAATGATCCCGCGAAGAAATGGGGCCCGGGCAGCGGGCTGTACCGCACCGCGGATGGTGGCGCCACCTTCACGAAGGTCACGGACGGTCTCCCGTCAGTGACCCTGGGACGCATCGGTATCGACTGGTACGTCGCCGACCCGAACGTGGTGTACGCCGTGGTCGAATCGGAACGCATCACCCAGGACCGCCCCAACGCCCCGTACATGGGATTGAACGGGGAGAGCGCCGGAGCTGTCGGCGCACGCATGACGGCAGTGACTGAAGATGGGCCTGCGGCGGAGTCGGGCTTCAAGAAAGATGACATCCTGGTGCGCTTCGACGGCAACACCGTCCTGGGCTGGGACTCTCTCGTGGATTCCTTGCTCGATTACAAGGCCGAAGACAAGGTCGAAGTGGAGGTCGTGCGCGACAAGGAGACGGTCACTTTTGAGTTCACCTTGGGCAGCCGCCCTGTTGAAGAAGACAACACCGACTCTCTCGGCTACCCATCCTCCGGGCCTTTCGGCGGTGGCTTGGGCGGGCAACGCGAGAACATCCAAGACCAACAGGGGGAAGAGGGACACGAACATGGAGGCCTCTTCCGCTCCGACGATGCAGGCCTGACCTGGACGCGCATCAACTCGGTCAACCCGCGCCCCATGTACTACTCCGAAGTACGCGTGGATCCGAGCGACTCCAACCACATCTACGTGCTGGGCACGTCACTGTATCGCTCCAAGGATGGCGGCAAGACCTTCACCTCGGATGGGCACGATGGCTCGGTACACGTAGACCACCACGCCATGTGGGTCGATCCCCGCGATGGCCGCCACATCATGTTGGGCAACGATGGCGGCCTGTATGTCACCTGGGACCGCATGGAGAACTGGGACCACCACAACCACGTGGCCATTGGCCAGTTCTACAACATCACCTGCGACCCCACGCCTGACTACATGGTCTACGGCGGCCTGCAGGACAATGGCTCTTGGGGCGGGCCCAACCGCTCGTACTCGGGCCAGGGCACCCTGAATACGGACTGGATCTCGGTGGGCGGCGGGGACGGGTTTGTCTGCCGCGTGGATCCCGAAGATCCGGACCTGGTCTATTACGAGAGCCAGAACGGCGGCATGGGTCGGCGAAACCTGCGCACGGGGCAGGGCGGATCGGCACGACCGAGCTCCCCCCGTGGCTCCCGCAGTCGCTTCAACTGGAACACCCCCTTCATCCTCTCCAACGCGAACTCGCGCATCTTCTACAGCGCGGGAAACCGCGTCTTCAAATCCCTCGACCGAGGTAACAAGGGGCGCGCCATCTCGCCGGATATCGCGCGGACGGAGCGGGGCACGGCCACTTCGCTGGCTGAGTCTCCCAGCAACCCCGACATCTTGTACGTGGGCACCGACGACGGCGCCCTGTGGACCACTCGCGATGGAGGCCAGGAGTGGATCGACCTGTTCGCCTTGAACGCACCAGAAGAAGAGGAGGCTACCGACGAGGAGCCCGCCGAGGGCGACGACGCTGATGACGGCGCAGGAGCTCCCGCAGCCACCGAGGGCGCGGCCCCCAAGGCTCAAGCAGTGGCATGGCGTGGCCTGGGTCTGCTCATGAGCGACGATCCGATCAGCGGCCACTGGGAGTGTGAAATCACCGAAAATCGGGGGGGCGAGAACGAGGAGTTGCAGTTCACCCTGGATCTCGTGCTGGCAGCAGATGGCAAGTTGACGGGCACGGCCAAGGCATCTGTCGGCTCTGGCGAGCTGGCTGCCGGCGCCTGGGATCCGGAAGCAAAGTCCCTGTCTTTCACCTTCAAGCCGGGGGATGTGCTGTTCTCCTTCAAGGCGGCACTCGACAAGGGCAAGTTGAAAGGCAGCATCTCTGTAGCCGATGGGACCGTCACATACGACTTCGAGGGCCAGCGTGATGGAGAGGCCGCAAAAGACCAGGAGGTCGCGGAGCCCGAAGAAGAGGTCATAGAACCCGAAGAGGTTGAAAAGCCCGAAGAGGTTGAAGAGCCTGAAGCGCAACAAGAACCTGAGGTTACAGAGCCAAAGAAGGACGATGACGACAAGGGCAAGGACAAGCCAAAGCCCAAGAAGTTCATCAAGGACACCATCGACCAGCTCCTGCCCGGTCGCTTCTACGTCAGCTCCATCACGCCCTCCGCCCACAAGAAGGACTGGGTCTACGTCACCTTCGACGCCCAC
>PBIX01000106.1 GCA_002720975.1 Planctomycetota bacterium | reverse complement strand
TTCAACACCCCGCCCTTCAATGGCGCAGGTCAGGTCTTTGCCGGCACGACCTACTTCTTCCAGCATTGGTACCGGGACAAGGCAGGCGGGCCTGCGGGGTCCAACTTCTCCGATGGGCTACAGGTGACCTTCTGTCTCTAGCCCAGGAACCAGAGCAGTCGATCAGATAGCCCTGCGGCGACGTGTCTCAGCCTGCAGTGCGAGGTTGGCCTCAAAAATTGAGAGCAACACCGCCCCGCGCTGACCTGTGGCCGAAGAAGCCACTGACGGTTCACGCCTGACCCTGCGATCCGCCCCTATCTGTCTCACCGGTTGGATTGGCTTAGGGGTGGAGATCCCGGGGCGAGGTTGAGCCGGGCGGAAAGAACTGGCCGCTGCCCCATCGTCCTGGAGCGCGTAGAACGCGGCAGATTGGAGGTCGTGAAGACTCTCCATGCCGGACTCCTCATTGCTGGCTATCCCAACGCGCACGTTGACTCGAACGTTGACCTCTCCGTTGCAGAAGTCCCAGCCATTGACCTCTGAGCGCACGCGACGCGCCATACCCTCTGCGGCCTGGCGGCCAGTGTGTGGCAGGAGCATCCAAAGGAGGTTGCCTTCCGGGTAGCCCAGTAGATCCCCGGAACGAGAGCTCTGCTCAAGCAGCTCGGCAACCCGAGCGCGCATCTCTTCACATGAGCTGTGGCCGTGAATGGCACCCAGTTGATCCAGCCTCTCCAACTCCACAAGGAAGCAGGTAAGGGGGACCTCGTGGCGCAGGCAGCGCTCGAACTCAACGCCCATGAGCTCCTCGACCTCGCTGCGGCCGAACAGCCCATCACCCAACGGCTCGGGGCGCCGGCGCCGGGGCTCGGAATCGAAATCGTGGTTGTCGGAACGATGCTTCATGAGGCGGCCAGAATGCGTGCAATCGGCATTCCGTCCGCCCCACTTGAGGGTTTAGCCCCCCCGACGCTATTTCCCGCCAGATACAGCTCCCTGCTGCTCCACGCAGGAGGCCAGGAACGCAATCAGATCCCGCAACTCCTCCTGGCTGAGGGCGTGGGATAGGTCCTCAGGCATGGAGGATGGGCCCCGCTTACGCCCCACGATGGCGGTCTCCTCCACTTCGAGAGTCTCCTTTTGAGGCGTCTCAAGGGTCAGCCACCCCTCTTTCTCCTCCAGGATCCTACCGACGAGAGTCTCGCCATCATCGAGTTGGAGCAACCAGTCCTCAAAACCCACCGCGATCTCCGCCCCCGGCTCGCGCACGGAGCGGAGAAGCTCCAGGGGGCTCAATCGATCACCCACGTGAGTCAGATCCGGCCCGACTTCCGAGCCCCCCTGATCCCCAAAAGCGTGACACCGCAGACATTCCGTCTCGGTCTTCTTCAGGAAGATCACGCGCCCCGCCTCCCTGTCGCCACCCTCCAGAGCCCACACCCAATCGGATAGCGCCCGATCCGTGCTGGCTCGAGCCTGTCGCAGCCGATCCAGGGCCAGGTCCAGGGTTGGTGTCCCCAGGCGAACCGCCGCACGCTCCAACTCCAGGGCCACAGGGCCAACCCCACCTTGGGCGCAAAGATCCTCGATCCACTCCAGAAGGTACGCCTCGGTGCCCGAGGCTTGGCACTCGGCAAGAACCTCCAGAGCAAGGCGAGCATCGGGGAACGCCCCCGCGGTCATGGCTGAACCATAGGCCTTGACGAGCGGTGCCAGGGCTCGATCGGGCTCACTGCGCGCCAACGCGCGCAGGGCCACGATACGAACTCCGGGGAGTGGCGAGTCGGAGCAGTCCCATAGGATCGCATCGAGCTCCACGTGGTCGTGATCAAGGGCAGACTGCAGAGCCGCCTGTTGGACGGCGCCTGCGTTGCCGACACTCCCTCGTGCCAGTGCCGCCAGGACCTCGCTTGATTCGGCCCCCCCTCCCCGCGCCAGGTTCAGCCACACGCTCCAGCGGGCACGGGACCACTCCTCTTTCTCCAGCGCCTGCCGGCCCAGACCCTCGATCCACTCACTGGATAGTGAGTTCTCATCGGCAACCACGGGACGCCACTCCCCCATGACCGGATCGATCGCATTGGGGGCTTGCCAATCCGCAAGCAGCCCCAAGGCTTCCGCACCCAGGCTCTCGGAAGAACAGGCCAGCCCCCAATCCGCGATTGCGCGGGCTGACCGGGGAGTGTGGATGCGCCAATGAGCAGCCATGGCTCTGCGGGCCAGGCCCGGATCGGAATCATCTAGGCCCGAGAGGAGCTGTGCCAGGTCCTCCATGGCACCGGCGATGGGCCGGTCGTAGATGGCCCGGGCAGCCTCAGCGACCAGAGCATGCTCGGGGTCGGCGAGAAAGGTCGCAATGAGGTCATCACCCTGGGTTCGCAGGGCAACGATGGCCGCCTCACGAACCCTGATGCGGTCATCAGCGTGGAGCGCCTCCAGCTCTGCGCCATCGGCCTGATACGCAAGGGCCCGCACCGCAGCGTGCCTCAGCCAGGGGTCCTCCCCCCCCTCAGCCTCAACAAGATGCAGAAGGGCGGAGGCGAACTCAGATTCGCGGATGCCCGCACGGCCAAGGCTGGCCAGGCATTGAGCGGCAAAGAACCGTACACGGGCCTCGGGGTCCGAGAGCCCGCGCAGGGCCAAGGCGCTCGCAAGGGGGGTGGGAGCCTCGGACAGCACCTTCAACCACTGAGCGCGGACACGCCGGTCCGCATCCTTGTGCAGAACCGCCAGGGTGGCCCACACCTGCCGACCCGCAGGGCCACCTGCCCGCAGGATCTGCCCCGATCCCCATATCCCATGCAGTCGGCCGAATTCCCCGGCCTCCCCCAGGGATTGGGGCCACGCCCCAAGAGCTGCTGCGAGCAAGACGTCGAGGTTCTCTTGCTTGGAGGCACCAGCCCCGGTCAAGACCCGGTCAACCAATTCCCACTGCGCCTCGAGGCGGACGGTCTGGTGGGCGTGGCCCATCAGTGCTTGCAATTCATGGGCCGACCTTTCAGCCATCCCCAGTGCGAGCAGAGAACGCACCTCCTCCCGCTCATCTGCAAAATCCGCACCGACCGGATGCACGCCATAGATGCGTCCCTTGCCCGTCTTATCCCAGCCGTGAACCCAATCACTGTAGTACATCGATCCGTCACTTCCGATCTGGACGTCCGTGGGCAGGCAGTTCCAAAGGAACTTCTCCGCCCCTACGAGAGCGAACCCCGCTCCACGCTCCTCCATCTGGAATCGGTGGACACCGCTGTAGCTCGCGTCTCCACGGAAATCACACAAGAAGAAGGAGCCCTTGTATTCAGGGCCCCAGCCCGCGCCCGGGTAGTAGGTGATCCCCGATGGACCATCAGCAAAATTGGCGACGGGCGGAGTGATGTAGGCTGGCTGCCCTGCATGGTGAGGCTCCCAGAGCAACTCATCGTTCCAGGGCCCACGACTCACCGGTTGCCATAGGAACTGGTAGGCCTGCCGCCAACCGCTCTCTCCACCCTCCACCAGATAAACCCAACGTGCCCGATCACCACCATCCGAGTTGTTGTCACCGGTGAACAGGTTGCCATAGTCGTCGAACACCAGGTCCTGGGGGTTGCGCAGGCCGGTCGCAAAAATCTCCAGCCCGGACCCATCGAGCTCAGAGCGCAGCACGGCCCCGGCGTGATGGTGGGCAAAGACATGACCGTCATGCTCGACGTGAAAACCACGGTCCCCGATCGACCAATAGAGTCGCCCATCCGGCCCGCGCACCAACCCGTGCATGTCATGCCCCGCAAGGGCCGTATGGACGCCCCACCCGGTGTGCTGCACCTCGCGCCCATCTTCCCGACCATCACCATCGTGATCCCACAGCCGCCACATATCCGGGATGCAGGCAAAGTAGAGATCGTCGCCCAAAGGCAGGATGCCCGAAGCCACCCCCGCTGCAGGATCGGCGAACCCACCGGCATAAGTAGTCGCCACATCGGCCTGCCCGTCCCCGTCCCTGTCAACAAGCCGGGTCACTCGCTCCTGTTCCACAAGGTAACCAGCGGCGAACTTGTCGCCCTCGTGACGCCGCATGTATTCCACCCGGTCCTCAACGGTGCGGGCCGCCAACTCATCAGGCAGCCAGTGCATGTGCGAACGCATATCCGTCACCCCCGAGTTGAGCCTGAAGGTCTCTGCGACAAAGAAGCGCATCTGGTTATCGAGCGCAAAGGCCACGGGGTTGGCCAGCAGAGGCTCAGCCGCGAACAGACTCAGCTCAAAGCCCTCTGGGAGAACAACGCCGGACATAACATCACGGGCCTCGGTGGTGGCGGGCGCCACAGGAGGGACATAGGGTTCATCCTCCTGGCAGTGCGATGGCCGAGCAAGGAGCACGAGAGTGAGTAGGTACCAGCAAGAGTAATCCTTCATGCGCGCAGTCTAGCCGCTGCGCCCGCCCTTGGCAGCTAAGGTTTGTTGGCCAATCGCTGGGCGAGAAGCAGGTCCACCATGCGCCCGTAACTCCGAATACCAGCAGCCTGCCCCTGGCTCTTCAGGTAGACGTCGTTGGCGCGACTGGACCATTCCCACAGCGCCGTCTTCTTACTGCGCCAGAACCGATACTGCCGCTGGAGATCCGCGAGAACCCCGGGATCGAGACTGGCACTCGCCTCCTTCAACAGCCCACGATCCGCCCGCCCCAATGCACCCCGGGCATGGCTGAGGGCTTGGAGGGAACCCGAATACCGGAACCCGGGATCATCACTGAAGCGGCAGACAAGGTACGCGATGAAATTGGCCTCGTCCTCACGGGCGAACCCGCGCCCGTGCGCCACTTCGTGAGCCGTCACGAAAGGCACCTGCGTCAGAGGGACCTGCGCGTTGACATGGGCCTCGGCGGTGAAGGGCGAGTAGATCCCTGAGATGCCCAAAGCAGACATGAGCCCTGAGAACACTGGACGCCGAACGGCAAGAGGTCGCCCACCCAACACGGGGTGCACTCGCGCTGCTTTGAGCCACGCTTCGTGTAGACGCGGGTCCCCGTCCGGACCTCCGCCCAACTGAAGGCTCCAATCCGGAGAACCGGGGCCATCCTGCAGGCAGAGTCCCCTCTCAAGAGCCGCCTCCTCCCCCAAGCTGAGAACGAGCTCTGCGAGCTCACTGTTCGGCCGCGGCCGCACGTCCCAACCCGCGTGCCAGGCAAAAGGCCGCCGCGCATGGTTGAACCCCCAGGAGACTTCGAAGATGAAGAGAATTGCAGCGGCCAGGACCACGGTCCAGCCGATCACGCGCCTCACCCCCTTGGGCTTTCGGACCGCGCGGACAAGGCCTACGCAGGCAACCCCACCGAGCAGGAGCAGCATGAGCTCGGCGACGGAGAACGGGACGAGTCCTACTGGAGCCAAGACGATACGTACAACGGGAAAGATGCCACCGCAGTAGAGGGCTTCCGTAAGGTCCGGGTCACTCTGCAGAACGCTCAGGACCCCGAGCGTCCCACCACCCAGCACCAAACACACCCATGCTCCAACCCAGCCCAGCCCCGGCCGGGGCCTACCCTGTAAGTTGGGGGCGGGTGGGTCTTGTCGATCGGTCATCGTGAAATCCAGGGCGAGCATCAAGCCAATCCCACCCGATGAGAGCCCGTGCCTGCCCCCATTTCAACCGCTACCCCATTACTCGAGACGCTCCGGGCCCATTCTGCCCACGAATTCAACAGCCATCCGGCAAATGGGCCTACAATAGAATATGGGCCGCAAGCGGCGCACACCCTCCAACGCCATGCCAAGCCCCGCCCTGTGCCCTCCAAGCCAATCCTGGCCACTAGTCCGCCTTGGGCAGCAGCGTGGAGCTCTTCTGGCCACCTGCCTCGCCCTGTGCCTGGGTAGTCCCCTGGCAGGCCATGCAGCCGCCCAACACAAGCCGCGCACAGGCCTCCCCTCACTGGCTTCAAAGCCCGAGCACACCCTGGTCTTGCCCACCCACGAGCGGGATACGGCATTGATCAAGTTCCTGGATGGCTCAGGGGTCCACCTCCGGCGCGGACGGCTCGTGAGCCAGAACCCACAGGTTGAAGCGGTTTCCCTCTCGCTTGAGCAGCTCGGGGTGCAGGTGCGACGCCTCTTCCCACAGCCAGATGCGCTCCTGGACACATGGCGTGAGCAAGCCGAAGCCCGTACGGGCGAGGTCTTGCACGACCTGACGCTGTTCTACTCCCTACACCTTCCCGCAGGGCTCGATCTTGGCCCCCTGTGCGATCAACTCAACCGCTTCGAGGTCGTCCGACGGGCCTGGCCCGTAGGGGCTGTCAGCGACCCGATTGCTTCGCCCGTGGCGGGCGCCGGCGACTACAGCGGGCAACAGGGCTACCGCGGGCCGGCCCCCATGGGCGTCGATGCGGACTTTGGCAACACCTATAGCGGCGGCCTTGGCACGGGCATCACCATTGCGGACGTGGAAACGGGTTGGACGGACGACCACGAGGACATCGCCCACAAGGCTCAAGGTAACTACATCGGGCTGTGCTGCGCCCCGTACCCTTGGGATCACGGCACGGCCGTGCTGGGTGAACTGGTCGGGGAGCACCAGGAGTTGGGCGTTCGGGGTCTGGTCTACGACGCGGACGTCCTCCTCTCCACCCACCAGGGATTCGCGATCAACGTCCCTGCGGCCATCACCAACGCCATCGCCGCCTTGACCGCAGGTGATTTCCTTGTCCTGGAAGTGCAGTGTCAGGACGCCCCCCTTGGCCCCCACCCGTGCGAGTGGGATGACGCCATTTTTGCCAGCGTGCGCCTGGCTACCGCCTCCGGCATCCACGTGTACTCTGCTGCCGGAAACGGCGGCCACAACCTGGACGATCCCAGCTTTGGGGGGAAGTTCAACAGAACGGTCCGTGACTCCGGGGCCGTCATCGTGGGTGCATCACAGGGATCCGCGCTCACGGCGGCCAGCTTCTCCAATCACGGAACCCGGCTGGACCTTCACGGCTGGGGGACCAGCGTAACCACCGCCGGCTACGGGGACCTCTTCAATGGAGGGCTCCAATCAACCTATACCGCCCTGTTCAGCGGCACCTCCAGCGCCACTCCGATCGTCGCCGGGGCGGCGGCGCAACTCGCGGGCATCCATTCCCAGGTGACCGGCCTCACGGTCGCCCCCAAGCAGCTCCGGAGCCTGCTGGTAGGCTCGGGCACTGCGACGACCAGCGGCCCCAACATCGGGCCACGCCCGAACGTGCGAGCGGCCATCGAGAGCCTGGGCTTCCCCGTCGTGGACATCAGCGGAACCCTGGTTCCGGGAGGCTCCTACACCGCCACCAGTAATGGGGCCCCCGGAGACGGCTGCGTCATGGTGTTTGGTACAGCCATCCGCGACGTAAGCCCCATCCCTGTCCCACCCTACGGGTACTTCATGCTGGCCGGGAGCCTCACCCGGAAGACGTCCGGTGCGCTCGACGGGACGGGGCAGCTCAGCTACAGCGAGGCCATACCCGCAGATCCCAACCTGTCCGGCACAACCCTGGGCTACTGCCTGACCTGGCAACGCTTCCTTTCCGGCCAGCCTGGAGTCGGAGCGTTTGGCAACGTGGCTGCAATCGAGATTCAGTAGACGACCCGGACGAAGCCCGGCCCGAACTACTTCAGTTCGTCCCAGTAATCGCCGGGCATATCGTGCGCGATCTTCAGCGCACCATTGGCCCCGCCGTAAACAGGCTCTTCGGTTCGGATCACGCGACCCGCTCCGAGCGTCTTGACCATTTCCGCCTCGATCGCCGTATCCAGCCCTCGGATCTGGCTTCCACCACCTGCCAACAGAACGCGCTCCTTGAGGCGCGCCTGGAACTCCGGGTCAAAGGTGGCAATCAACTGGCCCAAGCCCTCAACGATCGGGGGCACTATCCGGTTGCAGGCATTACGGATGGGATCGGTCAGGTCAAAACTCTGCGGCTTCCCCTGAACGGGAAGCTCGACCATGAGACCCTCGGCTTTGGGCTCGACAGTCGAGTAACGCTCCTTGATCCCCTTGACCATCTGCGTGCTGAACTGCGCGTCAGGGAAGGCAGTGGAGATCTCCTGGCTCAACTCCTTGTCCACGAAGTCCCCGGCCGTCGTCAGGGTGATCTGGTCGGATTCCTCAGGCATGGTGCCGTGCATCCGGCACAGGTCTACGGTGCCTGCACCGATATCGATCACGAGAACGTCCTCAAGCATGTCCAGCCCATAGGCCACGGAAAACGGCTCGGAACAAAGCATGACCGAGTCCACCGCCTTCCGGGCAGCCTGGAGGATGGCATCCTTGTTGTGGATGGACGCCTGAGCTGGCACACCGATGACTGCATAGACGAGCTCATCACTGCGTGGCTGGGCCTGACGCACGATCTCCTGCACCAGATCCTGAGCGGCCTGCAGACTCTCGCCATCCTCAGCTCCGTCCTGATTGAACTTCAGAACTCCGTGCTCAAGGGGGCGATGCAGGTTCAGTGACAACCGCTTGTCGCGCGCCTCCTGCCCGAACAAGACATCCTTCTTGAGGAGTTTGCGCGCCACGGGGTCCTTGGGGTAACCCACGAAGGACTCTACGGTTTCACGCACGCCATTGGATGCACTTACAGAGGTCCGTGAGGTTCCCAGGTCAATGCCCATGTAGAGCACGCCCGGAGCGTTAGAATCGGAATCCTTGGGGGACTTGCTGTCAGCCATGTGATTTTACGAGGGGAAGTGAGGGAAGTGGCAACCCGGTGGCCAGCAACGAATTGCCAGCCTGTAGCGAGGGCATCCCGGGCCGAATTAGACGTCCAGATCGTAGCATTGCCCGACTCGCATCAAACACGGGCATCGGTCGAGTTTGAACAAAACTGGTCTCTTTGCACCAGAGCGGGACAGACCGGAGGCGCATCTGCCCGAACCACATCCTACGAACGGTCAATCAGGCGCCGCTGCGATGATCCAGCAAGCGGCGCCTCAACTCAAGGTTCGCGCTCAACAGGTCCGCCAGCACAGCGGAGCGCTTCTCCTCAGCCTCCGGATCAATGACACTGGCGGGGAGATCAATGGAAAGGTGGCGCGGAAGCCTGGGGGATTCCCCGAACGGGCCTTGGACACTATTTCCGACTTCGTGCAACACACCTGCACGGGATGTCAAACTCACCGGGATGAGCGTCTCGAGTGCTTCAATTCGCTGCCGTAGCGCACGCACAGCAAAACTCTCACCCACAGAACCCGGGCCCGCGAGGACCGACCCGGCCTCATCCGCCTTGAGCCGCGCCAGTTCCTGGTGAAGCCGTCGCAGTTCACCCTCCACGCGAGCAAGTAACCCCAGCCCCCTACCCCCTATGGGCGCCAATCCCCCTGCGGACGGAATCCGCCTTGGGATATCGACCGTATGCACAACGTTGTTGCGTCGGAATGAGGGCTGAACGCGCATAAGAGCCTTTCTATATTTGCCCCCCGCCACGCCCATCGCTACAGGTATTGTGCAATCCTGCTTGATTTGACAGCCATGTGGCCCAATCTGAGACGCCATCTTGGCCCCCCCCTGGCCCCCATGGCCCCCCAGAAAACGGCTCACCGCTCAGGTCGGGCGCCAGTGAATATAACGCCGGCTGCTCGGTACACTAGCGAGCCCGCCCCCCCCCACGCTTACTGCACACGAGGCCCCCATGAGTATGTTGGACTGGTTCCAGCGCGGAACCCAGGAAATGATGGTTGCCCGTCCCGATGGGACGAAGGCCCAGGTCGTCTGGAAGCATCCAGACCCGACAATCCCGATGAAGAGTCAGCTCACGGTGGACGCCGATGAGAAGGCCATCTTCTTCCGCGACGGCCAGGTTGTGTCCGTCCTGGAACCGGGACGCCACACCCTCGATTCGGACAACCTGCCTTTCCTTTCGAATCTGGTGGACAGCTTCACTGGTGGCAACGTCTTCATCTCAGAGGTCTTCTTCGTCAACGTTCGCGAACATCCGGGCATCAAGTTTGGTGGACGCATTGGGCACGTCGAGGACCCCAAGAGCGGAGTACCTGTTGAGACCTTGGTTCATGGGGAATTTTCCTTCAAGGTCACTGACCCGCAGAAGCTCATCCTGGGACTTGTGGGCATGGGCCGCGCCGAGTCCGCCATGGTCAAGGCCTGGCTAAAGGAGCAGGTACTCAAGGTCCTTAGAGACACGATTGCCGAATTGATCGTCAAGCAGAAGTGGCCCCTTCTCGACGTCACCTCCGGCGCCTACACAGAAGAGATTGAGCAATCTATGTTGAAAAGCGTGACGCCCCACGTAGAAGGCTACGGCATAGAGATCGCCCGCTTGGGTAACTTCGTGATCGGCATCGATGAAGAGGATGCGGACAACCTCAAGGCGCTCTATCGCGATGCGGCCTACCTCAAGACGGTTGGAGGAGTAGATAACTACCAGCGCTTCGCCGCAGGCAAAGCCATGATGGGCGCGGGCGAAGGTATGGCTGCTGGCGGTGGCGGGGAAGGCGAAGGCGGGGCCGCTGGACTCCTCGGAGGGGCGGGCCTCGGTGTAGGCCTGGGGATGGCGCAGATGCTTGTGCGCGACCCTCGCGGCGGAGAGAGTCTGGCTCCGGCCACCCCCGGCACGGCCTGCCCGAGTTGCTCCGCAGTCGTGGCTCCCGGTAAGTTCTGCAGTGCCTGTGGCGAGTCCCTCAAGCGCGAGGTGCCCAGCGGAACGTTCTGTACTGCCTGCGGGGAAGCTATGGCCCCCGACGGCCGCTTCTGCGGCTCCTGTGGCGAGCCCCAGAAGGCTTCCTCCACGGAGTAAGGCGTAGGCGAAAGCGCCCAGGGCGCAACCGAATAGCCGGACTCACCCAGGTCTCCCTCTGCTGAAGGGGTGGGCCAAGCGAGGAGGTTGGCCACAAACGCGAGGAGCGACACGATGACGAGCGCGCGCGCACGAGTCCAAAAACTCGGAAACAGACGCCGGAAACCGCACCCCGCGGTGGCTGCCAAGGCCAGCGCCAGAGCGGGGAGGGTGGCGAGCTCCCCATAAGCAACCCCGGACAGGACAAGCCCCCCCACTGCCACCAGCCACGGCGTGAGCACCCATGCAGCGGGAACACTACCGAGCCCCAGACTGCCCATCACCCAGGCCCCACCCACAGCAAAACACAAGGCCCCCGCCATCAGGGCAGCGCCCACATAGGAGTGGGCCAGGCAGCCCGCGGCACCCATGGACACAAGCAACACCCCCTCCATCAGGCCAGGGGCCTCAGGGTCAACCTTCACCGACGCCAGGAGCCAGAAGGCCCAGGCGCCGAGGAAGAGAGCGGCCGCCGCGCCGGGCTCCAGATATCCGATCCGTGGACGCAGGATGGCGTAGCACAAGGCCAGCAGTAGGGTGCCCCAAACGGTCAACTGCTGGCGGAGGGCACCGGCCCACAGATCCGGAACGAAGACCGCGGCCACCGCAGCCCAAAGGGTCCAGTCCAGCGCCTCCCCCGGAGGAAAGTTGGGCAGGCGTTGCTTCAACCCGTAGTGCGCAGCCAACAGAACAACGGGAACAAGCATCCGCGCCGCGGAATGGATCGGCCCGCGGCGAGCGGATCGGTTCCAGATACGCCCCGTCAGGGTCAAGACCAGGGCAGCACTTGCGAATCCCCACACCAGGGGTTCCCAGATTCCCACGGCCTACTTGTGCAACCCCTCAATGAAGAAGGTCAACTCGATCTCAGCACCGAGAGCCTCCGTTGGGAAACTATCCATGCCGAACTTGCGGCGATCGATGGTCAACTCCCCTTCGAGCCCTGAGCGGTGCCCCATCCGAGTCTCCTTGTTCCCGATCAGGGTCATAGGGAAGGTCACCTCACCTTTCACCCCCCGAAGATCCAGGATCCCGGTGACGGAGTACGTTGGGCGATTGGAAGCCGCACTATCGCCCGCCACGACCCTGGTTGAACGGAAGGTTGCCTCAGGAAACTGCTTGGTGTTGAGGAAGTCGGGGCCACAGATGTGCTTGTCACGTCCCTCGCTCCCCGAGTCGGCGCTGGCCGCATCAATGGTGATCTGCACCTCACACCCGGAGGGGTCATCCGCGTCAAGAACATAGCGGCCTGAGAGACCCGTAAAGCGGCCATGAAAGGCGGACACCTCCAGATGCTCGATGCGGAACAGGACACCCGAGTGAACGGCGTCCACTTCAAATTCCACGGCCTCATCGGCAACAAAGGGGATTGAGGAAGCATGGGATTGCGCGCTGGGAGTCCATGTAACGGCCAAGAAGCATCCCAGCAGAAGAGTAAGTGCGGCGCCTTTCATTGGAAATCTCAGAGGGAGGAGAGCTAGGGTCAGTACAAGGCGCCATTCTGCTATGACCCGGCCGCAACCCCACACCTTCAATTCTGTCCTTGTACGCAAGATTCACCGGGCTACGGTGCCTGTACGAACGAGGCTGCTTTGCCCCCCGAATCTCTCCTCCCAAGTTTGGCGCTGATCGCCGTCTTGGGCGTCACCGCCCAATGGGTGGCCTGGCGCCTGAATCTGCCGTCGATCCTCCTCCTGCTCCTGACGGGAATCACCGTGGGCCCCCTTCTGGGCTGGGTCGACCCCGATGCCCTCCTGGGCGAGCTGCTGTTCCCCGTGGTTTCCCTGTCGGTTGCCGTCATCCTCTTCGAGGGTGGGCTGACCCTCGACCTCGCTGAGTTACGCTCCATCGGCCCAACCGTCCTGCGACTCTGCACAGTCGGGGTGGTCTGCACCTGGTTTCTCACAGCCCTGGCCGCGCACTTTCTGGCGGGTATGGTCTGGCCCTTGGCCATCCTCCTGGGTGCCATCCTGACCGTGACCGGGCCCACCGTGGTGGGGCCGCTCTTGAGACAGGTGCGCCCCCGCGGGGCGGTGGGGCCGGTGAGTACCTGGGAGGGAATCGTCGCCGACGTCCTGGGTGCCACCTTGGCCGTACTCGTCTTCCACTCCATTCTGGTGGAGAGTGATTTCTCGGCCCAGGGACTTGGCCCGGCCCTCAAAGGCCTGTCCGTCACGCTTGGTACGGGTCTGCTTGCCGGACTCGGCGGCGCCACGCTCCTCGGTTGGCCCCTGAGAAGGCACTGGGTACCCGACCACCTGCATAGCCCCGTCGCGCTGGTACTCGTGCTGGGCATCTACGCCATGTCGGACGCCCTCTCACCGGAGTCCGGCCTGCTGGCCGTCACCCTCATGGGGGTGGCCTTGCGCAACCAACGGCGCACCCCGGTGGGGCACATCATCGAGTTCAAGGAGAACGTGCGCACCCTCCTGATTTCCGTGCTCTTCATCATCTTGGCCGCGCGCATCGAGAGCGATGAGATCCTGACCTTGGGACCTGGAGCCTGGCTGTTTGTGGCCGCCTTGATCCTCATTGTGCGGCCCGCTGCCGTTGCTCTATCAACCTTTGGCAGCTCCCTGAGTCACAGGGAGCGGATCTTTGTAGCGGGGATGGCACCCCGCGGGATCGTGGCCGCTGCGGTCTCGGCACTGTTTGGGGAAGAGCTCCTGCGGGCCCAGGTCCCCGGCCTGGAGGGCATCGAGCAGCTCGCGCCCCTGACCTTTCTGGTGATCGTGGTCACAGTGGTGGTCTACGGCCTTGGGGCCCGTCCCCTCGCCCGTGCCCTGAATCTCGCCGAGGCTGCCCCCCAGGGAGTCCTGATCGTAGGAGCCAACCCGCTGGCCAAGGCCCTGGCCCACGCGCTCAAGAGGGTCGACCTGATGGTCGTGCTTGTGGACAGCAACCATGCGGCCGTGGTGGACGCCAACCTGGAAGGCCTCACCGCGCGCTGCGCCAACGCGCTCACCGAAGACAGCCCCGAGCAGCTTCCCCTCGGGGGCATTGGCCACCTCGTGGCTTTGACGCCCAATGACGAGGTGAACTCACTGGCCTGCCTGCACTACCGCGAGATCTTCGGTCGTGCACGTTGCTTCCAGATTGCCCTACCCGACCCCACTGAACCCCGCAGCCCAGGAGACCTCCGCGGGCGTGACCTGTTTGGCAAGGGCGCGTCACTACCCGAACTCCTTGCACGCCTGGAACGCGGAGATGAAATCCGCGTGACCCCGCTCACCGATACTTTCGGACTGGAAGCTTGGCACGAAGAATACGGGCCGCATGCATTGCCCCTGTTCAGTGTGGACTCCGGGGGCTTCCTGAGAGCCAACTCACCTGATCGGCCCCTCGAACAGGGCTCGGACGTCCAGCTGATAGGCCTGGCCGGGCCCGGGCGAAGCGAAGACTAGCCGCTTCTCGCCGCACGACCCAGGGGGACAATTTCCCCAGCAGCCCCGTCGGCGGGCAGGATCTCAACCAGACCGTCCGTTCCGAGCCGCACCCGCACGCCCGTCTCGAGCGCATTCATGGCGCCCGGCACCCCCACGATGGCGGGCAGGTTCTTCTCGCGGGCCAGGATAGCCGCATGACTGAGCCAACCGCCCAGCTCCGTCACCAGCCCCGCAGCGATGCCGAACACGGCACTCCAGGACGGATCGGTGAAGCGCGTGACAAGGATCTCACCCGGCTGGAATGCGTCCAGATCTTCAGCACTCGCGCAGACTCGGACGGGCCCCACCACATCCCCCGCCCCAGCAACCCTTGACCCACATAGTCGGGATGGCCCAACAGGCGCAAGCTCGAACCCGAGACCTTGCATTCCCAGGCTCTCGACGTCCCGCGGCGTGAGGCGCGTGGGCAGCTCGATCCCCTCCAGGGTTGCTCGCAGCCGCTCCGCCCTCGCGATCTTTATTCGGAGGTCGGCCGGGAGCGCTACAACACCGTCCGAGTCACGGACGAGTCGCGCGATGTCTTGAGGCTCCAGAGCCCACACGGCGTCGCCCTCCAAGCCCAGCCTGCGGCCCAACTCGCAGACGACGCGTCTCGCCAGCGCAAGATCCACGAGGGCGTGGTGTTTTGCATCCTCCTTGAGGACCTGCAGGCGGCACGCGCGCTCCACTGTTGCAGCAAGGATACCTGTGAGCCCCTCCTTGATCCTCCCGCCATCGCGGCTCCCCTGCCCCGCCCCCCTCCGCGCAAGCACATCCACCAGGCGCGAGTCCTCGCCGTAGCGATCTTCGGCCCATTCGAAGTCATGCAGCGCCCTGTGGTGCATGGAGTCGACGAAGGCGCTGGCCTCCCCGATACCCTTCGCACTCAACTCAACCATGGCCCTACTGGCAACTCCTCCACGAGCCACCAGGTGAGGTGCAGGGTCCAGCCCTGCCTCATCCAGACGTTTGCGTGCGCCAGACATGAACCACTCTGCCGCTACATTGACCCGTTCGGCCGTCACATAGGAGCGCGTGGTGAATAGCTCGAGGCGGTCCTGATAAAGAGCAATCAAGGACTTGGCCCCCAACCGGCCCAGGTCCAGGGCCCGATCGAGGGGCGCCGTCTGCTCAGCACGCCTGGCAAGAGAGGCCACCTCCCGCTCGAGAGCCGGGACACAGCGTGAGAGCTGGAACCCCGCCCAGGCGGAGATCCCACCATCCTGGCCCCGCTGAATACCCTGGTGGGTCCACACCCTTCCAAGGGCGAACTGCACCCGCTCCTGACCATCCTCACTGGGACTGAAACGAACACCGAGGCTGCGACAAGCCAAGTCAACCGTCCCCCCCGGCAGCCACATATCGGCCATGAAGCGCGCACTGAAAGGAGTCGGGCTCGGGAGCAGCTCGCTGATCTCATCCTGCACCAGGACGGCGGTATCTACCGACTCGCCCATGACAGCTGTGATCAACCTCTGCCTGTCCCGCTCAAAGTGGCCGTCCCCGGAACCCTCAGAACCCGCGCGAACCGTGATATCCCTGGATTGAAGAATAGACAAATGCCCAAGGACCATCGCCCACTCAACATCCTGGGGAGTGCCGAAACACCCTTCGATACGCTGCCCCATCGTCACCAACTCCCCAAGACCCCCCCCCTCTGGCTGATTCCCTTCACGCCATGTTCCAGTCAGACGTCCGAACGTCACGGCCTCGGGAGTGATCTGGCCGCCCACCAACGGCTCCCCCACACCCGACGTCCACTCAACCAGACACGCTCCAGCCTCGGTGGGATGCTCTGTGAACAACACGCCTGAGTATTGAGCCTGGACCATGGCCTGAACCAATACACCCCCTCGAGTGTCGGTGCTGCCGTTGGAGAGCGCGAGACCGGAACGCAGCGACGCGGCCACACCCTCAATAGCCTCCATCAAGTGCTCCGCAGTCACGTGAAGTTGTGTGTCGTAGATCCCCGCGAAGCTCGCGTGCGCGCCATCCTCTCCCAGGCCGGAACTTCGGACGGCGACGTGTCGGACACCCAGGCGTCGAAACTCACGCCGCACCTCCCGCTCGAGGTGTTTTCGGCGAACCGGGTCGGACAGCGACTCCACGCCCCAGGTCGTGAGTGCGAACCCCCAGGGGACAGGCAATCCCATGGCTGCCAGAACGCCCAGGCGTTCGGCCTTGCGTCCCACATCCTCCTGTTCTCCGCAATCCATGAGGGCCCGCGTGTAGGGGCGTGCGGGGCCCGATCTGCCCAAGATGCTCAAGCTCGCAGCGCGACTCTGCAGAACGACCCAGGCCAGGGAGAGAACCAGGTATAGATCCTGGCCGGCGGTCAGATTCCAGGTAAGACCCAACAGGAGGGCACCCACGCAGGCTGCTGCAAGACCGAGGAGCGTCCGGCCTCGCCCTGTAGTCCTGCGGGACCAGCGCCCCTCCAGCAAGAGGCCCGCCCCCAAGAGCCCACAGCACAGAGCCAGGGCGCGGGAGGAGTCCGGTTCACCCAGCGAGGCCAACCAGAGGAAACCCTGGTCTGCACCCGTACTTTGGCTGACCTGGCCCACCGCAGTAAGTAGCGCCAGGAACAACACCAGTTGCACCATGCTGCCGACCAGATTGCGGCCGGGGGTCAACCCTGCAGCCCTGCGCAGCTCGCGCAGAGCACGGGCACGGCGCACAGGGTCATCCTTCAGACCGGAGCCCACGACGGACCAGGCCTCCTTGTTCTTCCACTCAACCCAGTGATCTCGACTGCCCTTCCAGGAGAGGGGCAGGGTGGCGGCCCGCGCGACCAGGGCCATGAGGACGATCGCCCACCCCGTGCCCCACCATGCCCCCATGGCGCTCAGCCACTCTGCAAGAGCGGACACCAGCCAGCCATAGGGCGTCCGTCCAGCTCGTTGCAGAGCCCACTCCGCACGGTAGGCCCTGTCACCAACGCCAGTGGGCATGTACTCGTGGGGCACCGTATAGCGGCCCAGAAAAATACCGCCGGCACGGGTCAAGCGCAGGCCCAGGACGGACCCGTAAAAGGAGCTGCGCTTGTCGTAACAGGGAACGATGACCCGGGCCTCCCCCAAAGCAGCCAGCGCGGCGCTCCCTTCTGCACGTGTCATTCCGCGTAGCGGCACATTGACGGCACCCGGGAGATGACCCGCATTGAATTGACCGGGATGGCGCACGTCCACGAACAACACGCCACCCTCGGCTACGCTCTGCTCCACCTCCGGGGTGTCAATAAGCGTGTTCCCGCCGGGGAAATCGGGAAGTGCACGCAGACTGGTGCGCTCATGGCTTCCGGTGATCTGGCGGTTCTCCGCAACCCACTTCTCAAAACCACCGACCAAGAAGCGTAGCTCCGGTTCTTGGGTGGAGAGTGCCTCGGTAAGCTCCGAACTACGGTTCCCCGAGAAGCAGATAAGGACGGCGCCTCCCTTGAGGGCCTGGTCGTGCTCCCCCGCGAGCAGATCCGGGTAGGGAATATGGAGCGCACCGGCCAGGCTGCCCTTCTCGATCTCTTCGGGCTCTCGAACATCGATGACCTGCGGTTGCTGGGGAGAGGCCAGGAGAGCCGACAGCACCGCGGTAGAGAGGCCCGCGGGGTGTCCCGTCTGGGAACTCAGATCCAAGGTGAACAAGCTGCTGTCCGCGACACCCCGGCCCGTCTCCAGGCTCGGCCTAACCAGAGCCTGACGTAGGCGGGCCTCATTGGCATCCGCCACCTTGAGGTGGTACAGCAGGAACGTCCCTGCGGTGAGAGCCCACAGCACTCCCAACCCCATGACCGTGCCCCTCCGGGCGCCGCCTCCAGGGTCCATACCGGTCTCTGACCGGCGCCGGAGCACCAACCCGGAGGCGCCTACAGCCACCAACCCCAGCACCTGACTGGCGCTGGCAAAGAGGTTGATGACCAGATCCGGTGAGGGAATGGCCAGGAAGAGGACCTGAGAGGGCATGGGAAGGCTCTGGCGGAGGGGACTGCAAACCCAACTCCGGCGGTCCGGGAGGACTAGGTCATCAAAGCCACAAATTCTTCCCCGATCTGGATCGGATCGAGACAAACCCGTGGCGAGCATCCCCACCGAGGTACTTTTTGCCTGTACAGAGCCACCATGACCCCCCTCCCAGAACACTCCTCCCGCGGGCAGTCGGCGCCACTCCAGGCCCTCTGGTTGGGCCTCCTGATTGGCGTAGGAGCCTGCAATCACGCCCCGGACCCTGAAGGCGAAACCGCCCTGGGGCCCCCTCTGGCGGTATCGGGTGCGGCCCGCTACCGGGACCTGAACACGAATGGACAGGCTGACGCGGGTGATGAGGTCATCCTGACCTTCAACGTGCCCCTGATGGTCAACTCCAGCGATCCCGCCGCCCTGGCCCTGCCCGTGCCGGGCGATGGCCTTGGGCAGGGGGCGAGCATGGTCGCTGGGCCGGGGAAAAACGACCTCACCCTGATCCTGGGTGCCAACCCGGTCCTCCGCGCGCGCGGCGTCGATCTGACCGCCAGCCTGCCCGGTTCTTCGAGCCGACTGGAGACCGCCGAGGACATCCCCGCAGACGCCATCCAGAACCTCAACACGGGCCGAGACCTGGGTCCGATGCCTGCGGTGGATCTCGCCCCCGTGCACCTGCAGGCCCCGAAACCTGAGGGCCTCTACAGCTCCGCACACTTCATCCTTACCGACCTGAACCGCGATGGTATGCAGGACATCGCTGCCGCCGATGGGTTTGAAGGTTTGGACATCTACCAAGGCCTGCCCCAGGGCGGATTTCAGCGTCAGGAGATGTTCCTGGGGTCCAGCCGCCGTGTAGCTGTTGGGGACATCCTCGGCCAGGGGAACCCAGACATCCTGATTCTCACGGACCTGAACCTGCACCTGCTCTACAACAACAGTTCTGCTGGGGGCCCCATCCAACTCAAGCAAGGTGGTGCATTCCCGGTCCCCAGCCCAGCAACGGATCTGGCCCTGCTCGATGCCGATGGGGATGGGGATCTGGATGTGGCGCTGTCCACCCAGGCGGGGATCTTCATCATCCGCAACGATGGCGGCGGCGCCCTCAATCCCAGTGGTCAACCGCTCGAGGAGAGCCGCACCTGGGGTAGCTCTCTTATAGCTCGTGACATCAACCTCGATGGTGTCGTTGACCTGTTTGTCTCAACAGCCACTGGGACGCCCGATCAGGTCCTGCTCGCGGACGGGTGCGGGAACTTCGTGCCCAAGTCCCTGTTCGACACCGGCGACCACCGCCGGGTCCAGATCGCGGACCTCGATGGGGATGGGCGCCTTGATTTCGTTCTGGCTGGGGAGCAATCCCAGGTGCAGGTGTTCCGTGATGCGGGCAACCTCTCCTACCAGGAGCTCCCGGGCCTGACATCTGCCACCGGGAGAGTCTCCTGCATCGGTCTCCTGGACATCGACCTGGATGGCCGCCTGGATCTGATGTACTGCGATGGTGGCATCCTGCGCTCCTTCCTGGGTGACGGGGCGGGCGGCTTTCAGGACCTCAAGTCCGGCTTGGGTAGTGGCAACCTGCACCAGATGGTGGCCACGGACTGGGATGCAGATGGTGATGCGGATCTCTTGAGCACCTCGACGACTGCAGCTCAACTCTGGCTCGGCTCGGGGGCTGGAGCATTCGGGAGTCTCAACTTCGCGACGCCGCCCCTGGCACTGGGCCTGGGCCCGGTGGCTGCCCAGACAAGTGGAGATCTCACAGGGGACGGGCGAACCGATGTGCTCGTTGCCCGCAACAACACGCTTGAGATGCACGCCAACACCGGCGCTGGGACCTTTGCCAGCCCCAAGGTGGTGAGCCTTGGGAGCGCCGTCGCGCGGGACCTGATTCTCGTGGATCTGGATCTCGACGGTGACCTGGATGTGGCCGCGGCCATTGAAGGCACGGCCCCCCATACCTGGCTCAACAATGGCTGGGGTATCCTCATCCCCGAGGGCCCCTCCCTGGCGCGCCTCGAACAGTGCGTTGCGGCAGGCCCCCTCAACTCGGATGCCTACCCGGAGCTGGTCTTCGCCGTGAGCGATGGTAGCGCACACCTCATCGAGCTGAACCTCGGGCTCGACTGCTGGGCACAGGGTGGTCCCGGTTGGCGGGGCATGACGGCCGCCATGGCACTCCCGAACTCGGGACCCGCCAGCGCCCTACATCTGGGGGACGTGGACCGGGATGGCGACCTGGACCTGCTGCTTGGCCGCGGCCTCAACCAGCCGGACGAGCTGCTACTCAATAATGGCTATGGTGGCTTCAGCCCGATGAATGGCACCTTCCCTCCGGGGACCACCGCAGACCTTGCCCTGGCTGACGTCAATCAGGACGGCGCGCCGGATGTTCTTGTCGCGAGTGCCGATGGATTGCTCCTGTTCACCAATGAAGGCAGCGGGACCTTCGCCTACGCCAACACCTTGGACCTGACGTCATTCGCAAGGGCCGACCTCCTGGATCTGAATGGAGATGGATGGTGCGACGCCCTGGCCATCGACCCCCTCACGGACACCCTACAGGTCTGGTTCGGGACTCCCGACGGTGTCTTCTCCCAGGCAGCCAGCTGGTCCACAACCCTCACAGGACTGAGCACGAGCGAGTGGTTGGACGCGGATGGAGATGGAGGTCTGGACCTTTTCCTCGGCGTGGATGACGCGAGCGCCAACCAACTCCTGCTCACTTACTGAGCTGCTCGTACAGGTCCCGGGCCACATCCAGATCGGGTGCAGCCTGCAGTAGGTGGCTCAGGTCCTCCAACGCCCCGGCCCGGTCTCCCGTGGCCTCACGCGCCAAGGCGCGACCGTAGAGCACCGGTGCCTCATCGGGGAGAACCGCCAAGAACTCGTCGGCGCGGGCCAGGGCCAGCTGAGGCTGACCGGATTCCACCAGGAGGGCGACCAGAAGCCCGCGCATCTCGGTCAGGCCAGGGGCCTTGGGCCCGGCCGCCTTGGAGATGGACGAGACCGAATTCGCAACCAGACGCAGAGCCCGCTGACCTTCTCCGATGGCACGGCAGCTGAGGGCCAACCCATACAGGACCTGTGGGTTCTCCCCCCCGACCTCCAACGCCCGCTCGAAGAGCACGACAGCCTCCCCATGGTCGCCGGCATCGGCAGCCGCCTGGGCCAACTGCAGGTGGCCTACCGCCTCACTGGGGCGCATGGCTGCCGGGCGTTGGTTGGTGAGCCAGATCACCGCCAGGACCAGGCCGGCCCCGCGTAGAAGCCCTCCCCAGTCCCGGGCCCGCCCGCGCAGCCAAAGCCACTCAAGCCCACAACCACTGAGGACACACAAGAGGGGTAGAACCGGCGCCCGGAACCGGGAGCAGACGAAGAACCCCACAACACCCAGGCAATACACCGCGACAAAACCCCATACCGGGAATGTCTCCCTGCGGCGCGCGAGGCACAGGACCAGACCCAGGGCCGCCAGCCCGGCTATGAGGTCAAAACCGATCGGGTTCCAGCGCGACAGGGGATCGAAGTGCTGGGCAAAGAAGGACACGTCCAGGTTGTTGCCGAGCTCAGCATCCGTCCAGAACAGGCGCAGCTTCCAGAGCATGTGGCTCAGCGCCGCCCCGGGTTCTCGTCCGATCCAATCAAGCGCCAGCCCGACATAGTGACTGGACACCTCGGACGGGGCGAGGGCGCGCCCCTGTGCCTCTTCCGCCAAGGCCACCGCATCGTGGAATCCCTCCCACCAGCCACCCCGTGTACCCGGAACGATTGCGGTCGACCCGTCGCTTACAGGGTTGTTCCCGATCCACAGGTTGACCCCGGCCTGGGATGAGATAAGCACCCAGTCTCCACCCACTACCCGGTTGTAGACCGTCACCGGCAGGATGGGCACGAGGGTCGAGGCAAGCAGGAGCAGAGCCACCCGCGAGCCAACCCGACCCGAGGACCGGGCGTTGCGGTGCAGCCAAAACGCCAGGCAGGGAACGAACAGGAGTACGTTGGGTCGGGCAAGACTCGCGACCCCCCACGCCAATCCGGCCAGAACCCCGGAACGCGCGGTCAGGTCCCTGCTCGCCCTCAGGCTGAGCAAGAGGGCCATGAGGTTGAGTGGGATGGCAAGCGTCGGGATGAGCAACTGCGAGTCGAAGTGCACCAGCACCCAGGAGGTGGCCACCAGGAACGCGCTCAGATGGGCGGCGAGCGGGCGGAAGAGATGACTGGCGATGCGGTGGGTCAGAACCGTCGTCACCACACCCAGAGCGGCCTGCACCAACCGCGGCGCCAGGTACCCCACACCGAAGACCTTCTGCACGGCCGCCAGGAACCAGATGTAGAGCGGTGCCCGAAAGAAGGGACCCTCCTGAAAAGTCTCGCCCGCCACCAGGGCCCGCGCCCAGTCGGCGTGATAGGCCTCGTCCATGGCCGGAGCAGCAAAGTAGGGGCTCTCACCCATGGCCAACACATGCAGGACCCTCAGGACCAGGGCCAGCAGGCCGATGAAAACCAGCACCCTGCCCTGTGGGGACACCCGGCTCGGATCGCTAGGCTTAGGTGACGGGCACATGGCAGATCTACGGAGCCGGACTCTAAGAGTTGAGCCGACCCCGCGCGAAGCCTAGCAGTCCCTCTCGCCGATTGCACAGGCTGCGACCCCCCCCATGTCCCCACGGCCCCTCCAACTCCGGCATCTCGCACCCACCCCCCGACTGTTGGAGCCACTGCAAGGAGAGTGGAGCCACGATCCGCGGGCACCCATCTCGTGGCACCTGGCAGACACGGTGCCCCCGGAGGCGCGCGCGTGGATGCAGCGTGGCCTTGAGGAGATGGGGCAGCGTCTGGAGTCGGCTGGCCCGGGAGGGGCTCTCGAGTGGCAGCTCCTGGATCGAATGGAGGGACTACCGTCCAAATCGCCCGGGCCCGAAGGTGCCGCCCCCTGCGAGAGCTATCGACTCACCGTGCATACGGGTGGCCTCCGCATGGAGGCCACCACCGCAGTGGGACTCTTTCGGGCGACCACTACAGCACTCCAGCTCCTGCGCGGCGCCCAGGACACGGCCGAGGCCAAACCTGGTCAGCCCTGGACCCTGCCTTGCATGCGCATAGACGACTGGCCGGAATTCGAACGACGGGGATTCCTCTTGGACGTCAGCCGTGACCGG
>PBIX01000105.1 GCA_002720975.1 Planctomycetota bacterium | reverse complement strand
TGGACACGTCCGGCCACCAGGATCGTCTGGTGGACCAGGCTATCAGCGTAGACCGCGCCGAGGCCTCCTTCGTCGACGCGAAGGCCCAGTACGAGATTCAGGTCATTCAGAACACGAGCGATGAGGCCGAAGCCGTGCTCTCTCTTGAGCTCGCCCAACTCAACTTTGAGGCCTATGTCGCCGAGGAGGGTGAATGGGAAGGTGAATTGGCTCGGGCTGAAGAGGCCATCGTCCTGGCTGAAGAGAGCATCAAGCAGGCGGAGGAGACCCTCCAGTGGACGGAAAAACTCTTCGAGCAGGGCTTTGTTCAAAAGACTGAGCTGGATAGGGACAAGCTGAATGTGACCCAGAAGAGCATCTCACGGGACCAGGCGGTGCGCGACCGGAACCTCAAGAAGGCCTACGGTGACAGGGCGAAGCGCAAGGAGCTCTCGGCCGCGGTCGAATCGCGCAAGCGCGACCTGGAGGTCGTTCGCAAGCAGGCAGCTGCGCGTCTGGTGGATTTTGAGTCCGAGCGTGCCGCAGCTGAACGCGAACTCGAACGCCAAAAGGAGAAGCACTCGAAACTGGTCGATCAGGTATCGAAGGGCGTGCTTCGGGCACCCGAAGCGGGGCTTGTCGTCTATGCCCGCACGAAGTCCCGGTACGGCGGGGGCGAGGTGCCTCAGGAGGGCGGTGAGGTTCACGAACGTCAGACCATTATCAGGATCCCGCGCGCTGGTGGAATGACAGCCGATGTGAGCCTGCATGAGACGAAACTGGACAAGGTCCGTGTTGGGCTGGCTTGCCTGATCCATGTGGACGCCCTTCCTGGCGAGACATTCCATGGTCGAGTGGCTGCCGTAGCGGCGGTTGCGGACTCGGGTAGTTGGATGAGCAACCCCAACCAGCGCCTGTACCGGACCGAAGTGGCTCTGGATGCGGAGGTTCCGGAAATGCGTCCGGGCATGTCCTGTAGCATCGAGGTGTTGGTAGAGGACCTATCTGACGTTCTCTATGTGCCTCGCCAGTCGGTCTTCCTGGATGCGGGCGAGACCGTCTGTTTTGTGAGCGATAAGGGCACGCCGGTCCAGCGGAAAGTAGAGATCGGACGTGACAACAACAAGTTCGCACACGTGCTCTCGGGCCTGGAAGTAGGGGACGTTGTCCTGCTCAGTCCGCCCAGCTCCTGGGAGCCGGCCCCTCCGCCGGAAGAGGCGGCCCCCGAGGCCCCCGAGGTTCCCGAGGGCGGGACCACGTCTGGTGCCGAGACCGCCGTGGCAACCCCTGCTGCTGACGCTCAACCCCCCGCACGACCTGCCGGTGCTGGGGAAGGCTCCCCCGGTGGACCGGGCATGGGCGGATTCTCAGCGGATCAGGTCAAGGCCATGCGTGAGCGCTATGAGGCCATGAGTGACGAAGAGAAAGCCGCCGCAATGAAGCGATTTGGTGGAGGTGGTGGCGGCGGTCGCAGTCGCGGAAACCGATCCGATGGGGAGGAGGAGTGAGCGCACTCCCTGTTGATGAACCCTCCGGCGGAGTCTTCGTGCATCCCGCGCAGGGGGGCGCAGAGGACACCCAGACCGTGGCCCAGCTTGAGGGCGTCTCACGCGTGTACTCCATGGGCGCCGAAGAGGTGCACGCCCTCGACGACTTGAGCTTCAGCTTCGGTTCTGGCGAGTACTGGGCCGTCATGGGCAGCTCGGGTTCGGGGAAGTCGACCCTCTTGAACATCCTGGGCTGCATCGATCGTCCGACCCAGGGCGAGTACCGGGTACGCGGTCAGGCCGTGAGCGATCTGGACGACGACGAGCTCTCCGAACTGCGCAGCAAGGAGCTGGGCTTCATTTTCCAGTCCTACAACCTGATTCCCCAGCTGAACGTCCTGGAGAACATTCTCATGCCCGTGCTCTACCAGGAAAACCCGGGGGAAGGGATCGAGGAGCGTGGTAGGTTCCTGGCGGACCGGGTGGGCCTGGGCGATCGACTCACGCACCGACCCACAGAGCTCTCAGGCGGTCAGCAACAGCGCGTGGCCATCGCCCGCTCCCTGATCAATGATCCCGCTCTGATCCTGGCTGACGAAGCCACGGGAAACCTGGACAGCAAGACTGCCGAGGAGATCCTGGAGTTGTTCGACGAGCTACACGCGGAGGGCAAGACCATCCTTATCGTGACCCATGAACCCAAGGTGGGAGAGCGTGCGGACCGTATTCTGCGTCTCAAGGACGGTGCAATCGAAGGCGTAGAGGACAACCGCCGCTAGGTACAAGCTCATGCAATCTTCAACGTTGATGCGGGCCGTGCGCCTGGGTGTTAGTAGCCTTCTGCTCCACAAGCTGAGGTCCTTCCTGACAACCCTGGGGGTGCTCTTCGGAGTGTCCAGTGTGATCGCCATGTTGGCCATCGCGGAAGGCGCCAGCGTGGAGGCTCAGGAGCAGATCCGGCAGCTCGGGAGCAGCAACGTCATCCTGCGCAGCGTCAAGCCGCCCGAGGACAAGGTCTCCAACCAGGAGTCGCGCGTGCTCTCCTACGGCTTGACCCACGAGGATCGCGCCCGCGTTGCCGAGACCTACCCCGGCGTGAAGGACGTTGTGGCCGTGTTGGAGGTGCCCGAAGAGGTCCGCTTCGGATCTCTCAGTTGCCGTCCCCGAGTGCTGTGCGTGGATCCAACCTACAAGGAGGTGACGGGCCGCATCATGATGGAGGGGCGCTTCCTGACCGGCCGCGACGGTCAAGCCACCGCCAGCGTCTGTGTCCTGGGTTACGAGGTAGCGCGCTATCTCTTCCCCTTCAAGCCTGCGATTGGCGAGCGGATCAAGGTCGGAGCCGAGTACTTCCACGTCGTGGGGGTGATGTACCCCCGCGTGCCCATCGGCTCCATCAAGCGCGATCCGGGCACGGAGGTCGGGGGAGAGGTGTTCATCCCCATCAAGACCGGTCAACGCCTGTTTGGTGAACGCCAGGTCAAGATCCGCAGTGGAGGCATGGACGCCCAGGAAGTTCAACTGCACGAGATCATCATCGCCGTTGAGCACGATCAGGATGTCCCCATGATCGCCAACGCCAGTCGGCTCATGCTCACTGATAGTCACCGGGAGAAGGACTACGAGGTCATCGTTCCCCTTGAGTTGCTCCTGCGTGCTCAGGAGACCAAGCGCATCTTCTCCATCGTCCTGGCCAGTATCGCCGGCATCTCGCTGCTTGTCGGGGGCATCGGCATCATGAACGTGATGTTGGCCACCGTGACCGAGCGGACACGCGAGATCGGCATCCGCCGCGCCTTGGGTGCCAAGCGCCACCACATCGTGACCCAATTCCTCGTGGAGACCGTGGTCCTCTCCGGTTGCGGTGGCGTGGCTGGGGTCGTGCTGGGTCTGATCATCCCTGAGATCGTCGAAGCCGCAGGAGACATGCGGACCATCGTGACCATCCAGGCTCCCGTCCTGGCCTTCGGCATCTCCGTGGCGACGGGGGTGATCTTCGGTCTCTACCCGGCCTGGCGCGCAGCCACCATGGATCCGGTGGAAGCCCTCCGGCACGAGTAGGGGCAGTCCCAAGGGCCGAGCCTCCGTCAGTCTATGGGCGCGCGCAGAGCCAGCGCTCCTGCCAGGTGCTCTGGCATGACCCGTTCCTGTTCTTCCAGGTCGGCGAGGGTCCGAGCCACACGGCGCAGAGACTGTACGGCCCGAGCCGAGAGCCCTCGGCGCTCCACCGCGTGTGCCAGCAGGCTGCGCCCTTCACCCTGCAAGGGGCTGAACTGATCGAGCGCATCGCCCAACAGGTGCGCATTGGTCCCCGTCTGGTTCCGCTCCGCCCGCAGGCGATGGGCGCCCTCGATCATTCCGAGCAGCTCCTTGGCATCGGGCTCCTTGGGTGAGGGGTCGCAGGGCGCGCTGGGGGCCAGGGCCTCCAGGGGCGTGGGTGGTATCTCCAGCCGCAGGTCGATGCGATCCAGCAGGGGACCCGAGATGCGCTGGCGATAGCGGCGCACGGTCTGGGGGGCACAGTGGCATGGGAGGCGCGGGTGTCCGTGGTGACCGCAGGGGCAGGGGTTCATGGCGGTGACGAGCTGGAAGCGGGCGGGCAGGCGCGCTTGCCGTCCTGCCCGGGACAGACAGACCTCACCGGCCTCCAGCGGTTGGCGCAGGGCTTCGAGTACCTCGCGCCGGAACTCGGGCAGCTCGTCCAGGAACAGCACCCCGTGGTGGGCCAGGGTGATCTCCCCGGCTGCGAGGGGGTTGCCGCCGCCCACCAGTCCCGCATGGGTCGTACTGTGGTGTGGCGAGCGGAAGGGTCGTCGGTCCGGCAGGCCGCCCGGCCAGCGCCCGCTGGCGGAGAGCGCAGCGGCCAGCTCCAACCGCTCTTCGATGGAGGGCGGGGGCAGGAGATCGAGGAGAGCCCGCGCCAACAGTGTCTTGCCCGCGCCCGGGGGACCGACCATCAGGAGTCCATGTCCCCCAGCCGCAGAAACTGCCAGGGCGTGTTTGGCCACGGCCTGTCCGCGCACCACGTCCAGGTGTCCGGTGCGTGTCTCGCCCGGCTCGAGGTCCGGCGGGTCCAAGGGAGTCAGCCTCTGTCCCTCGGGGCTGAGGTGGGCGATGACCTGGCTGAGGTGCGTCGCCTCAAGCACCTCCACGCCCGGCACGAAGGCGGCTTCGCGGGCCGTCCGTGGCGGCGCAAGGAGCGAGGCGAGCCCCGCCTGCCGCGCGGCCATCGCGGCCGCCAAGCCCCCGGGGACTCCATGTAGTGCACCGTCGATGCCGACCTCACCCAGGAAGAGGGTGCGGCCCAGAGCCTCCTGGTCCAGGTGTCCCACGGCTCCCGCCCCGGCCAGCACCAGGGGCAGGTCCAGCACCTCGCCGCTCTTGGGCCGCGCCGCGGGCACCAGGTTCAGGAAGAAGCGTCCTTCGCCGCGCTGGAGGCGCGTCTCCCGGAGCGCGCAGAGAAGTCGCCCCCGGCTCTCGCGTATGACGGCATCGGGCAGGCCCGTGATGACCACCTCCGTGCGCGGGGAGCTCGACTTGCAGAACTGTCCCTCCACAACGACGCGGTCCGCTCCCCCTGCTGTGAGTGAGGCTCCAGTGACTCGAACCGTGCGCATGGGGGCATGACGACCGGGCCCCGCAATGGTTGCGCACAAGCCGCGGGAATCAACTCTCCTCGAGGACGCGTCGCAGGGAGTCGCCGGACTCCGCCAGGCGCCTGAGCGCCTCCTCGCGGTCAACCTCCAGGTGTCCCATGACCGCGGCCACCTTGACCCGGCCATGGGCTGCTTGCAGAGCCTGGCCTGCTTCCTCTCGGGAGCTACCCAGAAGTTCCATCAGGATCCGTGTGCCGCGCTCCACGAGCTTGGCGTTGGCGCTCGTGTCCACGTCCACCATCAGGTTTCCGTGCACCTTGCCGAGGCGCACCATGACCAAAGTCGAGAGGGCGTTGAGTGCCATCTTCGTGGCTGTACCAGCCTTGAGCCGTGTTGAGCCGGCGACCAGCTCGGGTCCGGTCAGCAGGCGGATGGTGACATCGGCCGGGTCGGGAACCTGGTCCGCGGGTACCGAGGTCATGAAGAGGGTGGTCGCTCCTCGTTTGCGGGCTTGTTCCAGGGCGGCGTGGACAAAGGGAGTGGTGCCTCCGGCGCTGATTCCGAGCAGCACGTCCTCGGGGCCCAGCTGGCGCTCATCGACGCAGGCGGCTCCCTCTTCACGGGAGTCCTCTGCACCTTCAACGGCGTGGGTCAGGGCCTCGCTGCCGCCGGCGATGACCCCTTGCAGGGTCTCGGGGTCGGAGCAGAACGTGGGGGGGCATTCACTGGCGTCCAGGACGGCCAACCGTCCGCTGGTGCCCGCGCCCACCTGCACGAATCGTCCACCGGCCCGTAGCTTCTCGGCGACACGATCCACGGCACGCTCCAGGTCCTCGCGGGCGGCCTCCACGGCGTCCGCAGCCTCCCGGTCCGCAGCGCTGAACAGGGCCAGGGCGTCGCCGGTGGAGAGCTGGTCCAGGCCGCTGGCGTCCGGGTGGGTCTGCTCAGTGGCCAGGTGACCGCGGTCCGGGGTGGGGTGCCGAGTCCGTGGTGTCGTCATGGGGTAGAGACTAGCGTCCTGAGGGCCCCTGGCGGGATGGGCGGCCCGTGTTCCATGCGCTACCCTGTCCAGCCACTCCCGCACTCCCTCCACAGAATCCTCACCTCTCCCCATGCACACCCTGACGAGTTACGTGGCCGGCCGCTGGCAGGAGGGCACGGGCGAAGCCCGCGCGCTACTGGACCCCACTTCCGGCGAGACCGTGGCCCAGCTGCCCTCCGGCGGCATCGACTTCGCCGAGATGACGGGCCACGCACGGGATGTGGGTGGGCCGGCCCTGCGTGCTCTGAGTTTCGCTGAGCGGGGGCAACTACTGAAGGACCTCTCCGCAGCCATCCACGCCGAGCGTGAAGAGCTGATCGAGCTCGGGCGTCTGTGCGGGGGCAACACCCGTGGCGACGCCAAGTTCGACATCGATGGGGCGACGGGAACCCTGGCGGCCTACGCCTACTACGCCCGCTCATTGGGAGAGCGCAAGACCCTCCCCGATGGAGAGGGTGTGCAGCTGGGACGAACGGCCCGGTATTGGGGACAGCACATCCTGAGCCCGCGCGTTGGCGTGGCGGTCCACATCAACGCCTTCAACTTCCCCGCGTGGGGCATGTTCGAGAAGGCGGCCTGTGCGCTGCTCGCGGGCATGCCGGTGATCGAGAAGCCCGGCTCGCCCACGGCTCTGCTCGCCTGGCGTCTGGCTCAGATCACCGTGGACTCGGGCGTCCTGCCCGAGGGCGCCTTCCAGTTCGTGGCCGGATCCGCGGGCGACCTGCTCGATCACCTCGGTCCCCAGGATTGTCTGGCCTTCACGGGTTCGGCGCGTACCGGCGCCCTCTTGCGTGGCCATGGGAACGTGGTGGCGCAC
Source organism: Planctomycetota bacterium (assembly GCA_002720975.1). Classification (GTDB taxonomy): domain Bacteria; phylum Planctomycetota; class UBA1135; order UBA1135. The sequence goes on along the minus strand of PBIX01000105.1, from coordinate 7,216 downwards.
AACGTTCGGGTCAACGTGGAGGCGGACTCTCTCAACGCCGCGGTCCTGGCTCCGGACGTGGAGTCGGACTCCGAGACCTACGGCGCCTTCTTGTCCAACGTGGTCACCGACATGACCCAGAAGGCCGGGCAGAAGTGCACGGCTGTGCGGCGCATCCTGGTGCCCGCCGAGCGCGTCGAGGAGGTTCAGGCCGACCTGATCGCGGAGCTGGGTCGCATCCAGATGGGCGACCCCGCCGATCGCGCCCACCGCTTGGGGCCCCTCACGGATGAGGCCCAGCTGGAAGACGTTCGAGCGGGTATCGGTCGCCTCGGCGAAGTGGCAGAGGTTGTACTGGGTGGCAGCGAGCCCACCGAGCTCGGTGGTTGCTTTGTCACGCCCACCCTCCTCGTGGCCGCCGATTCGCGTGCGGATGTACTCCATGAGCTGGAGGTCTTCGGGCCCGTGTCCACGATCCTGCCCTACACCGGATCGGTGGAGGAGGCCGTGGAGCTGGTCAACCTGGGTGGCGGCGGACTCGTGACCAGCCTGTATTCCAACGACGTCGATTGGACCGAGACCTACGTCATGGGCGTCGCCCCCTGGCACGGTCGCGTCTGGATCGCCAGCGATCGCAGCGTGTCCCAGAGCCTGCCCCCTGGCATGGTGCTGCCCGCCTCGATCCATGGGGGGCCCGGCCGTGCGGGTGGTGGGGAGGAGCTGGGTGCCGAACGGGGCCTGGCCTTCTACATGCAGCGCACGGCCCTGCAGGGCTTCAAGGGCTTCCTGGACCCGCGCTTCGGCACCCCCGCCGAGGTGGAGTAGGGCTGCCGTCGGCTAGCGGGGCGCCTTGTCGGCCTTGGCCACGCGGGTGGGCCGGACGCGACCGCGGATGGACTCGAAGAGCGTTCTCTTGTGGTTGAGGTGCACCTCGAGCTGCACCTTGGAGGGCACACGGGCGACGTAGGCACTGAACCCACCGCCGCAGCAGCCGCCCATCTGACCGTACTGGACCACCTTGCCGGTGGTGGCGTCGAGCACGCGGATGCTCGGGGAGTTGGCGTCGGGCGCGAAGCCGAAGTACTCCTCGCCGCCGATGCCGGTGAAGCGCACGTTGCTGAACACCGTCAGCTCTCCCTCGCTGACACTGCAGCGGAAGCGCGCGTGCAGAGGGCCACCCCAGGTCAGGCTGTGGCTCTGCTCCGCAGCCAGGACGATGGGGGCCATGGAGCATCCCGTCATGCGCGCGGTTTCTGCTCCCTTGGATGCCCGTCCGCAGATGAAGCGATAGGAGCCGGCAGGGATACGCCGGCCGTCGTGGGCGTCCGCCAGTTCAAAGGAGGACTCGCCGCTGGAGAATACGGCGTAGTCGAGTTCGCCCCGCGAGTGGAATCCGCGCATCACATTGAGGTGTGCGGTGGGACCTGAGTAGGGCCGCGTGCTCACCTTGTCATCGGAGGTGTTGATGGTCAGATGGAAGAGTCGATCCGAGATGGTGGCCACGCGCGAGAGATAGCTGGCCCCGACCTTCTCACCCACGACCATGGCGTCCCGGCCGTAGTCGTCGAATCGGCCGTCGCCGTTCAGGTCGATGATCTGGAGGCGGACACCTTCCACGCGTCCGGTGAGGATCTCGCCGTTGGAACACTCCCAGGCATCCCCGGCGCGGCGGATTCTGAGCACGTGCCGTCCGCCACCATCGGCTTGCAGTTGTACGCGGGCGCGCGGGGAGGTGACGTGTCTCTCCGTCTGGCCGTCGGCGTTGGTGTCCAGGTGCAGGGAGGTGGAGTTCTCCAGTCGGACGGCGAACTCCACGCCATCGAGCACAAGGGGGGAGACAAGGGGACGCCAATGGTCGCCGGGCAGCAGGTAGTCCCAGGTCTTTGGCGTTGTGCGGTGCAAGGCCTCTGTCTGTGCACCGGGAGTCTCCTGCCGGTCACGCTGCTCCGCGTCCTGGGGGACGAGCAGGGTGATCAGGAAAAGTGTGGTGGAGAGGCTCATGGTCAGCGGTGTACCGGGCACCCGGCAGCATAGGACAAGAATACACCGTGTTGGCCCCTGATCGGCATTCACCACGTGCTTTGCCAGCCCATGGGCGCATTCATTCGGGAGCCTTACCTATGGGGAACAATGGCTGAACCCTTCCCCTTCTCCCGGGCCAGGGGCTCTCAGCGGGGGGGCTTGACCGCCGAAGTCCCCGGCGCTGTGGGGTCGGGATCCAGAAAATCCTTCGCCTGCCAGTCACCCCCGTTCTTCTCCCACCACTTCAACCAGGCGCGGTTGGTGTTGCCCGGGTCGGCCCCTGTCAGCCGGCCCAAGGCCACGCGAATGGCGCGCGTCTCCCGGGTGAAGTGGACCTGGCTCACGCTGATCACCGCCACGTCCAGGACCGTGCCAGAGGTCAGGACGTTCACGATGGGGTCGGCGATGGAGCTGCCCATGGCGACCTCCACATCGAAGTCCTGGATGTAGGCGAACTGCTTGCCCACAAAAATGTTCGAGTGGGGAGGACGGGAGTGTCCACCCGCCGCGGCGGCACCCGGCTGGGCCACGGTGCGCAGGCGGTGTACAAGAGGCTCCACGGCGGCTGGATACTGCATGCGGCCCAGGGCTTCGGCAGTCCGTTGGCGCAGGGTCGGGTGGGAGCTCTCCAGGGTGTTGACCAGCGGCAGGATGAGGGTTGTATCGTGCGCGCTGCCCAGGGTGAGGGCCGTACTGACGCGCACGTCCGCATCGGGATCCAAGATGGCGTGCAGGATCAGCGGGCGATGGGCCTTCCCCGGGAACAGCCGTCTCAGGATCAGGGCTGCCAGCCCGCGCCGGGGCGCCTCCTTCGATCCCAGCTGTGCCGTCAGGGCTTTGAGGAGTCCCGTCCGATCCCGCAGTCGTGCCAGCTCGACGATCCCCAACTCCTGAAGGGCTGGCCCACGAGGGAGGCACCAGACCAGCAGGGGATCGATGGCCTTCTCGAGGGGCGTAGCCAGGGGCTTGCCGCCGGATTGAACGGGCGGTGGGCGGAACCGGATGGCCTGGGCGCAGACGGAGTCTCTTGCACTGCGCAGGTCCGGGTTGGCCCGCAGCAGCTTGTCGAGGATCTTCAGCCCCTCTTCGAGAAGTCCGTGTTCAAGGGCCCATCCCCCTGCCCGCGCCTGGGCGTCGAGGTCGCCGGGTTCAGTCGCCTTCAATTGCTCGGCGAATTCCAGCTCGACGGCCCTCTCCATCTCGTTGGAGGCGACGAGCCGGTCAGGAACGGCCGTCCACTTGCCGTCCCGGCGCAGCTCCCAGCCGGCGTCCCCGGGAGCCCGTCGCGTCAGGCCACGCAGCACGGCACCGCCGTGGCAGAAGAGGATCCGGTTCTGGGGCCTCTCCGCGCTGGAGTCCCGGGGGGAGTCCTGAGGTGGCAGGGCGAGGGCGAGGAGTGAGAGGGTGAGCAGCATGTGGCGAGGCCCGCACCCCCATTATCTCCCCGCCCCGGCCTTGTTACCAGCCAGGTACCCAAGGCGAGCGTTTCACCACCAGCGAGAGGCCACCATGGGGCCTGCCCGGCTGGGGGTGGGCCACCAGTGCCCCCGAGCGGTAGGTCGAACTCCACTGCCATCCCTGTCGATCCAGCTCCGGCCCCAGGGCCGCGGGCGAGCCGCAGCTGATCCAGATCTCCTTGGGGCGGCAGCGCTGCAGGAACGCATCGAGGTGTGGGGATTCGGAGCCGTGGTGGGGAAGCAGGACGAGGTCATAGGGGCCTTCGATGATGCCCGGCTCCAGGAGTCCGGCCAGGCCGTCCTGCTCGGCATCGCCCGTGAGGAGCGCGCGCCAGGTGCCCCAGCGGATCTCCAGACAGCGCGAGCCCTCGTTTCCGGGAACGTCCGAGCCGCGCAGGAGAAAGAGCTCCAGCTTCCCGCGCGTGGGCAACTGAACGCGGCCCCGCCGCAGGTCGATGGCCTGGCCCTCCCAACCCGGCGTGCCCTCCAGGGCCCCGGCTGCCACCCGCGGCGGCCAGCGCTCCAGGATCCAGGGCAGGGCCGAGGAGTGGTCCCGGTCGCGGTGACTGACCACCACGCACAGGTCGCGGGTTCGCCAACGGCGCAGCTGCTCACCCACGCACGTGGCAACACCCACCCGATCCTTGGAGCCCGCGTCGAAGAGCCACACGTCCTCGCCGGGGACCCGCAGCAGGGCGGCCGTGCCATGCCCCACGTCGAGCAGGACCAGCTCCGCTCCAGCGTCCGGGTCTGCTTGCGAGGTGCGCACAAGAAACCCACCGAGCACCAAGGCGAACCCCAGGGCCAGCCCCCTCCATCTGTCTGCCCCACGGAACCTCGTCATCCCCAGAAAAGCGCTGCCCGCGAGCAGCACGATCCAGGGCCACGGACGCTCGGGCAGGGGCCAGGGCGTGGCGGGCAGTTGATCGCACGCCTCGAGCAGGGCGAGCAGGGCCCGGCCCGGAAGATGGACGACCTCCAGGGGCAGGATTCCCGGTGCACAGGCGTGCAGCCAACCGGTGGCCAGGTGTCCCATCAGGGGCAGCATGGCCAGTGGGGTGGCCACGATTCCCACCGGCGCGAGCTGTCCGAAGCGCGTCCAGATCACGGGCAGGGTCACGACCACGGCCAGCATGGAAGCCGCCACACCCAACCAGATTCCATCCAGTGCGCGCTGGGCGGGGATGCGCCACCAGGCGGAGCGCGCGCGGCCCAGGGCATCGGTGTCCTTGAGTTGCAGGGGACAGGAGGTTCCCACGGCGGGCAGACCCACAAGCAGACCCCAGGTGGCGAGGTAGGACAGCTGCAGTCCCAGCTGGCCGATGGACTCCGGTGAGAGCAGGAGCTCCAGGCACAGGGCCAGCCCCCAGAGGGACAGGCCGTCCACGCGTCGACCGTGGTATGGCACCTCGTCGGGAGCGGCCGTTGCAGGAAGACACGTGGCCATGGCCGCGAGGGCCAGGGCGATGGCGGCGCGCCAGATGGGGGCTCCACCGCCGGCAATGGGGACCAGGGCCAGAAGCAGCAGAGCACGCAGGGGATCGGGTCCGGTCCATCGACGCAGTCGATGCCGGTGGCCGCCCCTGCGGCCGGTCACCGCTGTCAGGAGCCGGGACAGCCAGCCTCCCAGGGGCCAGATGATCCACCAGGCGAGGAGGCTCACGTGCAGTCCGGACAGGGCCAGCAGGTGCCGCGTGCCGGTGCGTGTGAAGAGATCCCGGGTGGCGGCGGAGAGTCCGGTGCGCTCGCCCACGATCAAGGCCGGCAGCAGACCGCGAACGCCGTCTTCAGGACCGAGCTCGTCCTCCGCCGCGAGGAGTCGTGCGAGGATCCTCTCCCGCAGACGAGCGAGGGACGCGGCGCCGGGAAGTTCCAACCCGGGGACCGCAGGTGCTGTGCGGGCCAGTTCGTCCACACCCAAGGCCACGCTGACGATCGAGGGCTCGCTCCCAGGCAGCGCAGCCCCTCGCAGGTCTCTACCCGGTCCGAGCAGTCGCACACGCTCTCCGCTAGCAACGGAATCCAGCAGACACTGCCAGCGGTCTTCGGGGTGACCCAGGTTGCCGCGCTGGGACTGCCCCTGGATGGGGCGCACGCGGTCGCTGGACACCCAGCGCCCGCTCGACCCGGCGACCGCGCTGGAGGGCGTGTTCAGCAGTCCGCAACGCATGGCGGCACACACGCCGATGAGCAGGAGCCATCCCGGCCCGAGGCTTCCCCGGGGGGCACGACATGCGCATGCCGCCCACAGCGCGAGCGCCAGGAAGCTGGCGAGGCGAACACCGGGAGAGGCATACCAGCCAGCCGCCGAGCCCGCTGCAAGGGCCAGCGCGGCCTGGAAGAAGGGTCGCCCGGGTGGATGTCCCGGGGATGGAGCCGGGGGAGGGGAGTCGATGGCCTGCACGCCCAACAGACGACGGAGGCGGTGCTGGGGTGACGGTACTTGGGCAAGTGTCTTCTTCGTCCGTACTGGGCTAGGATGGATGCCATGAGCTCCCAGTCCGCAGTGTTCCCAGGCACCTTTGACCCCTTCACCCTGGGGCACCTGGATCTGGTGCGTCGCGCCCGTGACCTGTTCCCGGACCTCATCGTCGCCGTGGCTCAACACCCCACCAAGGACGAGATGTTCGACGTCGCCGAGCGCGTGGCCCTGATCGAGGAGAGCCTGGCCGGTATGGACGGCGTGCGGGTGGCCACCTTGGATGGACTTGTCGTCGAGGGCTGCCGTAGCCTCGGAGCTGGCGTACTCCTGCGCGGCCTGCGCGGCTCGGGCGATCTGGAATACGAACGGCCCATGGCCCTCAGCAACCGTGCCATGGCACCCGAGGTGGAGACGGTCTTCCTCTTGCCCTCCTCAGAGACCGCCCACATCAGCAGCACCCTCGTGCGGCAGATCGCCCGCATGGGTGGAGATGCATCTCCTTTTGTCCCTGGGCCCGTCCTGCGCGCTCTTCAGCACCGCTTCCCAGATTCCAAGAGCCATGACTGATCCCGGTAGCGGACGCCAGGCCGTTCAGACCGATGCCGCTCCGGCCGCCATCGGTCCCTACTCTCAGGCCATTGTCTCTGGAGGTCTCGTGCACTGCTCAGGGCAGGTGGCGCTGGACCCCTCAAGCGGTGAGCTGCGGGGAGAGACGGCTGCCGAGCAGGCCGAGCTGGCCTTGGCCAACCTGAGTGCTGTCCTTCAGGCAGCCGGCACATCCCTGGGGCAGGTCCTGAAGTGCAACGTGTACCTCACCGACCTCGACGACTTCGCCGCGGTCAACGAGGTGTATGCCAGTGCCTTCGAGGGTGGTGTGCCTCCGGCCCGAGCCTGCGTCGAGGTCTCCCGTCTGCCCAAGGGTGCACTCGTGGAAGTCGACTGCGTGGCTACTGTCCTGAGTTGATCCACATCGGTCGAAGTCCGGCATGAGTGCCACCGTGGTCGCCCCTGACGCGGCGCTTGCCGATGCCCCGGCCACTTCCCTGTGCATCCTGCCCCACGACGCGGGGCTCAAGCTCGTGCGCACGCTTCCACGGGTGGAGGCTCTGGTCGTGGATATGCAAGGCGCGGTGCATCGCAGTCCGGACCTGCTTCCCAAGTGAGGCGAGCAGGGCAGCGCCTTGCCCGAGGGTTGGGTGCTGCACGTGCAACGTCGATCCCTGCTCGCGCGGGGGCCTCTCGGCTCCGTTGCATTGCTAAATCCTAGGTGTCGTTTGGGTGCGGATCATTGCTGAATCCTAGGTTCCCTTTGGAAAGCAATGCGTGGACTCGAGCG
>PBIX01000104.1 GCA_002720975.1 Planctomycetota bacterium | reverse complement strand
GTTGCCGCATTGGAAACCGCTGCGGATCTCGGGCCCGCCGCGTCGGCCAAGGTGCGTCGTATCGTCAATCGACCCATCATGGGTCGTGCCTTCGACATCCCCTCTTCACTTCTGGGCTGAGATTCATGCATACACGCCGTTCATTTCTGCAGAGTGGTTTGGGTGCTCTGGCCACCGGTGCCGTAGCCCTCGATCCGGCCCTGGCAAGCGTCATCGCTCGCGAGGAGAAGCCCTGGTTTGACATCTCTCTGGCTCAGTGGTCCCTGCACCGTAGCCTGGGTGCGCGCGACCTGGACAACCTGGATTTTGCGCGCTACACGAAGGAGACCTTTGGCATCCACGCCGTGGAGTACGTCAACTCCTTCTTCAAGCAGCACGCCACGGACTTCAAGTACCTGCAGGAGATGCGCACCCGCGCAGAGGACCAGGGTGTGCGCTCTCTCCTGATCATGGTGGACGGTGAGGGCCCACTGGCCGCCAAGGATGACGGTGCCAGATCCAAGGCCATCCGCAACCACTTCAAGTGGGTTGCGGCCGCCGCCTACCTGGGCTGCCACTCCATCCGTGTCAACGCCGCGGGCGCATCGGACTGGGAGGACGGCATGGGGCGCGCCGCCGAATCCCTACGCACCCTCGCCGAGGTGGCCGACCCCTATGACATCAACGTGATCGTGGAGAACCACGGCGGACTCTCGTCCAACGGTGAGTGGCTGGCTGGGGTCATGGTCAAGGCGGATCATCCCCGGGTGGGCACCCTCCCGGATTTCGGCAACTTCAACCTCGGGGGCGGCAAGTGGTACGACCGCTACAAGGGTGTGGCGGAGCTGATGCCCTTCGCCAAGGCCGTCAGCGCCAAGTCCCACACCTTCGACGCCGATGGGAACGAGACCCAGAGCGACTACCTCAGGCTCATGACCACGGTCAAGGAGGCGGGCTACCGCGGGTACGTGGGGGTAGAGTACGAGGGCCCGAAGCACACCGAGGCTGAGGGCATCCAGCTGACCAAGGACCTGCTGCTGCGCGTGCGCGAGCAGCTGGCCTCCTAGGACGCGTCCGGTTCAAGAGCCTTGGCGAGCACCTCGGCGATGTGCTGCACCTGCTTGCCTGGCTTCGCCTGAGCCAGGCCCCCGGCCCACTGCATGTGGCAGCCCGGGTTGGCGGTGACCAGCGTCTGCGCACCGCTGCGCTCAAGGTCTCGTAGCTTGTCGGCGAGCAAGGCTGAGGAGTCCTCCGGTCGCAGCATGGAGTGGATTCCCGCCGAGCCGCAGCAGGCCTCGGGATCCTCCAGTTCGACGACCTCGACCCCGGGGATGGCCGCAAGCAGGGTTCGCGGTGCAGAGCGCACGCCCTGGCCGTGGCAAAGATGGCAGGGATCATCGAAGGCCAGCGTCCCGGACTTGCTGCGTCCCAGCCGGGACTTCAATGGATCGAGCCGCTCCGGTGTGGCCAGGAACTCCGTGAAGTCCACGACCCTGGAGGAGAAGGCCTGTGCCCGGTCAAGCCACTCGGGATCCTCGGTGAAGAGGCGCGGGTACTCCTTCATGTGTGAGCCACAGCCCGCGCTGTTGACCACGATAGGAATGTTCTCGGAGGACTCAAAGGCGATGATCGTTGAGCGGGCCAGGTCGCGTGCACCTGCCAGGTCGCCGTTGTGAGCATGCAGAGCGCCACAGCAGGTGTGCTCAGCGCGGGTGCGGCAGTGCACGCCCGCTGCCGCGAGCACCGCTGCGCTTGCCCGGTTCACACGGCCGAAGAGCTCGGGCATGACGCAGCCCTCCATGAGCCAGGCCTCTTGCGTTTCGGATCCCGATGCGGGCGCAGCCAGGTCGAGCGGCTGTCGCTCGGCTCGCGGGGGGACAGAAGGGAGCGAGGCCAGGGCGCGCCCACGCGCACCCAAGAGCAGCGGCGCGAGACGGGTCAGGCCCAGGATCTGGGCCAGCTTCAGCGCCCCCAAGGTGAACCGGATGCCCGTGCGGCTGGGCAGGATGCGCCCGAACCCGATACGCCTCGCCAGGCGCGCAAGCCAGCCCTTGGGCCGCACCGAGTCCAGCCCGTCCCGGCAGCTCTCCATCATGGACTCGAAGCGCACGCCTGCGGGGCACACGCTCTCGCAGCGCAAGCACAGGAGGCAGGAGTTCATCGCCTCTTCGAAGCTGTGATCGGGTTCGATGCGCCCCTCGGCTTCAGCACGCATCAGGTGGATCCGCCCGCGGGGGCTGGCGCTCTCGTTGCCCGTGAGCTGATAGGTGGGGCAGGTGTGCAGGCACAGCCCGCAGTGGATGCAGTCCAGGCTCTGGGCGTGCTCGATCAGGGCGGCCCCTGCTTCTCTCGAAAAAGTGCTCACGTCCGCCTCCCCGGGAAAGAGGGCGAGCGCAACTGTCCCTGCGGGTCGAGCTCGTCCTGCAAGCGGTGCATCCAATCCAGGGCCGGCTGCGCTTCCAGAGCAGGAGCCAGCTCCGCATGTGCCTGGGCTTGGACCCTGCGGGGCTCCAGGCGCGCGCCAAGCGGGGTGAGGATCTCCCGCAACCCGTTCAGGCGCTCAACCTGCTGCTCGGCGGGGGATTCCTCAAGGTCGGGCAGGCGCAGGCACAGCTCGCCCAGGCCCATCTGCGCGGTCCATTGCAGGCCTCCTTCCTCATCCAGCTTGCGCAGGACGGCCCCGAGGCGGGACGGACGTGTCAGGACGCGTGCCTGCCCCCAGCCCATGCTCGCTTCCAGGTCACGCAGGGAATCGAATGCCGCATCTGCGTCTGGCCCACGCAAGACCTCTTGGGGGGCCAGCACCCTCTCCACGTCCCGGACATCTTCTTCATGGGCACGGCCACGTCCCTCAAGGGCCACGTGCAGGCGCCACGACCCGCTGTGGTTCTCCAGGGTCCATGCCAGCGGCTCACATTCCAGCGAGCGCAGGCTGCGGCAGCGCGCGAGCACCCGGTCCAGCTCTGCTTCTTCACGCACCAGATGCGTGTGCTCATCGGCGCGCGGGAACAGGCGCAGGCTGGCCTCCAGGAGAATGCAGAGCGTGCCCCGCGAGCCGGTGTACAGGCGATGCAGGTCAAAGCCCGTCACGTTCTTGACCAGGCGCCCGCCGCTACGGGCGAGGGTCCCGTCGGACAGAGCCACGCGCATGCCCAGCACGTGATGGCGAACGGGCCCGCGCTTTTGCCGGTCGGGACCGGACTGACCCGCAGCGAGGACTCCGCCCAGGGTCGAGACATTCGGGAGGGGGACTGCCGGGGTGAGGCGGTGGCCGCCGGCGCGGACCCGCTCTTCGAGCTGTGCCATGGTGCAGCCGGCCTGGGCCGTGAGGGTTCCGTCCCCGGGCACGTAGTCGACGATCGTGTCCAGGCGCCGGGTGCTCAGGAGCAGGTCGGCATTGCTGGAGTACTCGGGCCGGCACCACTCCAGCTTGCTCCCCAGGCCCATGGGCAGCACCCGTATGCCATCGGTGTGGGCTCGCCTCAGAACGGCTTGCACCTGTTCTTCGTTCGTGGGCAGGGCCAGGGGCTGGCCGCCCAGGAGCTCCCCTTCAATGCCTTCCCTGGCGAGAGCTTCGAGCAGGGCAGACATCAGGCGCTCTCCCCTGACGACCCTGCGAGCTGCGGTCGTACTTCCTTGCAGGAGCGAACCGGAAACATCTTGCCCGGGTTGAGGCGTATATCCGGATCCAGACAGCGGCGTACGCGCTCCATGACCGAGAGGTCATCGGGGGTGAAGAGGCGGCTCATCATCGCCTGCTTCTCAAGCCCCACCCCGTGCTCGCCGGAGAGGGAGCCCCCGTACTCGATGCAGGCCTCCATGATCAGATCACCGGCCTCAAGGACCCGGGCCACCTCGTCCTCGTCGCGCCGGTCGTAGGAGATGTTGGGATGCAGATTCCCATCCCCCGCGTGGAAGACGTTGGAGATCTTGAGATTGCGCTCTGTGCACACATCCGTGGCGTAGCGCACGATCTCCCGCAGGCGGGTGCGTGGCACCACCACGTCGGCCACGTAGAGATCCGGGGCGATGCGGCCCATGGCACCAAAGGCACCCTTGCGACCGGCCCAGAGCTTGCGACGCTCGCCCGCATCCCTGGCGCGGCGCACTTCAAGGAGCCCGTGGGCTTCGAGGATGGGGAGCATACGCTCGACCGTGTCCTCCACGGCGGCCTCACGGCCCTCGACCTCGAGCAGGAGGACCGCCTCGGCTTCCTGCGGGTAGCCCGCAGCAAAGACGCTGGCCTCCACCGCCTGGATCGTGAGCTTGTCGAGGATCTCGATGGCCGAGGGCTCGAGGCGCGCGGCGATGAGATCGCTTACTGCATCGCAGCAGGGGTCCAGGGCATTGAAGATGGCCAAGAGGGTCTCGGTCACCGGCGGGACCGGAGTGAGCTGCACGGTGATCTCCGTGGCGACGCCGAACATGCCTTCGGAGCCCACGAAGAGGCCGACCAGATCCAATCCCTCGGGGTCGACTTCGGGCTCGTCCAGGTGCAGCACCTCGCCCGTGGCTGTCACGATCACCAGCCCCAGGATGTGGCGCGTCGTGCTGCCGTACTTGAAGCAGTGGGGGCCACCCGAGTTCTCTGCGACGTTGCCGCCAATCGTGCAGGCCATCTGGCTGGAGGGATCGGGAGCGTAGAAGAGTCCGTCGTCATCACAGCAACGCGTGAGGTCCACGTTGACCACGCCCGCCTGCACCCGTGCAAAGCGATCCTCCACGTTCAGCTCCAGAACATCGCGCATGCGTGCGGTGCCGACCAAGACCCCGTTGGGCACAGGCGTGGCACCGCCCGACAGGCCTGTGCCCGCTCCCCGTGGCACCAGGGGAATGCCGTGCTCGTGCAGGACCCGCATGCACTGCGCTGTCTCGCTTGTGTCCCGTGGCAACAGGACCAGCTCTGGCCGGTGGCGCTTGAGCGTCAGCCCATCGGACTCGTAGGCCAAGAGCGCTGCGGGGTCCGTCAGGATCCCCTCGGGCCCAACGATGGCCCGCAGCTGTGTGACGATCTGCTCTTGCATGGCACGCGATTCTAGCTCGCCATCAAGCGCGAGCCATATGCCCCCTTGATTCAGTCCAGGCTGTCGAGGGCCATGCGGGCTGCTCCGATCCATCCAGCGGATGCCCCGAGGGTGGCGGGCAGCAGCCGGGGTGGAACATGGCCGTAGTCGCGCTCGGCGAGGGCTGCGTGGATGCCAGGTTCCAAGAGGTCCAGGCTGCGACCGAACCCCCCTCCAATGACGTAGCAGGTCACGTCCAGGACGGCTGTCGTGGCCAGCAGGCCCGCGCCCAGGTCGAATCCGATCTCAAACAGGAGCTCCCGTTCCGGACCGGGTTGTGCCCGCGCAACCTCGCACAGCTGGCTCAAGTCCGTGTCCAGGCCGGCAGCACCCGCCCGTCGGATGGCTGCGGAGGCAGAGGCGAGCCGCTCAAGGCAGCCGTAGGCGCCGCAGCCACAGCGCAGGTCGGGGTCCTCGGATCCGTTGGCCGGGAGGCTGCGCACCACCATGTGTCCCACCTCTGCGGCCTTGCCGGTGGGGCCCTTGTACAGCTGTCCATCGATGACGAGGCCACTTCCGATACCCGTGCCCAGGGTGAGCATGATCAGGTCCTGGATGCCGGACCCCGCGCCCAGCCATTGCTCTCCATAGGTGGCCACGTTGGCGTCATTGTCCACGCACACATGCTCGCGCGGGAGGTCGAGTCGGTCGGCAAGCTCCGCTCCAAGGTCCAACCCCTCCAGAGTCTTCAGGTTGGCGCTACGCAGCAGACGGCCCCCCGGCTCTTCGAACACACCAGGGACGCCAAGACCCAGGGGGCCATTCGAGCCGAGCTCTCGTGCGAAGCCGGCGAGACGGTCCAGGAGATCGTCCGCCCCCGCGTCGAGGTCCGTGTCCATGGCAACCGTCCGGGCCAAGGTCTGCTCCACGTCGGGGGTGCCCTGTTCCCCTTCCAAGACGAAGCCCCCCTTGACTTGTGTGCCACCCAGGTCCAACCCGACTACGGTTCTGGGCGAGTCGTTCATTTGCCGGGACGTGCCCTGCGGGTAACTCGTCGATAGGCGAGAAGATGGTTCCTGGCGCTCTCTCGCCAGGAGAAGTCCTCTTCCATGCAACGTCGAACAAACATCTTCCAGTCCTTGGACTTCTTGAACAGGCTGCGGGCCGCATCAAGGGCCGTGAGCAGACTGCCAACTCCATAGTGATCGAAGAACAGGCCGGAACCCTTCTTGGGGTCCTTCTGGATATCGGTGATTGTGTCTTCCAGGCCGCTGCTGCCGTATGCAATGGGCACGGTGCCGTAGCGCATGGCGATGGCACACAGGGAATTGGACGGATGGAAGTGGCCGGGGAGGAGCAGAATGTCCGACCCGCCCATCAGGGTGTGGGCGGTATTGACGTTGTAGCCCTCAAGGACGCGGCAGCAGTTGGAGAAGGTCTGCTCTACCGTGCGCAGGCGTTCAAGCACCTCGGGTTGGCCCGGACCCATCATGACCAGCTGGGTGCTGCGCTCCAGGATGGGGGTGATGGCCTCAGCCAAGAGATCGAATCCGCTGTCAGAGTCGAAGCGACCGATGATGGAGATAACGGGCGTACGCGGTTCCACAGCAAGGCGCAGCCCCTCCTGCAGGGCGGCCTTGCACTTGCGCTTACCCTTCAGCGGGTCCGCCTCTTCAAGTGAGTAGGGCTGGGCCAAGAGCATGTCCGTGCCCGGGTCCCAGGCGCGGTAGTCGATGCCGGTCAGGACACCCACCAGCTCCTTCTTACGTCTCTTGAAAGACTCGTCGAGCCCATCCCCCCGTTCCTCGGCCTGTAGGCGCAGGGCCTGGTTGGGAGAGTGAGTCCCGACGATCGTGGCGAACTCGATGCCGGCCTTGAGGAAGTTGACGCGCCCCCCGAGTTCCAAACCATCCACCGAGCGGAAGTACTCAAGGGGAACCCCTATCTTGGGCAAGATCTCGCGTTCGAATGTCCCTTGCATGGCCAGGTTGTGCAGAGCGAAGTACGTGCCAGCCTTGGCCGCCGGGTGCTTGGGGTCTTGTGAACGGTACTCAAGCTCCTGGAACAGGGGAATCAGCCCCGAGGTCCAGTCCATGCAGTGGATCACGCTGGGCGAGAAGCGCAGCAGTTCAAAGGACGCCAGGACGCCCCGGGCGAAGGCCGCGTAGCGCCGCCAGTTGTCCGCATAGGGGCCATTGTCGTCACCGTAGGGGTGCCGATTGCGGAACAGCTCAGCGTGGTCGAACATGACCAAGGGCAGGTTCGTACCCTGCAGCGTGGCCGTATAGACCTTGAGGGTCAGCTCTCCCTTGTCCTCGGGTATGACCACATCGCCCGCGAACGCCAGGTCCAGGATGTTCTCAGCCGCAAGATCCCCATGCAGAGGCATGAAGACACGCACGTCCGCTCCCAGGGCGTGCAGGGTCTTTGGTAGGAACTCGGAAATCTCCGCGAGGTTGGTCCTGCGAACCAGGGAGAAGATCTCCGGCGTAGTGAATGCGACTTTCAAGAGACAGGGGGGACGATGGGCGGCGGGGGAGGGACCCAGCGTCCGGGAGTATCCTCTTAGAGGGTGACTCCGATGCCAGAACCTTCGCCGAAAAGTATCCTCCAGCCGAGTTGAACAAAAACTCTAAGTCGTTTTCGGTAAACTACTTACAGTCAGCAATCTACGAGTGTGGCACTAGGGGGTATTCGCCCGATTCGCCTCGTAGATCGGGACCACCTCAGGGAGCAGGGACCGGATCTGGTTGATGCGATGAGCGTTGGAGGGATGTGTGGAGAGGATCTCAGGGGGGGCTCCTGAACCGAGGTCTGCCATGCGCGTCCAGAAAGTCACTGCGGCCCGCGGGTCGTACCCGGCCCGCGCCATATAAAGCAGACCCTTGCGGTCCGCTTCCAACTCGGCGTCGCGGCCGTAGCTCAACTGCAGCAGGCTGTTTCCAAGCCCTGCCCACTCCTGGGCCGTGCCCTCGAAGATAATCTGGATCAGAACCTCCGCACCGTACTGGCGGGTCATGGCCTCCGTACCGTGGCGTTCAATGGCATGGGCTATCTCATGACCCATGACCACGGCCAGGCCCGTGTCGTCCCCGGCCACGGGCAGGATGCCCGTATACACCGCCATTTTGCCCCCAGGCAGGCAGAAGGCGTTCACCACCTCGTCGTTCTGGATGACCTTCACCTCCCAATCGAAGACGTTGGCGACCTGGGGGTCCACCATGCGCGCAGCTGCCACAAGCCTGTTCGTGACCCCCTTGACCATAGCCGTAGTAGGTCCCGGCGGCACCAGCGTCTCCTCTGACAGCAACGAAACGTAGGCCTCGGCACCCAGGACCTTGTCGTCGTCCAGGGTGAAGATGTTCTGGCAGGAGGTGAATACCAGCGCCAGGGTCAATAGAACCGCACGCACGACCTCCGGGGGAGCCCCCCGGATTGCGGGGTCGATCGGGTCAGGGCCCGGGGTGTAGACTTCCGATCTAGTCGCGGCCTGAATGGGGCGTTGCTTGCATTCCATGTGGTTCACCATCGTTCTTGAGATATGTCACTCCGCGGCGAGCGATCCTCGCAGTATGAGCGAAGAGGGGCACGGTTGCGAGACAAGCCTGACCGGAGGGCGCCCATGACCCAGCCCCTGCTGTTGGTGATTCTTGATGGATGGGGGCACCGGGCCGAGACGGAGTCGAACGCCATCGCAGCGAACGCGCCGTACTTCCACGATCTGCTGGGGCGCTACCCGCATGCGCTCCTCTCCACCTGTGGCCGTGAAGTGGGGCTGCCCACGGGCGTGATGGGGAACAGCGAGGTCGGCCACCTCAACCTGGGCGCTGGCCGTGTCGTGAATCAGGACGTCACTCGCATCAACGCAGCCATTGAGGATGGTTCGTTTGCCCAGTGTGGCGCCTTCGTCCAGCTCATCGACCGTCTCGTGCGGGAGGGCAAACCCCTGCACCTGCTGGGCCTCGTCTCGGATGCGGGCGTGCATGCCAGCGACCTGCACCTGCGTCACCTCCTGCTCCTTGCAGCGGCGCGTGGGATGCCCGCCGACGCCGTGTTCGTGCACGCCATCACCGATGGGCGCGACACGCCGCCGCGCTCGGGCCCTGAGCACCTGGCGCGGGTTGAAGCGGATCTGGCTGCCGCCGGGGTGGGCCGTATCGCCTCGGTGGTGGGTCGCTACTGGTGCATGGACCGCGACAAGCGTTGGGAGCGTGTGGAGCGCGCCTACGACCTCCTCGTGCAGGGCATCGGAGCGTGCGCCAACAATGCCGCACAGGCCATCTCCGATTCCCACGCGGCGGACGTGGGCGACGAGTTCGTGGAGCCGGTCGTGATCGGTCCTCCCGACCAGGGCCGCATCGAGGACGGAAGTGGCCTGATCGTCTTCAACTACCGCTCCGATCGTGTGCGTGAGATCTGCGACGCCTTGCACGCAGAGGCCTTTGAGGGTTTCGAGCGCAAGCGGAGGGTGCAGCCCGAGATCGTGACCATGACACGCTACCGTGAAGACTTCCCCTTCGCGGTGGGCTTCCCTCCGGTATCTCTCGAGGGCCTCTTCCCAGAGCTGGTCAGCCAGGCGGGCCTGCGCCAGAAGCGCATCGCCGAGACCGAGAAGTACGCCCACGTGACCTTCTTCTTCTCCGGCGGGGAAGAGGCACCCTACCCCGGGGAGGAGCGCATCCTCATCCCAAGCCCCAAGGTGGCCACCTACGACCTGCAGCCCGAGATGAGCGCCCAGGGCGTGACCGACGCCATCTGCAAGTCCCTGGCCGAGGACGAGACCGACGTCTACATCATCAACTTCGCCAATGCCGACATGGTCGGTCACACAGGGGATTTCGATGCTGCCTCGGCCGCGGTGGGAAAGGTCGATGCCTGTCTGAAGACCATCGTGGAGGAGGTGCGCAAGCGCGGGGGCACTACCGTTATCACGGCCGACCACGGGAACTCGGAACAGCTGTGGGATCCCACCACGGGCCAGCCGCACACCGCGCACACCCTGAACCCGGTTCCCGTCGTCTTCTGCGGCGACGCCCTCGTAGGGTCGCAGATCCGCGAACGCGGAGTACTTGCCGATGTGGCACCGACCCTGCTCGGCCTGATGGGGATGGACCTGTCCGCGGGCATGGATGGCAAGTCGCTGCTCGGTTGAAACGTGCCCCGGGAGCCTTGGCTCTCGACTCCAAACCAATGCCCTCACCTGATTCCATCCCCGTTGCCGTCCTAGGAGCCACGGGCAGCGTTGGACAGCGCTTTGTCTCGCTGCTCGGGGACCACCCCAGCTTCCACATCGCGGCCCTGGGGGCATCGAAGGACAGTGCTGGTCGGCCCTACGGTGAGGCCGTTTCCTGGGCACTGGACGTGCCCCTGGGTGCATCTTTGGCCCAGACCCCAGTGGGCGACGTCGATCCGCGACCCGGGATCCCTCTCGTCTTCTCGGCCCTCGATGCGGCTGTTGCCGAAGACGTGGAGCGTGCATGGGCCGAGGCGGGTGCGCTGGTGGTATCCAACACGGCCTGCCACCGCATGGATCCACGGGTTCCACTGCTGGTTCCCGAGGTCAACGCCGATCACCTGGAGCTGCTGAAACACCAACCCTGGAAGGGCGGGATCATCGCCGGTCCCAACTGTTCGACGGTGGGTCTGGCTCTGGCCCTGGCCCCCCTGCATCGGGCGTTCGGAATCAGAAGCGTCCATGCCGTCACCCTGCAGGCCCTATCGGGCGCAGGAGTCGGCCCCGTGCATGGAATGGAAGAGCCGGGCAATCTGCTTCCGCACATTGATGGCGAGGAGGAGAAGATGTCGCGCGAGACGGCCAAGATCCTGGGGCGCCTGGATGGTGATTGCATCGTGCACGCGGACCTGGCCGTCAGCGCCCAATGCAATCGCGTCTTCGTCAAGGATGGGCACACCGAGTGCGTGTCGCTGGAGCTTGAGCGTTCAGCGACGCGCGAGGAGATTCTTGGTGCGTGGGCGGAGTTCTCCGCCGAGCCTCAGGCGCTGGGGCTGTGGAGCGCACCGGAGAGTCCGGTCCACTATCTCCCCGATGAGTGCGCTCCCCAGCCCTTGCTGCACCGTGACCTGGACAAGGGCATGGCCTGCGTTGTGGGCCGCCTCCAGGAGTGTCCGGTCCTCGGATGGAAGTTCGTCTGCCTCAGCCACAACACCCTGCGCGGGGCGGCGGGTGGGGCGCTCCTGGCGGCGGAGTTGGCCTGTGCCAGGGGCTTCTTGCCGGCCGGTGGTCCAGCGCTTCCCTAGACCTCGTCCAGGGACTTGCCCTGGATGGCGCCCTTGACCACGTGGTCCATCAGTACGGCGGCCAGAGGTAGGGACGCCTGCTCAAACTCGTCTCGAGCACTACGGATCTCATCCAGGTCGTCACTCTCGCAGGCCTTGTTCGCGCGCGCGGCGGCGTCCGTCAGATCCTTGTGGCTCTCCGGGTCGAGCTTCTCGTCGGCGGCGGTCTGGTTCTTCTTGACGGCCAACAGCATCGTTCCGATCTCAGCCTTGAGGTCGGCGACCCGGCGGCGATCAAAGTCCTCGCCGGCGTTGTCGAAGCCCGCCTGCAGCATGGTCTCCATGTCTTCTTCGCTCAGACCATGGCTTGGAAGGACCTCGATCTCCGCTCGCACTCCCGAGGTGTCCTCCTTCGCCGTTACCGTCAGGAGCCCGTTGGCGTCGATGTGAAAACACACGGCCACGCGGGCCATTCCCGCGGGCATGGGGGGGAGGCCTGTCAACTTGAAGCGGCCCAGAGAGCGACAGTCCGCTGCCATCTCCCTCTCCCCCTGGACGATGTTGAAGTCGATACCGGACTGGCCATCGACGTAGGTGGTGAAACCCTCGGTCACACTGCACGGCACGGTGGAGTTGCGCTCGATCAGCTTGGAGACTGCACCGCCGACGGTCTCCAGCCCCAGGGACAGGGGCGTGACGTCCATCAGGAGGATGTCGCGGGTGCCGCCCATGAGAACCTGGGCCTGGGCGGCCGCCCCGAGGGCGACGACCTCATCGGGATTGAGTTCGGTGTGCGGGGGCCGGCCGAAGAACTCCTCTGTGCGGGCGCGCACCAGGGGAACTCGGGTGGAGCCACCCACCAGGACCACCTCATCGAGCTCGGAGGGCTTGATCCCAGCATCGGCCATGGCACGGCGACAGCAGTCCAGGGTGCGGTCCACCAGGGGTGAGATGCGCTCCTCAAACTCCTCACGCGTGACCCGGTGCCGCCAGTTGAGGCCCAAGTCGGGCAAGCTCAGGTGGACTTCATGTCGCGGGTCCGAGGACAGAGCGATCTTGCACTTCTCGGCGGCCAGACGAGCGGCTTGCAAGAACGCAGGGTCGGCCAGATCTTCCGCGCTGAGTTCTCCGGCCAGGCCTTCGCGAATGAGCTCCACGATCTCCCGATCGAAGTCGTCCCCGCCGAGCTGGGTGTCCCCGTTCGTGGCCAGGACCCGGAAGACGCCCTCCTCTATGGAGAGGATGGAGACGTCAAACGTGCCCCCTCCCAGATCGTAGATCGCCACGGTGCCTTCGCCCTTCTGGTCGAGGCCATAGGCCAGGCTGGCCGCCGTGGGCTCGTTGACGATGCGCAACACCTCAATCCCGGCCAGGCGGGCTGCGTCTCGCGTGGCCTGACGTTGTGCGTCGTCGAAGTAGGCGGGAACCGTGATGACGGCACTCGCGACCTCGGCGTTCCCAAAAGCGGCGCAAGCTTCATCGCAGGTGGCGCGCAGGATGAGCGCGCTCAACTCGGGCGGCGTGTAGGTCTGGCCTCGCATCTCAATCTCAAGGACCCCGTTCTCGTTCTCGGAGATCGCGTAGGGCAGGCCTTGAAGTTCGCTCCTAAGCTCTGCGAGTCCACGGCCGAGGAGACGCTTGACGCTGAAGAGAGTGTGCTGGGGATCCACCACGGCCTGCGCCCGCGCCTGCTTGCCCACGAGGGGCGTCCCCTCGCCGGGGAAGTTGATGACCGAGGGCACAATCCCCGTCGTTCCCTCCTGGCGCAGGATGACCGGACGATCGTCCTCCCAGAGCGCCGCCAGGGAGTTGGTCGTGCCGAGGTCGATGCCAATCACGATGCGTCGCGGCGCACCGTCGAGAACGTCCAGTTCGATGTAGCCCATGGGGTGTGTGGGGGTCAGTCGCCTCTTGTCGAGGATTTTTCGAGGGCCAGTTCGTCCAGCTCGTTCAGCGTTCGGTCCAGGTAGCGCACGGTATTGAGTTCTTGACGCAAGGTCTGCGGGTCTCCCGGTTCGGCGGCCTGCAGTCGTTGGCCCAACTGACTCAGGCTCATCGCACGCTGGGCTTGCAGGTCCGTGCGCAAGCCCTCCAGGCGACGGTGGTCGTCCTGTTCCGTTCCCCCGACGCGCACCTCTTCAAGGACTTCGTTCCACTCGAGAACCTCCATCAAGAACTGCTGGGGCATCTGCCGCTCCTCGTCGGGAGAGGGCGCGCCCATGTCGGCCAGCAGCCACTCCGCGCGCAGGACGTCGTCATTGAGTGTGGAGTAGGCGCTGTTCACGAGGGCGGTGTTGCGTTCCGCAAGATCCCGCGCTTCTTCTCCATGGGCTTCATGGAAGTCGGGGTGCGTCAGGCGGGTCAGGCGCAGCAGATTGCGTCCCAGTTCAGCGCGATCGACGGTCCATCCGCGAACAAGCCCAAGCACCTCGAAGGGGGATGGGTTGTCCTGGGTGGTTTGAAGGGCACCGCAGCCTTCACAGACCAAGGGGGTCTGCAGTGCGGCGCCGCAATCAGGACAGGCGCTCATGGTAGGGGACGTGGCTCCTAGACGCTGAAGGACTCTCCGCAGCCGCAGCTCTTGGAGGCGTTTGGATTGGTGAACTTGAACCCGCGGCCCATGAGGTTGTCCTCAAAATCCACGACCGTACCGTTCAAATACAAGAAGCTCTTGGGGTCGCACATGATCTGAACGCCGTCGACTTCGCTCAACTGGTCGGTGGGGTTCTGGTTGTCATCGAACCCCAGCGTGTAGCTGAAGCCCGAGCAGCCCCCACCTTTGACGCCGACCCGTAGACCCGTGCCCTCGGGAAGGTTCTGCTCCGCGACGATGCGCTTGACTTCCTTGACGGCCCTTTCTGAAAGAGAGATAGACATGGATCTAGGCTTGGCTCGGGTCGGTGCCCTGCTTGCTCTTGAAGTCGTTGATGGCGGCCTTGATGGCATCTTCGGCCAGGACGCTGCAGTGGATTTTCACGGGGGGCAGGGAGAGTTCTTGGACGATTTCGGTGTTGTTGATGGCCATGGCGTCATCGAGTGATCTGCCCTTGAGCCACTCGGTGGCCAGCGAGGAGCTGGCGATGGCCGAGCCGCAACCGAAGGTCTTGAACTTGGCGTCCACAATCGTGTCGCCCTCGACCTGGATCTGTAGTTTCATCACGTCCCCGCACTCGGGTGCGCCGACAACACCGGTGCCCACGTCGTCCGCGGACTTATCCAACGAGCCCACATTGCGTGGGTTGTTGTAGTGCTCAAGGACCTTGTCGCTGTACGCCATTTGAAGATCTCGTGGTGGGTTGGGTTACCGGTCGTTGGGTCGCCGTATCTAGTGGGCGTCCCATTGAATCTTGGAGAGGTCCACGCCCTCCTGGACCATCTCGTACAGGGGGGAGAGTTCGCGTAGGCGCTTGACGGCTGCGATCACCTGCTCGGTGGCCACGTCCACGTCTTCCTCCGAGGTGAAACGGCCGAAGCCGAAGCGAATGGAGCTATGGGAGAGCTCGTCGCCCACGCCCATGGACTGCAGGACGTGGCTGGGCTCCAGGCTGGCCGAGGTGCAGGCTGAGCCTGATGAGACGGCCAGGTTGCTGATGCCCATGATCATGGACTCCCCCTCGACGTAGGCGAAGGAGAGGTTGGAGCAGGCGGGCAGGCGGTGCTCGGGATGTCCGTTCAGGTGAACGTGGTCCAAGGCTCCGAAGATCTTCTCCTCGAAGCGCGTGCGTAAGGACAGGGCATGTTCACGGTCGGTGTCCATATCGATCTCACACAGCTCGCAGGCCTTGCCCAGGCCGACGATGGCCGGCA
Source organism: Planctomycetota bacterium (assembly GCA_002720975.1). GTDB lineage: Bacteria > Planctomycetota > UBA1135 > UBA1135. The sequence continues at coordinate 32,306 of PBIX01000104.1, read as the reverse complement.
CGTTGAGCGTTCCCGAGCGCATCCCGCGTTCGTGTCCGCCCCCGTCCATCTGGGCCACCAGCCGTACGCGAGGGTTGCGGCGCCGCACATACAGGGCTCCGACACCCTTGGGCCCGTAGAGCTTGTGGCCAGAGAGACACAGGAGGTCCACGTTGTCCGCCTCGACGTCCACGGGCAGCTTGCCCACGGCCTGGGTGCCGTCCGTAAAGAACAGCACTCCACGCTCCTTGCAGACGGCTCCGATCTCCCGGATGGGGTTGATGCTGCCGATCTCGTTATTGGCCCACATGATGGTCACAAGGATCGTGTCCTCGCGCAGGGCTTCGGCCACCTGTTCGGCACTGTGTCGGCCCGTGGAATCGGGGGCCAGGTAGGTGACCTCGAAACCGTCCTTCTCGAGGCGCTTGGCCGTATCCAGGACCGCCTTGTGCTCGGCTTGGCTGGTGATGATGTGCTTGCCCTTGGAGCCGTACATCTGGGCGACGCCCTTCATCGCCAGGTTGATGCCTTCGGTGGAACCCGAGGTGAAGACGATCTCTTTGGCACTGGCACCGATCAGGTGGGCAATGCGCTCCCGTCCCTGACCCACGGCTTCCTCGGCCTGCCACCCGAATGCGTGGCTACGACTCGCCGCGTTGCCATAGATCTCACCGAAGTAGGGGAGCATCTCCTCCAGCACGCGCGGGTCCACCGGGGTCGTGGCCTGGTAGTCGAGGTAGATGGGGGCGCTCATGACTTGGTCGCCTCTGTGGGAGAGGCAGAGGGGACAGTGAACAGTTCACGAGGTGTGAGGGTGGAATCCGCGAGTGACTGCAGGGTCGTGCCTTGCAAGAGCGCCCAGATTCCGTCACGGATACGGTCGAGCGGTGAGCGGATGGGGCAGAGGGACTCGATCCCGCAAACGCTGCCCTGCCCGATGGCCGGTAGCTCATGGCAGCTGGTCAGCCCGGGCTCGCCTTCGAGGGCCTGAACCACTGCGCCGATCGTTATGGCGTTCGGGGCCTGGGCGAGGCTGTAGCCTCCACCTGCTCCCCGCTGGGATTGCACCAAGCCCGAGTGGGACAGATCCTGAAGCGTCTGAGCCAGCAACCTCTGGGGCATGGAGTAGTACTCACCGATGGATCGCACGCTCAAGACCTCACCCCCCCGATCCGCGAGATGCATCAGGGCGATCAGCCCGTATTCGGTACGTTTGGTGAGCTTGAGCATGGCGTGTGAGAGAGGCGTGCCGTGGATAACGCACCAATTTGGTGTGGATTTGATTCCAAAGCACGCCCGCAGGCCACAACAGTCGTGGGCGCGGGCTTCTCTACATCAGATGATAGACCCTTATCGGCCTTGGGGCCATCCCAGCGGGGGACAAACCTAACGCTGGCGGTAGATTATGTCCCCGAGGCCCAGAGGGCCGTCCAGGGGGGCCCCTCAGAGCCTCAAATCGGGCCGACTCAAGGCCTGGGGGCCCACGGGTCGATGGAAAGGGTGTCATGACCCTCCGTGAAGAGCCCCGGGGCCTTGCCGCTCCCATCGTTTGTTTTGCCTGTGGGCAGACCCTGCCCGATCAGCCGTCCTACGATCTCTTGGATCAGGAAGCCCCCTGCTCCACCTGCGCGGATCGTCTGCTGTACAGCCTCTCGCCGATCCTGCAGATGTCCGCTCAGGGTGAGGACGAAGAGCTGGCCCACACCACGGATTCGGATTCCAAGTCCTGAGGCGGGCTCAATCCGTCCCCCGTGTCCGCTCCAGGCTGGCGCGTAGGTCATCAGGCAGAGGACGGAGCGCCCCGCTCTCCAGATCGATGGATGCCAACTCCATTGTCGCGCTGGCAATGTGCACCCCGTCAGCCGGTCGATCGATTCGGTAGGCGAAGGTGATGGACGCTGGACCGATCCGCTCGATCCACACACCCACGGCCAGCACGTCCTCGAAGCGGGCGGGGGCACGATAGCGCAGGTCCGCCTTGCGCACGGGCAGTCCGATCCCGCGCGCCTCCAGCTCCCCGTAGGGCATGCCGGATGCGGCCATCAGGGCCGTGCGTGCCTCTTCCAGGTAGAGCATGTAGTTCGCGTGGTGGGCGAAGCCCATCTGGTCCGTCTCGCCGTAGCGCACGGTGATTCTGTGTTGGTGGGGGGCCATGGGGGCATCGTACCTGGATCGGGGCCGCTTCCGGCACCCCATGGGCCCTCGGAACGAGGTGCCGGCTCGGTTCAGGAGTGTCCTGGGTCCCTGTGCCCTCCCGCGACCTCCCCTACCTTGCTAGTCTCCCCCCACCCATGTCCGCCTCAAACCCCAATCGACCCCCGGGTAGCCCTGCCGTCGCACTGCTCCTGGGCTGGTTCCTGCCAGGAGCCGGACACGTCTACCTGGGCAGGCTGCGAACCGGCCTGATGGCTTTCGTGGTCGTCGAGGTCCTGTACGCATTGGGCCTCTACTTCTCAGGTGGCATGTTCCTGGAGTACCTGCCCCCGGAGATGCGCGGCTCTTACGCGGGCCTGCTGACGCCGGAGGTCGGGAACCTGGGTGCCCTGTTGGTGCAGGTGAGTCACTACGGGTATGGCATCGGCTACCCGAGGCCCTTTCCGCCACTCATGGATCTGGGCACGACCCTGACGGCGACCAGCGGTGTACTCAACCTGCTCGTACTCAGCTCGGCGCATCTCGGGGCGCGGCGTACGCAACCCTGTCTTGGGCCCGGTCCCAGCCCGAGCATTGCAGCGGGCGCTTCATTGATCCTGCCCGGTCTGGGCCAGTACCTGCAGGGCCGACGCGGGCGAGGGATTCTCATCGCCTTGCTCCTGGTCAGCCTGTTCACCGTGGGATGTTGCATGGGGGATGGATCCAACCTGGACCGCCAACGGCATTTCTACTACTGGGCCGGACAGTTCATGCTCGGGCTGCCCGCGCTGGTGACAGAGTTCGCCTTCGGCCATCCACGCATGAGCTTCGAGATAGCCTATGCCGATGCGGGGGTCGTCCTGGGTTGCGTGGCCGGCATGTTGAACGTGCTGGTCATGCTTGATGCGTTCCACTATGCCGAGCACGGCCCAGAAACCGGGGAGGGAGGAGGTCACACAACATGAAAGACCTTGGTGTTCACGCGCTCCTGTTCTTCTTCGCGGGGTCTGTCATTGTCATCATCGGTACCCTGTTCAGCGAGACCGACGATGCCCGGGCCAAGGCCATCCTGCCCCGCCGGCTCCTGCGCTTCTTCCTGGGGAGCCTCCTGGTCCTGGGGGTCATGCTCGTTTGCGAGCACACCCTGGCATCGGTGCACTAGCTCTCCCCCTGCGGGAGCGGTCGGTGCAGTCCGTACAGACCTCCGGGCCCCCGACGCACCCAGCCCTCCAGTTCCAGCTGCACGAGCAGGCCAAGCGTGCCGTCGACCCGGCGGTCGAGTCTCTGGGCGAGCTCATCCACGCAGAGGGTCTCCCCTTCCAGAGCCTGCAACAGGTCTCCGGCCCCTCCTCCAGGGGGCGTGGGGGTGACCTTCCCGGTCTTGGGGGCCAGCTGGAATCCGTAGAGGTCTTCCAACAACTGCTCGGGTGAACCCACGGGCGTGCCCCCCTCGCGTATCAGGCGCAGGCAGCCCCGTGCCATGGGGTGATCGACGCGGCCGGGAATCACGTAGACGTCCCGGCCCTGATCTGCCGCCCAGCGTGCCGTGATAAGCGAGCCAGAGGCGTGGGCGGCCTCCACCACCAGGACGGCATCCGCAAGGCCCGAGATCAGGCGATTGCGCATGGGGAAGTGGTGGCGCCGTGCTCCCGTGCCCGGGGGATACTCGGAGATCAGCAGTCCCTCCCGGGCCATACGGTCTGTGAGCGGTCCCCGGGGCCAGGGCATGTCCACCGCCGACCCCAGCACCGCGAGGCTCTGACCACCCACACCCAGGGCGCCCCGGTGGGCGGCTGAGTCGATCCCGCGCGCCAGGCCGCTGATCACGCACATGCCCGCTCGCGCCAGCCCCGCACCGAAGCGTTCGGCCTGGGCGCGACCGTACTCGGTGGGGGAGCGTGTCCCGACGATGGCGATAGCGGGCTGCAGACCCAGGAGCTCGGCTTTCCCCAGGACCCACAGCTCCTCTGGCGGTGAGGGGATCTGGTCCAGGATTCGGGGCCAGGAGGGACCACCCCGGGCGAGGTGCAAAGGGAGGAGGCTTCGGCGTTCGATCGGTGCGGACATGGCACCCTCAAGACGCGCGTGCGGGGTGGAGGTTTCGGGGAAAGCAGGGGGACAGATTTTCGCTATAGCCAACACACGAGCCGTGTGCAACGCTATCTGCGGTGATCACATGAGCCGGCCCACTCTATTGCTACTTACGTTCCTGTTTGCCCCCATGGGTGAAGAGCATGATCTGGTCTTAGAGCACCGAACACGTCAGGTGCGGCTCACGGCGTGGAAGACACAGTTCTCCAAGGAGTTGAAGGCGCAGACCAACCGGATGGGCGACAAGGAAGTCTCCGGTGCATGGCAAGGCTCAATCCGATTTGCCGTCTCGGGTAGGGGGATCTTCTTGGAGGGCACCCAGAAAATGGAGGATGCTGAGCGCCAGGTCTTCGATCGGAGGTACACCGCCCTGGAGTTCAAGGCTGCTACGTGGACCCTCGATGGGGAGACCGTCAACCGAGAGGACTGTACGGGCGACAGTGAACTCAACGACCTGACTGTGCGCTTCACCCGAGGTGAGGATGGTTTCGTGGCCGGATTCCCGAAGGAGGAGAACGCGGATGACGAACTCCTGGATGGCCTTCAGACTGAGTTTCCATGGACCGCCTATCTTCCCGACGGGCCCGTGGAGGTGGGAGACGAGTGGGACATCGACGCTCAGGTCCTGGAAGCGGCTCTCGATCTGGGGCTGGACCTGCCCGTCGAATTCGATTCGAACGACGGCGACAAAGTCTGGCTCCGGTCACGGCAGCAGGGCCATGCTGATATTCAAGGCGAGGTCAAAGCTACCCTGAAGGAGATCGAGGAGGTGGACGGCCACAGTCTGGCCGCCATCGCCCTCGAAGTGGAGTTGGAGATTCTGGAGGACGCCACTGACCGCCACCGCGAGCAGTTGATGCTCCCTGACACCGGGTCCCAGCGCAGCGAACTCAATTCGTGCGAGAGCAAGAGAGTCATGGAAGGCGGCGGACTACTTGTATGGGACTTGACGGACAATTGCCCCGGCAGACTGCTCCTGCAGCTGACCGCGACGGAGACCGAGACTATTCAAATCACCGAGTACGACGATGGTCAGGAACAGGAGCTGGAGGTGATCCGATCGTATGCGTGCAAGCGCCGACACGACCTCTTGATTGAGGCAAGGGAGCCCGGTGATTGAGGGGCTTGGGTTCCGTGAGCCGCCCGCAGGCTCTCACCCACGTACGTGCCCCGACAGTTTCTCCAGGAACCGGACCAGATCCAGACCTCGGTGCTCGGGCAGGAAAGGCCCCAATAATCGCCGTGCACCAACGTTCAGGGATCGTGCTCCGTCCAGATTGCCGCGGCTCAGGTGATACATGCAGATGGAGGCTTGTATCAGTCCCTTGTAGAAGTCTGCGTCGCCGCCTTCGTTGGCGAGCCAGCAGCGTTCGAAGCACTCATGGGCGGCGTGATACTGACCGCTGTCAAAGGCCTTGATGCCTTCGGCGAATGCGGCTTCCCGCGCGCCTTCATCGAAGCCTTCGGGGTCGAAATCGGAGCGCTCGGGTTCGATACGTCCCACGGAGCTGAGGGCGAGGCCCTAGTTGTCCCCTTTCTCCTTCTCCGACTTTCCCTTGCGCTTGCGATCCTTGGACTCGTCTCCCTCGCCTTCACCCTCTTCGACCTTCTCCTTGGGGTCTGCCCAGTAGCGATCCCACTGCTTGGCCAGGGAGCGGGGGAGGGGGGCAGGATCCTTGGATATCTCCAGGGTTTTCTTGTTGTCGTTCCACCAGTCGTTCCACTTGGAACTCTGCGCACCATTGTCCACGCCTGTGAGTACGCATAGGGCGAGGCGAAGATCGTTTCCATGGCGGCTGTTCCCGCGTCGACCGCCGGCCTTGCGACTCATGGATATCAGGGCCTCCACCGAATCCATCGACCGTACCCGGGCCAGGGACAGGATACGGGCCTGGACGACGCGCCGATCTCTTGCCGAGAACAGATCCTTGGTGAGATAGGGGATCGCATCTTCCGCATCGTGGCGTCCGATGGACTTGATCAGGAGAGTGTGGGTTGTGGAGTCATCCTCCAGTTCTCGCTTGGCGCGATTGCCGTGATCCAGGAGTGCCTCCAGCCCAGCGGGAACCAATATGTGGCCGAGGCTGTCGATCACGGCCTGCTTCACGTTGATTTCCTTGTCCCGCAATCCGTGCTTCGCCAGTGCCTTGGCAACCTCCCCACAGGACGTCTTGCGCGCTTCCTTGGCAGCCCGCAGACGTACGGCGACATCCTTGGACCCAAGGTCCACCTCGAGTTGCTTGACGGCGGCCTCGATCTGTTCAGGGCTCGGTCCCTTGGGGGCTTGTTCCGGTTCGTCCTGTGACCGGGCGGGGGCCGCGAGCAGCAGAGCCACGAAGAGGGGACAGCAGAGCAATCGAAGGAGGAGGTTAGGCATGGCCAGAGGATGGAGTGGGTGGAGGAGTTCCCGGGGTTAACCCAGTCTAGCCCCACAGGTGACGGTTCACCTCTGCATTGTTGCCATGGTCAGGCCAGCAAAGAGAGGGCCCCGCTCCAGAGTGTTCTGGAGCGGGGCCCTATTCAGTCAGGCCGGGATGGGAGGCTCAGTCGGCACTCGCTACGGGCTCAGGCGTGCTGGGCTCGGTGGGGGTGAAAACCAGGCCCTCGCCGTCTTTGGAGTTCTCGCTGGTGGCCTTGTCAGCCCAGATGCCGCTTGAGTCCTCGAACTCACCGCGCAGCAGTTTTTCGGCCAGCGGATCTTCGATGTGGCGCTCGATGGCGCGCCGCAGGGGGCGCGCACCATAGTCCTCGTGGAAGCCCTCGGTGATCAGGAAATCGATCGCGGGCTGTGTCAACTGCAGCTCGATGGAGTGCTCGCTGAGGCGCTCACGCACTTCGCTGAGTTGCAAGAGGACGATGCGGGACAGGTCGTCGTGGGTCAGCGGGTTGAACACGATGGCCTCGTCGAGACGGTTCAGGAATTCGGGGCGGAAGTGTCGTTCCACCTCGACCATGACGTCCGCCGTCAGCTTCTTGCGGCGGTCATCCTCGTTCACCTCGGTCTTCTGGACCCGGCCGAAGCCCAATTGGGAGCCAGCCTTCATCTGCTGTGAACCGAGGTTGGAGGTCATGATCAGGATCACGTTGCGGAAGTCCACGTGCCGCCCGAAGGAGTCCGTCAGACGACCCTCCTCCATGATCTGCAAGAGCATGTTGAACACGTCGGGGTGGGCCTTCTCGATTTCGTCGAGCAGCACTACGGAGTAGGGGCGACGGCGCACCTTCTCGGTCAGCTGGCCACCCTCTTCGTAACCCACGTAGCCGGGGGGCGCTCCCACCAGACGCGAGGCGTTGTGCTTCTCCATGTACTCGCTCATGTCCATGGTGATGACGGCGTCCGGGTCGCCGAACATGAACTGGGCCAGCTGCTTGCAGAGGTAGGTCTTGCCCACGCCCGAGGGGCCCAGGAACAGGAACGAACCCATGGGACGGCTGGGATCCTTGAGGCCGGAGCGCGAGCGGCGCACGGAGCGTGCGATGGCGGCGATGGCGGGCTCCTGGTGGATGACCACGGCGCCCAGCTCGTTCTCCATCTGCAGCAGGCGCTCACGCTCACCTTTTTCAAGGCGGGTGAGCGGCACGCCGGTCATCTTGGAGACCGTCTCCTGGATGACCTCAGCGGTGACTTCACCGACCTGTTCCTTCTGCTGTTGCTCTTCACGCCACTCAGTCTGGATCTCCTCTTTCTTCTTCTTCAGCTGGTAGGCCTTGTCGCGTTTCTGTGCGGCAAGCTCGAAGTCCTGGTCGGCAACAGCGTTGTCCTTCTCCTGCTCCAGACCCGAAATCTCATCAGAGAGCTCGCGCATGTCCGGGGGGGGCACCATGGACTTGATGCGGACGCGCGCACCCGCTTCGTCCATGACGTCAATGGCCTTGTCGGGCAGGAAGCGGTTGTTGATGTAGCGCGTGGATAGCTCCACGGCCATGCGCAGAGCCTCGTCCGTGTAGGCGATGCGGTGGTGGCTCTCGTAGCGATCGCGGAGTCCCATCAAGATGGCGACGGCCTGCTCAGGGGTGGGGGGTTCCACGTTGACCGACTGGAAGCGTCGCTCAAGGGCGCCGTCCTTCTCGATGTGCTTGCGGTACTCGTCGAGCGTCGTGGCGCCAATGCACTGGATCTCGCCCCGTGACAGGGCGGGCTTGAGGACGTTGGAGGCATCGATGGCACCTTCTGCGCCACCCGCACCCACCAGGGTGTGGAGCTCGTCAATGAACAACACCACATCCTGGACGCGGCGCACTTCCGTCATCACGGCCTTGATGCGTTCCTCGAATTGACCGCGGTACTTGGTGCCGGCCACCATCAGGGCCAGGTCCAGAACCACGATACGCTTGCCGCGCAGAATCTCAGGCACGGTGCCTTCGATGATGTTCTGTGCCAACCCCTCGACGATGGCCGTCTTGCCCACGCCCGGCTCACCGAGCAGCACGGGGTTGTTCTTTGTGCGGCGCGAGAGGATCTGAATCACGCGCTCGATCTCATCCGCGCGTCCGATGACCGCATCCAGCTTGCCCTCGCTTGCCAGCTCGGTCAGGTCGCGTCCAAAGGAGTCCAGGGCCGGAGTCTTGCTCTTGCTCGCGGGACCTGCGCCTTCTTCCGTACCGATGGCGCCATCCTCATCATCCTCTTCGGAGCCGTCGGCTCCGAGGAAGTCGAGCACCTCTTCACGCACATCCTCGAGCTTCACGCTCAGGTTCAAGAGCACCTGGGCGGCGATGCCCTGGTTCTCCTTGATCAGGCCCAACAGCAGGTGTTCGGTGCCGATGTAGTTGTGCCCCAGATTGCTGGCTTCTTCCATCGACAGCTCGAGCACCTTCTTGGCGCGCGGGGTGAAGGGCAGTTGACCCATGGTCACCATGGAGGGGCCGGTCTTGACGATCTTCTCGACCTCCATGCGGATCTTGTCCAGCTCGATCCCCATGTTCTTGAGGACGTTGGCTGCGACTCCACTTCCTTCTTGGACAAGGCCCAGCAAGACGTGTTCGGTGCCGAGGTACTCGTGATTGAACCTCTGGGCCTCTTGGCGGGCGAGGTTCATGACCTTCTTGGCGCGGTCCGTGAAGCGATCAAACATGGTTGGATTCGGAGTGGGGTCGAAGGGTGGGCTGCCGGGGTCTGGATAGCTATCTTTCGGACTTGTGGGGCCGGAGGTTTATTCCCGTTTCGGCATTCTGGGCCTTGCGGGGCTTTTTACCCCCCCGGTGGGGTCCCAGGAGGGCCTCTCAAGGGTCCGTCCAAGGCATCCAGAGTGCCTTCTTTGGGTCCCCGAGGCTAGGGGTTCCTGCTCCCGTGGGCGCTTTCGACAACTCCCCGGGACCCCGAACGGGGTCCTACGCCGGATCCTCGGACCCCCCCAAGGGCTCGAGACTGTCCTCGCTCTGGGCCAACTCGTCCCGCAGATCAGCGGCGCGCTCGTAGTCCTCCTTACGGATAGCCAGCTCCAGAGCCCGGCGCAGGTCGCTCAGGTGTTCCTGGTTCGAAGCCTCGGCCTCGTCCACTCCGGGCAGGCGACCGACGTGTTTGCCCGCTCCGTGCATGCGAGCCAGCACCTCGGTGAGATACTGGGCGAACACCTCGTAGTCGCGTTCACAGCCCACTCGCCCCTTGCGCTGCAGCTCCACCAGGGTCATGCCGCATTCGGGACAGGTCAGACTTGGTGCTGTGCCCTGGTGCGTGACCTGCACCTTGATCGGGCTGCCCTTGATCAGGTTCCACAGCTGGCTCCCTGCCATGGTCTGCATCAGGCCACCGGGCATGCCTGTCGCAAGGTCGGAACCCTGAGCGCAGACCTCACAGAGGTGGTGAATCGCCAGCTTGTTGCGGCTGTCGCCGGGCCCGACGAAGTCCTCTATCTCATAGACGTGGACCGTCGCGAGGTTCTTGTTGCAGCTTGGGCAGAGCATGGGCAGTGGGTGCCGCCGGTGACGACGGGTCTACATCTACTTCTATAGGACTCCCTGGCGTGTCCGTCAATACACAGACTCGGGTGGGGCCTCCGGTGGGTCCCGAAAGGCACCGCGCGCCCGTTCCACCAGATCTGGAGTGATCCGGTGACGGCTGAAGCAGGCTGCAAGTTCCGCCTCCGCGCCCGCCAGGGAGGCGGCCAGGAAGTCGAGGCTATCGGCACCGCTTGGCAGGCGCACCAACAGGGCAGCCAGAGCGGGAGAGGGTGTGAGGGGCCCATCCGGTGGGTCCGGAACCGGGAGCGTCTGTCCGCCTGCGGCGGACCGGATCTTCCCCGGACTCCAGCCGCTGGACGTGCGTAGTGCCGGGTCCTCCTCCAGGGTGGCAAGGAGCAGGCCCATAGATGTGATGGAACGCTCCTGTCTGTTGTGGGCGCTGCGGCAGGCGCGCACGAGGGAGCGCTTGGCGGTCACCGAGAATCCCTGGAAGAGGTGTCCTTCCGGATCCAATCGCGACAGGTCTTCAGCGCTTTCGGCGCTCGGGTCCTGGGACCAGGTGGGCTCGCCCAGGGCTTCCCGCACAGTCTCGTGGAGGGCTTCGGCGCAGGCCCGTGCCAGGTCCGCCGACCCCAGTTGCTCCAGGGCCTGTTCCAGGGCTCTGGAGCGGGCTCGTCCCATGACCGCGAGTGCTTCCGAGGAGAAGGGCAGCACGGCCTTGGCGCCCACCACCATCATTCCAGGCGAGATTGCCAACAGCTCCCTGTCCAGGGTCTCGGGATCGGCAAACGCGTGCTCGACCACCTGCCCCGCGGCGCTGTCTTCGTCGCCGACTGCGGTGCCGAGGACATGCTCCAGGTGGACCTGATCGGCGTGTAGCCAGAGTGCCCGCCGTACACCATTCTCCAGGGTTCCGCGCAGGTAGGGGGCCAGCCCGGTCAGCACCTGCTCCAGGTCGGTGTCGTCGCATTGGAGGAGGGGCTTCACTTGTACCCCCGCAGGTGGGAGTGAAAAGCCCGGGAGCGTTCCTTGAAGTTCAGGAACTCGTCGAAGGAGGCGCAGGCGGGGGAGAACAGCAGCGTGCCCCCTTCGGCGGTTTCGTTCTGTGCCCGGCGGGTGGCCTGTTCAAGGTCGGTCTCCACCCAGGCTTCGGCACCCTCTTGAAGAAGAGTCCAGTGAATCTGTTGAGCCGAGGCGCCATAGGCCACGACCCGCGTTCCACGCGCCTTGATCTGGCGGACCAGCTCGTTCCAGCTCAAGCCCTCCTTGGCTTGGCCACCGAGCATCAGGGTGCAAGGTTCCGACACGCTCGCCAGGGCGGCCAGGGTGGAGTCGGGGGTGGTCGAGACTCCGTTGTCGATGACGTGAATGCCGTCTATCCATCCCAGTGACTGCATGCGGTGGTCGAGTCCCTTGATCTGGCCCAGGCTTCTGGCCAGATCATCGGCCTCGCACATCAGTTCGCTGGCCATGCCCAAGGCCAGGATGGCGTTGTCCACCTGGAACGAACCGGGCAGAGCCAGATTACTGACGGCCCCCAGGTCCAGGTCGTCGGCCCGGAACCGGCCTTCGACCACCCGGCAGTCTCCGCTCGTGCGGGAGTGGGTGAGGACGAAGCCGTCGGCCGGGACCCGATAGCGGGGGCGTTCGACCAGGCCCACCGGCAGAAAGGCCACCCCCTTGGGGCCCAGCTGCTCCAGGATGCGGGCCTTGGCCCGCTCGTAGGCGGCCACTGACCCATGGCGTTCGAGGTGGTCGGCCAGAACGTTGGTGATGGCAACCACTTCCGCTCGCCCGCGTCCGGCGTCTTCGGACAGGGCCTCCAGCTGGTAGGAGGAGATCTCCACCACGGCGATGGTGTCCTCGGACAGATCAGCCGCTTCAGCAAGGAGGGAATGACCGATGTTGCCTCCCAGTACCACCGAATGGCCCGAGCGTTCCAAGAGTCCCGCCAGGATGTGAGCGGTGGAGCTCTTGCCCTGGGTTCCGGTGATGAGCACCAGCCGTGCCGCGCAGGATTCCAGGAACAGCTCCATCTCGGAGGTCACTTTCGCCCCGGCACCCCGTGCGGCGACGAGCAGCTCGTGATCCGGGGGAACGGCCGGATTGGCCACAACCCAATCGGCTCCGGTGAAGTCCTCCTCGCGGTGTTCTCCCAGGACCCAGACGGGAGGGGCGCCGCCAGGTGGATCGGCGTTCCACGCTTCGAGGGAAGGCGCCAACTTATCGGCCGTGCGCAGGTCTGTGATCGTCACTCGCGCACCGGCTTCTATCAACCAGCGCGCCGTCGATGCCCCGCCCCCGAAGAGGCCAAACCCCATGACTGTCACCTTGGAGTTCTGGAAGCGCTGCTTTACGGACATCCGTCGATGGGTTTGGAGTTTGGTTTCTCGTCGGCTTTGCCAGCAGCCTCTCGACGCGCCCAGGCCCGCTCAAGGAAGATGTCCACTCGAACATCGTCGCCGTCGTCCTCTCCCCGGTCCCTCTGCAGTTCCACGTGGTAGAGGCGGCGGTCGGTTCGACCCAGGGGAATGATCAACTCCCAGATCACGTCCAAGGGAAAACGCGCCCGCAGGGGAGGGTCGAGATCGAGGCGCTCCGACCAGGTGTGGTAACCGGGCAGGTAGAGGGTCAGGCGGCGCTTGCCGTAGTGCACGAACTCATGTTCCAGCGGCGTGTGCCCAATGATCTCCTCGTCGAAGCGCACCAATGCTCCGGGGGGGACCGACTCCACGGCAAGGATGCGCCGGGTGCGGCAGCCGCAGAGCAGAAACGCTCCACACAGCAGACTCGGAAGCACCTGTCGCCAGGATCCCAGCGGCCTGGGGTGAGCGTGGTGGGGAGTTGTTGTTGGGTGCATGGAATGGCGGAGAGGCCGGGATTCGAACCCGGGGTCCCCGTGAAGGGACACCACATTAGCAATGTGGCGCATTCAGCCGCTCTGCCACCTCTCCGGCCAAGATCTCACGCGCGCGGGCGGCGAGCGGATCGGTCGCGGAAGATACGGCCCCCGCGGCGTACAGGCAAGCCCGGCGTGGCCCTGGACCGTGGTGGGGGGCCCGAGTTAGCGGCTGGGGGAGCTTTTTGTGAAATGGGCCGCTATTCTCCCCCATTGACTCGGATAGGAGTGCGACACCCATCCGAGGATCCTCGCCGCTCCACCGCCCGCCCGCGCCCTAGCAATTCCTATTCCCGCCGTGTCCACTCCTGGTCCCTATCCCACCCGCAGGTTGATTGCCCAGGCCAGCTTCCAGCTCTGGGTTCTGTGTGTCCTGGCTGGCGCCATCGTCGGGTCGGGATGGCTGTATCGGTTGCCCGTGGACTCCTCCCCCTGGACCCGTGTCTACGTGGGGCTGGCCCTGCTCTCCTCGGTGGCCATCCTCTCCCTGCCCGTGGGGCTGATCTTTGGGCTCCTGCATCGCAGCGTCGAGCGCCCGCGCTTGATCGGTTTCCTTCAATCAGCCGTCGGCATCTTCTTTCTCGCCCTGCTCTACACGGACACGATCATCTGGCGCATCCTGGGCCGTCACTTCGATGGAGCGGTGCTCAACGTGGCCCTCACCCCGGGTTCGGCGGACGCGGTGCACCTGGGCCTGCCGGTTTGGGGCTCGGTGGCCCTCATCTTCCTGGTGGGTGCGAGCCTGCTGTACTGGAGCTGGAGCTGGTTCCTGTCGGACCTGATCCGGCGCAGGACCTTGGGCCTTGGCACCCGCTTGCTGCTGCAACCGCGGGTTGTCCTGCTCCTCTTCTTGTTGCCCGTGGTGGGTTTGGAGAAGAGCGTGTACGCGGCCGCGGATATGACCGGCGACTGGGAGTTGAAGATGGCGGCCCGACCCCTGCCTCTCTATCCCCGTGCGAACCTCTCACGTTTCTTGGAGGGCGAATCCGGTGGGCCGCCTCTCTTGCAGGTGATGCCCGAGTCCGCGGAACTGGACTATCCCCACGCGCGCCCTGTCCTGCCGGCTGATGGCCCGCGCCCGAACATTCTTATCGTTGTGCTCGACTCTTGGCGGCGGGACATGTTCAACCCGGAGCTGACACCGGGCCTGCATGCTTTCTCACAGGACGCACGGGTGTTCACGAACCACATCTCCGGTGGCAACGGAACCCGCTTTGGTCTGTTCAGCATGCTCTACGGCCTGCACGGCTCCTATTGGTTCAAGGCGCTGGCAGAGCACGCTAGCCCAGTGCTCATGGACACACTTGGAGAGGAGGGCTACGAGCGACGCGTGTTCTCGGCGGCCTCCATGAACTTCCCGGAGTTCCGTCCCACGGCTTGGTCGGGCATGGCGGACGAGGACGTTGTGGATCGCTTCAGGGATGAGGAGGGCGAGGAGCTCTCGCGCATCTCCTATAAGAAGGACCGCTTCGTGGCTCAGGCTTTCACAGACTGGGTGGGGGAGCGGTCCAACGAGGAGCCCTTCTTCTGCTTCATATTGCTCGATGCGCCGCACCAGCCCTACTACAACCCGGGCGGCCCCCATCAACCTACCGTCGACAAGCTGAACTACGTGGAGCTGGGTATCACCACCGATGGGCCTGAGCTTGTGGACCTGCGCGAGAAGATCAAGAACACCTACATGAACTCCGTCGTGCACGCGGATCGTACGGCGACCCAGATCCTGGACGCGCTCGAGCAGGCGGGCCTGTCCGAGGAGACCCTGGTGGTCGTGACCGGGGACCACGGCGAGGAGTTCTGCGAGAACGGATTCTGGGGCCACACCAGCAACTTCAGCCCGGAGCAGATGGAGGTTCCCTTCTACATGCGGGGGCCAGGGATCGAAGCCGGCCAGGAGGATCGTCCCACCAGTCACGTGGATCTCTCCAACTCCCTGCTCGAGTGCCTGGGTGCCGACCCGGCACTGAGTGGGGGCTACTCTCTGGGTCAGAGCCTCTTCGACCCCGCCGTTGAACGCGCGCGAGTCATGGGCGCTTGGGGAGACGTGGGAGTCTGGACAGACTCGGGCATCATCCAGATTCCCCTGGACTCCGCCGCCAAGGACATCGAGGTATACGATCGCGGCTGGAACCTGCTGCCCGATGGGGTCCAGCGTTGCGAAGACCAGCGCGAGGTCCTGGGGCGCGTCGCCCGAGAGTGCGTGCACTTCCTGCGCCAGCGTCAATGAGCCCGGCGCGGAGCTCCCGCACGGCTCTGATCGGGACCCTGGTCCTGGTGTACTGCGTTTCTCTGTGGGTGCGCGGGGCCAACGGCTATCGGGTGTCTGCGAGCCCGACCCTGACCACGGACTGGTTCAGCGCCGATCCCGACAGCCACTACCACATGCGCCGCCTGGAGCGCGCCTTGACGGATGAGGGGCGGGTCCAGGTTCGCGATCCCCTGTTGGCCTTCCCGGAGTTCGAGGGGCAGGGTGGGGCACCCATTCCCTGGCCGGCCATGTACACGCGCGTCCTGCACACCGTGCTCGCTCCATGGGCGCCGACGGATGCGAGTGCCCGGGCGCGGTACGTCGAACGTCACGTCGCCAGCGTGCCATGGGTTCTGGGAGCTCTGACCAGCTTGTTGGTGGCCTTGGCCGCTGGGTACCTGGGAGGAACACGCGCCGCCCTGTTGGCTGGTCTCTACCATGCCTTCTGTTTTGCGTCCGTGCGCTACTCCCGATTGGGCAACGGGGACCATCACGCCTTCGTCTCCTTTCTTCAGTTGAGCTGGCTCATGCTCGCCGCGCGTGGGCTTGAGCCTTCAGGCCTGCTGCGTGTTCGTCGTTCGGTCATGTTCGGAGTCATAGCCGGGGTCTTGGCGGGATTGGCTCTCGCCTCATGGGTGGCGTCCCTCCTGCTCATAGGCACGTTGGAGCTGGCCCTCCTGTGGCGCATGTTCCGGGCCAAGCCGAGCGAGCTCCCAGGTCTGGGTGCCTTTGGCGCGGTCTTCCATTTGGCCGCAGCTTTGGTGATATGGCCCGATGCTGCCGCGAGCCCCTGGGGAGCGCTCGAGATCATCAACCTGTCCTGGTTCCATGTGGGCTTCCTCGGCGTTGGTGCTCTGGCCTGCCTGCCCCTCTGGCTCATGAAGCCGGACAGCCAAGAGCACGGAGCCGGACTGCGTCTCTACCCTCGGGCATTGATCGCATTCCTTGGGCTGGCTGGCCTCGTCTTGGCTTGGGGACCGCTGGGCGAGAGCGTGGCGGAGGGGGCGCGGTGGGCCACGGGCACCAACCGCTTCATGGGTCGCATCCACGAATCTCAACCTCTGGGGTGGGGTCTCATCGGCGGCTTGGAGCCCCTGACGCGTTGGTTGGGATGGGGTGTGGTTCTCCTGCCCCTGGCCTGGTGGCACGGGGCGCGCCGCGCGGGCGGAGCCCTGCTGCCCTATCTACCAGCTGTTCTCCTTTACCTGCTGATGGCCCTCTTTCAACGGCGATTCGCCGAGGGTCTCGCGGCACCCATGGCCGTTCTGCTCGGAGTCTGGTTGGGGCACCTCACGCGTTCATTGCCAGCGCGTCGCCTCCCTCATGCGTTGCTGGCTCTCGCGTTGGCTCTCCCGCTGGTGACTCACACCGCCACGGTTTCCAGCACCTTGTCGCGATCCACTGCGGCCTCACGTTTTCCGCAGACCCTCACCGTGGAACGCGAGCGCGGACTGCGTGGGCTTTGTGCCTGGTTGGGAACCCACGGCACCGATGAGGAAGCCGTCCTCGCTCAGTGGGATCTGGGTCACATGATCGAGTGGGGTGCCGGGCGGCCAACCGTGGCCACGAACTTCGGCTCGTACCTGGGCCGTGACAGCTTTGTGGATCCTTGGCGCTTCCTGGCTGCTGCTTCCGATGAAGATGCCGAGGCCCTGTGCCATGAGCGGCGTGTGCGCCATGTTCTCATCGGGTCCGATTGGATGCGCAACCTGGACACGATGATGCGCGTCTTGGCTGACGACTCCCGATCGGAGTTCTCTGAGGACAGCCTCCTGGGGCGGCTCCTCCCGTGCGCCTACGGGGATGAGGTTCCGGGTCGGCCTCACCCGGGTTTTCTACGTCTGGTGGCCTTTGGCGAAGAGATGTCCGATGGCCAATCCGCCGGGTGGATATGGGAGACGGTACCCGGGGCGGTGTTGGAGGTGAGCGGATCCGCGGGTCAGGTCCTGCGTGCGCGCGTGCGGCGCAACTTCAACGGGCAGCAGGCCCAGTTCGTCTGGATGGGGGAGGCCGTGGTGGCTGCGGACGGGCTGGCGCGCTTGCGGGTGCCCTGGAGCACCGAGGATGAGGAGTCCGGGGAGGCCGCCGCCCCTCTTCGGTGGGTGATAGGCCAACGCAAGGGCAGCGCCGAGGTCGCCCTCCAGGCTGTCCTGGGTGGGGGGGCGTGCACCTCGATCCGTGACGATTAGGTGAAACCTCCACCCCAGGGAGGGCAGTGCCGGATCATTCTGGCATCCTGTGCCCCTCTCCCCGAGCGTCAGCACCATTGCCGATCTGCTCACCGACACGATGCACGACACGATAGATGCTCGCCGACCGCTGAAAGCGGTCGTTCTGCTTATTGCCCTCCTCTGGGTGGGGACGCCTTCTGCTCTTGGGCAGCGGTCATTCAGCTCGATCCCTCATGACCGGCTCGTCAAGGAGGTTCTCGTGCGCAGTGGACGCGCCGACGCCTCTCCTGACACCTTCTCCACTGAGGAGTTCCTCGATCAGGGTTACATCCGTATTCGACTGGGGTTGTTTGAGCTGCTGCTCGATAGGGAGAGTGCCCGCTCGCTACCCGACGCAGACAATTTCAAGAAGGTCTGCGACAGCGTTCTCGTTCTGCAGGACCGCTGGCTGGATTGGGTCGAGCCCAGTGCGGATGCCGAGTTGATTGACTCCATCCGTAGCGACATCAAAGAACTTTCAAAGTGGATGAAGCGCGTGCGGGGGAGTCAGATTGCCAAGCTCGTCAAAGGCATGGAGGGCTGGGAAAGCGATGAATCGTCGGACCTCTACGTGGGTCTGAACTCCCGGGCTTCAGTACGGGAAATCTCAGCTCGCCTGGCTGAGGCCATGGGTACGGGCGCGTTCATGGGGTTGGACCGCGAGGACAAGCCTGAGCCGATCATCATGACTCCGCGCCGGCTGCCCTTCATCGAGTGGGTGTCCCTGGCGGGTTGGGTATACCCCGACCTGAAATCGAGCTTCTGGCAGGATGACGTGGCTGTCTGGACCCAGTTCTACATGGACCGCTACAAGGTCATGGCCCTGGAGTTCGGGACCGGAGCCAGCAACTGGTCTGCGGGAATAGCCATGAACTCCCGCGTCGCTACAGGAATGGAGCAGCAGTTGACCCAGCTGGCAACCAACTCCCTGGTGGACAGCTACTACGGCGATCGGGTGCCCGAGTCTTTCGCCGGTGCCCTGGCGGTGAATCTGGTGATAGATGTGTTTGGTGAGTGTCGCACGCGGGCGGATGGGGACCTGCGCTCACGTCGCACCGAGGCCTACGAGCGCTTTGTTCCCGGTGGCCTGTCCGAGGGCGGCTGGCTGCCTGCGATCTCAGCCGACAGTTGGTGGAGGCAGGAATCCAACTACGGCGCAGACCGTTTCATCGGACCCTTGGGCGCCGCCCAGAAGAACGGCTACAAGGACAGTCGCGATCGCCTGCGCACCTTCCGATTGCGCAATGACGCCGACAGCCACAATGAGATCGTCCGAGCGCCATTCCTGGGCTTGGCCGCAGCGGACATGCCTGTGCCCGGGTCGACATTCCGAGGCGACTACAAAGAACTCCTGCGCGCCTACCGCACGGCCTTTGTCTACTGGCTGCACAGCGAACGCGCCAAGGACGCAGAACAGGTCTTCTCCCAGCTGCTCGTTCATCTGGCAGGCACCAAGGAGGACCTGGAGGAGGCGCTCAAGGGCCTCTACGGCGTGCCCCTATCGAGTGCCGAGCTCACGAAGGAAGACCTGGAGGGGCAGTTCCTCGCTTGGATCCTGCGCCAGTAGGTCTGAGGTTCAACACGTGCGGGGGTGCCCGTCTTCAGGGTAGATGGGTAAGGGCGGGAATCAGGCCTGACACCCGACCCCGTCGGTCCGTTATCTTCCGCGCCCATGGAGTTGTTTGATCTTCTTTCCGTGGTGCTGGTCTTTGCCGCTCTCACGGCTTGGGTGAACTGCCGCTTCCTGGGCCTGCCAACGACCATAGGGGTGATGGTCCTTGCCCTGGTGGTTTCGAGCTTGGGGGTGCTGGTGGCCCCCCCCGCCCTGCGCGAGGTCACCCGCGACCTTCTCGAGCGCATGGACTTCGCCCATGCTCTGCTCGACGTGCTGCTGGCCTTTCTCCTATTCGCAGGTGCCCTGCACGTAAAGATCGATCGTCTCTATCAACACAAGTGGATCATCGGTGGCCTGGCCACCGTTGGCGTGCTGGTGTCCACGTTCTTGGTCGGGGGGCTTATCAACCTGACCCTCCCCGTACTTGGCCTTGAGGCAAGTTGGATCGAGTGCCTGGTGTTCGGAGCCTTGATCTCCCCAACGGATCCCATCGCCGTGCTCGCCATTCTCAAGGGGACGAGCGCCCCCAAGAGCCTGGAGACCAAGATCGCCGGTGAGTCCCTGTTCAACGATGGCATCGGGGTCGTTGTGTTTATTGTCATTGCCGGCATGGCCGTGGGAGGGCACGGCGATCACGGTGTACTGGATGGGGCTGGAGTGGCTTCGCTGTTCTTGCGCGAGGTGGGGGGGAGCCTGGTGCTTGGCCTCGCGGCAGGCTGGATCTGCGTCCAGCTGATGCGTCAGGTGGATCAGTATCAGGTGGAGGTCCTGTTGACCCTGGCTCTGTGCGCCGGCCTCTACTCCTTGGCTGCTGCCTTGCACAGCTCGGGTCCTCTGGCGGTCGTGGTGGCGGGACTGATGATTGGCAACCAGGGCAAGCGGCTTGCCATGTCCTCCTTGACCATCGAACGGTTGGATGTGTTCTGGGAGCTCGTGGACGAGATCCTGAACGTGGTGCTCTTTGTCTTCATCGGCATGGAGATTCTGATCCTCCCCTTGGGCGGGAGCTCCATCATGGCCGGGCTGGCGGCCATACCTTTGGTTCTGCTGGCGCGCTTCCTGGCGGTGGGCGGGGCTGTCTCCCTCCTGCGCCGCTGGCGTCCCTTCACCCCACACGCCGTCAAGATCCTCACCTGGGGCGGCCTGCGCGGAGGAATCTCCGTGGCCCTGGCGCTCTCCTTGCCCGCGGACCTGCCATCCAGGGACCTGATCGTCACCATGACCTACGTGGTGGTGGTGTTTTCCATCGTGGTCCAGGGCCTCACCGTGGGCCGCTTGGTGCGCTGGATTCCCAAGGAGGACTTCCAGGAGGGCGTCCCGCCCCATTGATCTGGGGCTGTCACGATGACGACAGTCTGACGCAATCCCGGCTGGCATGCATCTCTCCCTCGGCTATCCTCTGGCCCCATGTCCGAGACCCCCGACCTGCACTCCCTGCGCATCGATCGCACTCCGTCAGCCCGCAAGCGGTCGGGTCCGTGGCAGGGTCGTATCGTCTGGCTGGTCGTACTGATCATTGCGGGCTGGCTCTTCCAGCGTCCCGTGATGAACCTGGTGGACCGACTGCGCCTGGTGGAGGTGGAGGTCACAAGTGTCGTGCGACGCAGTCCCTCCCAGGACGCAGGCTCGGAAGGGGCCGCTGCCAACGGCTACATCGTGGCGCGCACACGCGCGGCGCTCTCAGCGGACCGACCCGGTCGGCTGGTGGAGGTCAACGTTGTGGAGGGCACGCGGGTTCGGGCGGGAGATGTCGTGGCGCGCATTGATCACGAGGAACAGGATGCAGCCGTGGGGCGCTCGCGGGCGGATCTAGAGGTTGCCCGGCGTGGAGCCGAGAGAGCCGCCGCTACGACAGCGCGTGCTGCGGCCGATGAAGGACGGCTGCGGGGAAGCGTGGAATCCGCCGCAGCCCAGCTGGAGGAGGCCCAGGCCCAGTTGGACTTCGCTCGCGAGGCAGAGATCCGATACGAAGAACTCCTGCGCCAGGGGATTGTGCAGGTGGAGCGCCGCGACGAGGCCGTGCGCGACCGACGGGCAGCCGAAGCGCGGGCCACCAGCGCCAACGCTCTCCTCGCTGGCGCCCGCTCCACCCTGGAGGTGGCCCAGGCTGACATCGAGGTGGCCCGCCGCACCCAGGCGGAATTCGAGGCACGCGCCCAAAGCAGCGAATCCGAGCTGACCCAGGCCCTGGCCTCCCTGGAGAAGACCTTTGTGCGGGCACCCTTCGATGGCGTCGTGGTCTCGAAGGAAGCCGAAGTGGGGGAGGTCGTCTCGCCCAACTCGCAAGGAGGCTCCAATGCTCGTGGCTCGGTGGCCACCATGGTGGACTTCGGCAGCCTGGAGGCCCAGGCCGAGGTGCCGGAGACCAGCCTGGCCGCCGTGCGTCTCGGAGCACCGGCGCGCATCTATCTCGACGCCTTCCCCGACGAGCCCTACACGGGCCGCATCGACCGGATCTGGCCCGCCGCGGATCGGCAGAAGGCCACCGTGGAGGTGCGCGTGGCTTTCGACAGCCTGGATGAACGCCTGCGACCCCAGATGGGGTGCCGCGTTGTGTTTCTGAGTGAAGCAGCGGCTGCTCAGGAGGGGCCCGTCAAGCTCGTACTTCTCGTCCCGTCCACGGCCCTGGTCAAGCAGGGGGAGACGAGCGCGGTATTCGTTGTGGAACGCGGCCGAGTGCGCCTGCAGGACGTGGCCGTGGGAGCCACGCGCGGCAACCGGGTCATCATCGAATCGGGTCTGACCGGCGAGGAGGAGATCGTTGTGATCCCTCCCCTCGAAATGGAAGACGGACAACGCGTACGCGTCGCCCGCTAAGGGAAACCAGAATATGAGCAGCACGACGGCAACACGGACGGTAGTGGATCTGAAGGATGTGACCCGGGCCTACTCGCGGGGTGGCGAGCGCTTGGTTGTCCTGGACGCCCTGGACTTCAACATCGACGAAGGTGAGCGGGTGGCGATCATGGGGCCTTCGGGGTCGGGCAAGACGACGCTGCTCAACCTGATCGGGGGCCTGGATAAGCCCGAGTCGGGCTCGGTCCGCGTTGCCGGCGAGGAACTGATGGATCTCACGCCTCCCGAACTGGCCCGCTGGCGGGCGGGCAATGTGGGCATCGTGTTTCAGGGCTTCAATCTGATTCCCGTGCTCTCCGCCCAGGAGAACGTGGAGCTGCCCCTGCTGCTCGCACCCCTGTCGCGCTCCGAGCGCCGTGCGCACGCTGCGCACGCGCTGGAGCTGGTGGGCCTGGCGGACCGCGCCAGCCACAGGCCCGGTCAGCTCTCGGGCGGCCAAGAGCAGCGCGTCGCCATTGCGCGCGCGATCGTCAGCGACCCGACCCTGATCCTGGCCGACGAGCCGACCGGGGATCTGGACCGCGCCTCCGCGGACAGCGTGATGGCCTTGCTGGCGCGCTTGAACGAGGAGCTGGGCAAGACCGTGATCATCGTGACCCACGACCCGCTGGCCGCTGCCAGCGCCCAACGCAGCGTGCACCTGGACAAGGGCCGCTGGAAGAGTGATGGAGAGGGCGCCTGACCGTGCCGATCCGCCTGATCTTCCGCAATCTGGTGCGGCACAAGCTGCGTACAGCCCTGACCGTGGGCTCGCTCGCCATTGCCGTGTTCTTGCTGTGCGTTCTGCGCGCCCTGGTTGTCAGCCTGGACGCGGGGGTGCGCAACTCCACCAGCGACCGCCTGATCGTGCAGTCCGCGGTGAGCCTCTTCGTCAACCTGCCCGCGTCCTACGTGGGCAAGTTAAAGGCCGTGGAGGGCGTGGACAGCGTGGCGCGGCTGCAGTGGTTCGGCGGCTACTATCAGGACCCCTCCAGCTTCTTCGGCCAGTTCGGCGTGGACCCCGAGAAGTTCCTGGGCATGTACCCCGAGTTCAAAATCGTCGAGGGCTCGCGCGAGCGCTTCCTCACCGAGCGCACGGCCTGCATCATCGGCCGCCAGACCGCCGACCGCTATGGCTTCAAGGTGGGCGACACGGTGCCCATCATCGGCACTATTTTTCAGCGCCTGGACGGCTCGCCCTGGGAGTTCCAGGTGGCCGGGATCTACGAGTTGGAGTCCATCGTCTGGGACGAGACCACCATCTTCTTTCCCTTTGAGTATCTGGAAGAGAGCCTGAAGGGTGGCGCAGCCAGTGGGCCTCCGGGTTCGGGAGTGATCTACATCCATCTGGCGGAGGGCGTGAACCCGGTCAATATCGCCGCTGAAGTGGACGGCCTGTTCGAGAACGGCCCACAGCGCGTCCAGACCACCACGGAGGCGGAGTTCAACGCGCAGTTCGTCTCCATGGTGGGCAACATCCCCTTCTTTGTGACCACCATCGGTGGGGGCGTGCTGGCGGCCATTCTGCTGGCGGTGATCAACACCATGTTGTTGGCGGGGCGTGAGCAGCGCCACGACATGGGCGTCCTCAAGGCCCTGGGCTTTTCCGACTGGGCCGTCTTCGGGGTCATGCTGGGCCAGGGCGTTCTGTTGTGCGTGGTGGGCGGCGGGCTCGGTATCGGGTTGGCCCAACTCAGCTCCCCTGAAATCGCGAAACTCCTGGGTACCATGTTCCCGGGCTTTGAGATGACCTCGGAGATCCTCACCAACGCCTGCACCCTGTCCCTCGGCATCGGTCTTCTGTCCGGCGCTCTGCCTGCCGCGGCCACGCGCAAACTTCTGGCGGTTGACGCCTTCCGAAGGGGAGCCTGATGCAGCTCGTTCCCTTCAGCTACAACCTGCGCAGCCTGCTGGTTCGACGCAGCACGACCCTGCTGACCGTGGTCTCCATCGGCGCCACCGTGGCCGTGATCTCCGGCGTGCAGGCCCTGCAGCAGGGGTTCGTCACGATCTTTGAGAAGGGCGGCCGCACGGACGTGGCCGTTTTTCTGCGACCGGGAGCCACCACCGAGAACCAGAGCGGTTTCACCCGCTCCAGCGCGGACATTCTGCTCAAGAGCATCCCCGAGATCGCCCTGACGGATGACGGCCGACCCATGTCCTCAGCCGAGAACTACATGGCCGTGCGCCTGTTCAAGATCGGCGGGGGTGAGACCAACGTGCCCGTGCGCGGGGTGCAGCCCATGACCATGACCATCCGCGCCGATGACCTCCAGATCCTGGAGGGCCGCACGTTCCAGCCGGGAGCGGACGAGATCATCGTGGGCGAGAACCTCACCCGACGCATCCGCGGCTGTCAGGTGGGCGAGGTCATCCGCCTCAACACCGTGCCCTTCACGGTGGTGGGCACCTTCACCGACGAGGGCACCTTCTCTTCCGAGATCTGGGGCGACCTGGAGCGCATGGGCGACGCCCTGCAGCGCTCGGTCTACAACCGCGTGATCGGGGTGCTGCGGCCTGACGTGGATGTGCCTGCTCTGATCGAGGCTCAGGAGAACCACCCCCAGGTGCCGGCCAAGGTCATGACCGAGGCCGACTACCTCATATCCCAGACCGGCGTGATCAGCGCGACCTTGCTTGGCTTGGGCGCGTTCCTGGCGGTGATCATGGGCATTGCCGCCGTGTTCACGACGACCACCACCATGCAGGCGGCCCTGGCGGCGCGCACCCATGAGATCGGCATCCTGGCCTGCCTGGGCTTCCGTCCCATCTCCATCCTGCTGTCGTTCCTGTTCGAGTCCCTGGTGCTCGGTGTGCTGGGCGGGCTGGTGGGCATTCTTCTGACCCTGCCCCTGAACGGTATCGAGACCGGCACCACCAACATGATCACGTTCACCGAGGTGGCCTTCGCCTTCCGCATCACGCCTCAGGTGCTGGGCACGGCGATCGTCTTCTCGATCATGCTGGGCCTGCTCGGTGGCGCGATCCCCGCCTTCCGCGCCGCACGCATGACCGCCGTGGAAGCCCTGCGCCGGGGCTAGTCGGATTCGAGCTCCACGCCCAGGCCGTCGGCGATGCGGTTGACATAGGCGTAGTAGGCGGTCACCTCGGCGATGGCGAGGACCGCTCCGTGATCGAAGCCCGCATCCTCCAGGGCCTGCACGTCTTTGCGCTCCATCGATGCGGGATCGCGGGTCAGCTTGAGGGCGTAATTCACCATGGCTCCAAGGCGGGGCGGGAAGTCCTCAGGGAGGGGATCGGCCTCCAGCCCGGTGAGTAGAGCTTCGTCATCCAGGAGGCGCCGCAGACCGCGGCGGTGGTGCTGCACTCAGTAGTGGCAGTCGTTGGCGCGGCTGACCACCAGGGCGATCATCTCGCGCTCGGCTGCGGACAGGCCGGGCGTGGCCTTCATCACGGCGCGGTACAACTCGAAGTGCGCGCGCAGGCCTGCGGGGTGCAGGGAGTGGATCTGCATGATGTGATCCAGCTGTCCCGTGCCGGGGTCGGTGACGCGGCGGTAGAGCTCGCGCAGCTCTTCGGAGGCGTCCTCGGGTGGGATGGTGTCGATCCAGGCCATGATGTGCGGCGATAATGCTCAGGGGGTGTCCGGGTAGCAGACCCGGCTGCGGTGACCGCTCTTGCTCACGCTGCGCACGCCGAAGAAGCAGCCGTCGGCGGTGATGCCCTCGATGGTGGCGCGCACGATGGTCTGTTCGCGCCCGCGCACGCGCAATACGCTGGGCTCGGGGCCTTGGGCTCGCACCTCCTCCCAGTCCGGAGCCGTGGTGTCACGCCAGACGACCTCGTAGCCGGCGACGGAGGCATCCTCCACCGGTGCCCAGGAGAGCTGCGTGTCGTAGGAGACCGCCGCGCGCATGAACAGTCTGTCGGGGGCGGGGGGGGCCAGGGCCCACTCGGCCAGGGCGGCCGCGTTGACTCGCGCCACGCGCGCCATGTAGTCGGCCGACACCCACTCGGGCACGTCGCCGTAGTGCACCCCGTCCTTCTCCCGCACGTCCTGGTGCTGGCGCTCGTAGTTCTCGTTGGCCTCCGAGAGGCGCACGGCCGGGACGCCGCTCTCGTGGAACGGCTTGTGGTCGCCGCCGCGGCCGAAGCGATCCAGGCGAAAGATCAGCCGCAGGTTGGCCTTGGGGACGTAGCGCCGCGCGCTGGCGCCGATGGAGCGTGCCAGCTCGCGTGAGGTGGAGTGCAACCCCTCCGCGGCGGAGAAGCAGCGTACCGTGCGGTCGTCCACGATGCCGTTGCCCCCGTGGATGTTGCCCACGATGTCATTGGTGATCATGCCGTCCACCTGCAGACCCGTCTCCTGGGCCCACTCGGCAAAGTGCTTGGCTCCGTACAGGCCCTGCTCCTCGCCCGCCACGCAGATGAAGACCAGGTTGGCCGCGTACTCGCCCGCGCTCATGACCCGTGCCAGTTCGAGCACCACCGCCGTGCCGCTGGCGTCGTCATCGGCGCCGGGTGCAGGGCTGGTGGAATCGGAGCCGCTTCCGGCGCGCGAGTCGTAGTGACCGGAGACCACGTAAGTGCGTCCCTGCGGGTCGACTCCGGTCCCAGGCAAGAAGCCGTATACGTTGACCATGTCCACTTCCCCGAGGCCCCGCGCGTTGACGGTGAAGTGCTGCTCGTGGATCTCAAGCCGCCCCCCGGTGGCTTTGGAGATTGCATTGAACTCGCTCCGTATCCACCGCCGTGCGGCGCCGATTCCAGTCTTCTCGGACTCCGTATCCGAGGCCGAGTGGCGGGTTCCGAACCCCACAAGGGTCTCAACGGTGCTCATGAGCCGCGCCGGCTCAATGGTCTTGAGCATCCTGGGGATGGGGTCTTGGTGTGGCGGGGCAGACAGAAGGGTGACGAGGGCGAGGGCAAGCATGGTGGGAGCCTCCTTGTGGCAGGCGGTGGAGTCTATCCGATCACGGTTGCCGGGCAGGCTGCTCTGCCCGACAGGGGCGTCCCGCGCCGTCAGTCCTCTTCGCTGGCCCCGTCCGCGTAGCCCAGCGCCTTGAGGGCTTCGAGTTCGGCGGCCTCTTCGGGGGAGAGATCTTCATCGCCGGACCCAGGGTCGGTCAGGTCCATGCGGGCGCGTTCATCGGCCATGGCGTCCACCAGGGCCTTGAGATCGGCTGGGGGGGGGGGGTTGGAGAGCGGGCTGCGTTCGGCTGGGTCGCCGATCCGGTCGTAGTACTCGTAGATCACGCCAGCAATCGTGCTGCGTCGCACCACGGCGCGGGTTTCGTCACGGGCCACAAACATCTTGCCGGCATGACCGGTGGGGGCACAGGCCTCGCCCTGCTCCTCCTTGCAGTGGCTGCTTTCCCCGGTCAATACAGAATGCCCGCCACCCGAGAGAATGTCCGTACGGCCATCGGCACCCTCGAGGGCCGGCGCACCGATCAGCTGCAGTAGGGTTGGGGCCACGTCCTGCAGGCTGACGAGGGCGGGCTGCACTTCGCCGGCGCGTTGTGCTCCGGGCAGCCGGATGATGAGAGGGATGTGCAGCTGCTCCTCGAAGGCCGTCGTGCCGTGATCAAACCACAGGCCGCGTTCGTCGAAACTCTCCCCATGATCGGCGTTGAAGACGATAACCGCCGAGTCCATGCGCTGCGTTTGACGTAGGGCATCCAGCAGCTGGCCCACCTGCTTGTCGGCGTATTCCACCGCGCTTGCGTAGCGCTCGGCGTAGAAGGTTGGGTCGCTGATACCTGCGATGCGCTGATAGCTGGCGATGCGCTCCAGCTTGTCGGGGCTCCTCTCCCAGTTGCGTCGGGGCTTGGGGTTGGGCCACTTTCGCAGAGGCCCGTGGGGGTCGAAGGAGTGGAACCACAGGAAGACGGGCCCCTCCTGGCCTTGTAGCCAACGCACTGCGGAGGCGGCCGTTTCCTCACTTGGACGTTGTAGTTCTTCGGGCCACTCGTACGTATCAAAACCACGATCCAGCCCGAGCTCTGGCCGCAGGGTGAAGCCGGACACGAAGGCGCCGGTGCTGTAGCCCTGGGCCTTGAGTGCCTGTGCCAGGGTGGAGACGTCGCTCGGTAGGGGGGTGCCGCCCCGGAAGATGTTGAGCACCACCCTGTGCAGCCCGGGCCGGCGGCCCGTATGCATCGAACAGAAGGCGGGTCCGGTGACCGAAATGGGCGAGTAGGCCCGCTCGAAGCGGATGCCCTCGGCCGCAAGGGAGTCGATGTGAGTCGTGCGCGCCCGGCTATTCGGGTTGTAGGCGCTGACGTTGTCGGTGCGCAGGGTGTCCACCGTCAGCAGGATGATGTCCGGCTGGGCGGACGACGTCTCTTGCTGGCCACAGGCCTGTAGGCCCAGGGCGAAGATCAGGAGCAGAGGGGAGCGGGTCATGGGACAGGGAGCCGGAGCGGCCGCAGCAGAGTGTAGTCCCTGGCATTGGGGAGGACCCCGGAGGATCCGCTCATGTTGTCGCCACACCCGGCCCCTCGGTCGCGCGGTGGGGCGTGCGTCCGCTCATCCCCTGGAACCAGTCCATGGTGAAACGCGCGTTGATTTCGCTCATGGGGTTGAGCACCAGGGGGCGGTGGCTCTCACCCGGCACTCTGTGGCGGAACGCATCGATCCCGAAAGCGCCAAAGTACCCGGCACGCGCCAGCGCGCGGCCTGCCTGTTCCACAGCCTGCTGGAGGAGCTGATCGTCTGCGCTGGGTACAAGGTCCGGGTCGGCGGTATCGGTATGTTCCCAGGCTCCCTCTCTATTGGTCTTTTGAAAGCAGGGTGGGGCGATCAACACCGCACCATCGGATTCCACCCACCCCGAGCGTGTGTACTCCCTTTCGATCTCGACCCAGGGCTCAATGGTAAGGGGTCCCAGGCGCAGGCTTGCTACGAGCCAGGTCCGATCGGAGGCCGAGGGCTGGCCTATCGCCAGCCGGCGTCGTCCTCGCCCTGCAGCTCCGAACGTGCGCCGCACCAACCAGCCCAGCGGGGCGGGTTGTGCGAGCCTCTCCAGAGCCATATCCAGGTCCGTGGCCAAGTGCTTCTCGAAACTGGCTTCCACCAGTGGCGCACGCACTTCGCTGGCAAAGGGCCGCGCGTTCACCCGTCGGAGAATGTCCACGGATGGCGCGGATTCTGGAATGGCGCCCACTGCATCCAGCATCGAGAGAGCGCGGGGGGTCGGGCACCAGGCCAGGCCAGACAGTCCGCGCAGTGCTCCCGATTCCGTGTAGCCGTCCAGGTTGGCCTCGGTCAGCAGGATGTCATCCGGTCCGAGCAGGGTGCCTAGCAACTTGCGTTGTTGGGCCGCCACGACCGAGCGCATGTGGGCCGAAGGCGTATAGGCGCCCACCGTCTCCAGTTCGTGCTCGGCGTCCAGGTTCAGGACCCAGCAGCGTGCACCGGGATTCATGGGCGCCTTGTGGTGGGCCCTGCGTTGGCGAGAGCCTGCAAGAAGTCATCATCCATCCCCGCCGCGCGACGTGCGGAGTCGTTCATGGGACGCCCCTGCATGAGCGCCGGCGTGAGAGGTTCAGGCAGGACACGGCGCCATTGCTCGTAGTCGAGGGGCCTGCCGGAGAACCGCTCGAACCATTCACGGGCGAAGGCTACGTGGCTCACCTCATCGTGCCCTATCTGCTTGATGATCGCGGCTCCCCGTTCGTCACCGGCCTCCGCGAACGCCTGGGAGAAACGGGCACAGTGATCCAGATTAGAACCTTCGAGTCCCAGCCCCTGCAGGGCGACAAAGGCCAGGGCGTCTGGACAAGTGGTGACCCGCTCCCAGAACCAATCACGTACGGGGAAGTCGCCTACCGCGATTCCATGGTTCGCGAGGTAGTCCGCGTACAGGTGCAGGTGTCCCAGCTCTTCCAGGCAGAGGCGCACCGCGCCAGCCCTGAATTCACGTGGCGTAGAGGGGAAGGCGAGCACGGCCCAGGCGAAGAGCTCCGCCGCTTGCAGTTCGTGGTGGAGAAACGTGTGCACCAGGCGCACGCGTGTCTCCGGGCGGTGCAGGCCGCTGGGGGTGCGCGGGCTGCGAGGGACCACATCCAGCTCTGGTGGTCGGCCAGGCATGCACAGGCGCCTCTCGGTCGGCTCTGGTTCCCAAGAGCCGTCCGCCGTCAGGTCGGGCGTGGCCGGAGGGGTGAGCTTGGCTTGCAGGCGGGTGCTCCCGATGAAGTCCCAGCACCAGCGCTCCACCGATCCTTCGGGAGGAGCCATGTCGGGCTGAAGCGACGTTCGTGTGGGGGAAGCTCGCATAGGAGCAGGCACCCTATCCGCACCGGGCTGGCCCAGTCCACCAGGGTTCGCTCCTCGTTTCAGAACTCTCCGGTGACGGTGATCTCGTCCAGGTCCCCGCGTTCGTTGCCCTGGTTGGCCACAGACCGGAAGCGCATCCGCAGGAGCGGGTTGTCGTTGGCCGTGTGGTTGAGGTCGAAGGAGAGCGTTGCCCAGCCGGGATTGGTGGCGTCTTCCAGTGTGTGCCACTGCGAACCATTGTGCCAGCGCATCCGCAGGTGCTCCCCCGGGTTGTAGTTCTTGGTCTTGCGCCACAAAGAGATGTTGATGTTCTTGTAGCCCGTGGTGTCGATGGTTTTCTCGATCCAGCGGCTGCGCCGGATGCGGACGCCGTACTGACCGTCGTGCTTCGCACCGGTCACGACCTGAGCCTTCTTGTTGGACGTCGTCCACCCGCCCGCGTTCAGACCCCCGCTCTCGAAGTCATCGGCGAAGAGCACGATGGGGGTACCCGTGCCCAGGTCCGGGAGGCAGGACGCGTCCGCGGAGGAGCGCATCACGCCAACCACGGTGGGGTGGAAGTAGGTCGTGATGTTGTTCATGCCTCCATTGCATCCGTGGCAGTAGCTCATGTTGGTGCCCTGGTTGGTGCACTGGATGTTCCCGTTGCAGTTGGTGGCACACTCGTCCAGGGGAGGGCAGTAGCCATCGTGGGTGTGCAGGGTTCCGAAGTTGTGGCCCGTCTCGTGGGCCATGACGTAGAAATCCCATGTGTTCGAACCTTGGGTCACGGGGAACGAGGTCCCGCCGTTGATGTTGCCGCTGACCGCGAACCCGTAGGTCGTGTTGCACAGCACGCCGACCCAGGCCACTCCGCCCCCCAGTCCCGCGCCGCTCAGAAAGTGCGCCACATGGGCTCCAGCGGGGATCTGCCCTGCCCAGGCGGCCTGGAACTCGCCCAGCAGGTCCCCGGCTCCCCCGCCCGTGTCCTGGCTGGTCCAGGGGTCATGGATGTTGGTGTAGAACTGCACGTAGGGGAAGGTGAGGCGCACCTCCACCTGCTGCTCGAAGCGGTTGGACACCGCGCCGATGAGGGCCATGACGTAGGCCTGCTCCGCAGTCAGGTCATTCCAGAGCTTGAATAGCTGGTGGTCGGTTTCAACGGCCATCTTGCAC
Organism: Planctomycetota bacterium; assembly: GCA_002720975.1. Classification (GTDB taxonomy): domain Bacteria; phylum Planctomycetota; class UBA1135; order UBA1135. Next base: position 999 of record PBIX01000104.1, on the reverse strand, counting down.
TCGAGCTTGGTCGCTGCACCAAAGGTGGGGGGGCCGACAGTAGTCGGGTCCAGAATCCTGGAGCCCAGCGGGCCGCCCCGCAGGCTGTCAAGCTGGCACTCGGGGCCACCGGTCCCGGGCGCAGCGGCCAGGGCGCGACTTGAGTACATGCGCATGAGCGCCTTGGACCAGTCGTTGTCTGCTGCAGCGAAGGACGAGACGTGTGTGTAGTCCACTCCATCGTGGATCCAGCCATACGATCCATAGGAGGAGAAAGCCAGGTAGGCGTGGCTCCCTTCCGCACCCAGCACTTCGCCTTCCCAGAGGCTCAGGTCGCCCGGGTCATAGCTCGCGCGCGGGCCATCCACGTGAACGCCCACCGTGCGCGGATCGAACCCTAGTCGCTTCAGCTTCAGGGTCACCGTGGATCCCACGGGCAGGTGCACGCCCTCCAGTGTGATCGCATGGAGCTCGGCCAGCTCGGCGAGCAGGCCTCTATCCTGCGTCAGCTCCAGCACTTCGTCCCCCGATTGGTCGGGCATCAGGTGCGCGGGAAACGGAAGAGTTGTCTGTGTGTGTGCGCTGGCGGTCAACAGAAGACCGAGCGCAATGAGGGAGGGATGCATGTTGATGGGGGGTGAGCGTAGACCGGAGGTGTGACCCGATTCGGGTGGCCTGCTGATTGTCCCAGAAGGCGGTGGCGTTCGATACGTAGAAAATGAGACCGCCCCGCGAGGGACCTGGCGCGGGTCCCGTACGAATTGTGAAAGACGCATGGGACCCGGATGGGCTCTCAGTCACTATCCTGAACGCCATGAACCCGAAACTCTCCGTCCTCATACTCGTCACTTCCTGCTGTATCGCACCCCAGGCCGCATCGGAGCGGAGTCACGGTGCACCTGGTGACGACGAAACCAACCTCTTCGATCCACCCGAAGCGCTGCTCACCGCCGACAGTCCTTTTACCGGCCAGATGTATCCTTCGCCCGTCTTGCAGGACATCGATGGGGACGGCAAGGC